>JARRIY010000069.1:0-14669 GCA_037379985.1 Maritimibacter sp.
GGCATAGGCCAGCGTGCCGCCGGGGGCGACATAGCCCGTAAGCTCGTCAAGAATACCCGCCTGAATGCTGCAAAGCTCGTCAAGTCGGGGCTGGTTCAGATCCCATTTGCCTTGCGGGCTGCGCCGCCAGGACCCGGACCCGGAGCAAGGGGCATCAGCAAAAACAAGATCATATCCGGCAGCCTTCAGGCTGTTCTTTTGCTCAACCACGCGGACAGTCGCCCCGGCGCGTTTGGCACGCACCGGAATATCGCCCATGCGCTTGGCGGAAATATCATGCGCGGTGACATCCGCGCCTTTTGCCGCCAGCGCCAGGCTTTTGCCACCCCCGCCCGCGCAGAAATCCAGCGCCTTGGCGCCGGAGGACACGGGCAGAAGGTCCACAACCGCCTGACTGGCGGCATCCTGCAGCTCTACCAGCCCATCCATGAAGGCACGGGAGTTCTGCACGCTACGCGCGCCCTCGATCACTTCCAGCGCCGAAGGCGACAGCGGATGCGGGGCAGCAATAATCCCGTCTTCTGCAAGGACTTTATTGGCGTCCTCGCGGCTGCCCTTCGCCAGATTGGCACGCAGGAAGACCGGCGCGCGCTGGCGCAGGGCGTCCATGACAGGGGCGAAATCTTCGCCCAAAGCCGCACGCAGCGGCAATTCCAGCCAATCGGGGCAATCCAGCCTTGTGCTTTCCGACAGATCGCCGATCTCCGGCCCATCGCCCTCGCCAGGCTGCAAAGCCATGGGCGCATAGCCGTCGCCGGTGAACATCTCGCCGGGATCGCGCCCCTCGGCCCGCAGCGCGCCGATCATCAGCCCGCGCCCGGTTTCCGCGCCGCCAAGCGCGGCAAAGCTTTTCCGACAGCGCACCGCGCCAAACACATGATCACGGATCGCCGCCCGGTCTTTCGACCCGGCAAAGCGATGTTTGCGTGCCCAGGAGGTCAGCGCCTGCTCGACAGCGGCGCCATCCAGCCACAGATCGAGCACCTCGATCGCGGCCGCAATGCGGGCGGCGGGGGTCATAGCATCACCTCAATATCGCCGCCCAACAGGTTCATATTCTTACCCAATCCGGTAATTCGGGCTCTCGCGGGTGATCTGGACGTCATGCACATGACTTTCCTTCAGACCCGAGCCGGTGATCTTGACGAAATTGGCACCGCCATTCATCTCGGCCACCGTCGCATTGCCGGTATAGCCCATCGCCGCGCGCAGACCGCCGACCATTTGGTGCAGAACCGTCGCCACCGAGCCCTTATAGGGCACCTGGCCTTCGATCCCTTCCGGCACCAGCTTGTCGCTCGCCGCATCCTTCTGGAAATAGCGATCCGCCGAGCCGCGCGCCATGGCGCCAAGGCTGCCCATGCCGCGATAGGATTTGAAGCTGCGGCCTTGGTACAGGATCACCTCGCCCGGGCTTTCATCGGTGCCCGCGATCATGCTGCCAACCATCGCCGCCGAGGCCCCGGCCGCAATCGCCTTGGCAAAATCGCCCGAAAACTTGATGCCGCCATCGGCAATCACCGGCACATCGCCCGCCGCCGCCGCGCAATCCATGATCGCGGTCAGCTGCGGCACGCCAACGCCCGCCACCATCCGCGTGGTGCAGATCGAGCCGGGGCCGATGCCCACTTTCACGCCGTCTGCGCCCGCTTCGATCAGCGATTTCACCGCCGCACCGGTGGCAACATTGCCCGCGATCACGTCGAAATTGCCGGGCAGCGCTTTGACCTTGCGCACCGTATCCAGCACACCGACCGAATGCCCATGCGCGGTATCGATCACCACGATATCCACGCCCGCATCCACCAGCGCTTGCGCCCGTTCAAAGCCCGCATCGCCCACACCGGTCGCCGCCGCCACACGCAGCCGCCCCAGATCGTCTTTGCAAGCCGTCGGGTTCAGCACCGCTTGTTCGGTGTCTTTCAGGGTCAGAAGCCCGGTCAGCTTGCCGTCGCCATCGACCACCAGCAGCTTCTCGATCCGGCGCTCTTTCATCAGGCTTTTCGCCTCGTCCAGATCCGCAGGCTCGGTGAGCATCGCGAGGTTTTCCGAAGTCATCATCGCGCTGATCAGGGTGTCATCGGAGGGGGCAAAGCGCATATCGCGGTTGGTCACGATCCCGACCACATGGTTTTCGCCATCAACCACCGGAAAGCCGGTCACCCGATACCGCTCCTGCAGCGCCTTGGCATCGGCCAGGGTTTGATCTGCCGTCAGAGTGATCGGGTTATAGACGATGCCGCTTTCAAAGCGTTTCACCCGCCGCACTTCGCGGGCCTGATCTTCAACACTCAGGTTCTTGTGGATCACCCCCATGCCGCCCGCCTGCGCCATGGCAATCGCCATCCGGGCTTCGGTTACGGTGTCCATCGCCGCTGCCAAAAGCGGGATGTTCAGAGTGATATTCCGGGTCACGCGCGTGCGGGTATCCGCAGTTGACGGCAGGACGGAACTTTCCGCCGGCACGAGAAGGACATCGTCGAAGGTGAGCGCCTCGCGAATCTCCATGGGGTATCTCCTTGGATGCTTCGTTTGACGCCTCCCTATTTCATGCAAGTTGGGGTTTGGGAAGGGGGCAGGCGCAAATTATTGGGGCTATGCGTCAAAATGCGGGCGGATATGGCTGGACAATCCCGGCGCTCCCATGTCCGTTTGGTCAAAAATCGGAGATGCGCGATGCAGTTATCGGATCGGATTCGGGGCCTTAAGGGCGGCGGTGATGCCTGGGCGGTGTTTTTCAAAGCACGCCGGATGGTGGCGGCGGGCGAAAGCGTGGTGGAGCTGACCATTGGCGAGCCGGATAACCGCACCATCCCGGCCATTCTCGATGCGATGCACAGCTCTGCCAAGGCGGGCCATACCGGCTATGCCGATATTCCCGGCATCCCTGCCCTGCGTCAGGCGGTGGCCGAGCGGGTGACGGCGCGCAGCGGCGTGCCCACCGGCCCCGAAAACGTGCATATCACCCCCGGCGGGCAAGCCGCCTTGCTGGCCGCCCATGCTGCCGTGCTCGATCCGGGCGAAACCGGGCTGTTCATCGACCCGTTCTATGCCACCTATCCCGGCACGATCTCGGCAGTCGGCGGGCGCCCGCAAGCCATCGCCACCCGCCCGGAGGAAGGCTTTTTGCCCCGGGCCGAGGACATCGTAGCTGCCGCTGCTGCGACCGGTGCCAAAAGCCTGCTGATCAACTCGCCCAACAACCCCACCGGCGCCGTCTATCCGCGCGCCACGCTCGAGGCGATTGCAGGGGCGGTCACCGAATCCGGGCTCTGGCTGATCTCCGATGAGGTCTATGACACCCAGATCTGGGAGGGCACGCATCTCACGCCTCGCGCCCTGCCCGACATGGCCGCGCGCTCGCTGGTGGTCGGCTCATTTTCCAAAAGCCACGCAATGACCGGCAGCCGCGTCGGCTGGCTGGTCGGACCGGAAGAGGCCATCGAGGCCATCACCAACCTTTCGACCCATACCACCTTCGGGGTGCCGGGCTATATTCAGGAGGCCGCGCTTTTTGCCCTTGGTCAGGGCACTGCATTGGAAGAGGAAATCGCCGCCCCCTTCCGCCGCCGCCGCGACCTCGCCATGCGCCTGCTGGAGGGGCAGAACCACCTACGCCATGTCCCCGCGCAAGGCGCGATGTATCTGATGCTCGACATCCGCGCGACCGGGCTGTCTGGACAGGAATTTGCAGGCCAATTGCTGGACGCCGAGAAAATCGCAGTGATGCCGGGCGAAAGCTTCGGCGAGGCCGCCATGACATCGGCGCCACCTTCCGCGCGCTGCACCGGCCCGGCAACCCCTTCATCCTCGCCAATGCCTGGGATGTGGGCAGCGCCAAGATGCTGGCCGCTCTGGGGGCCGAGGCGATTGCCACCTCCAGCTCGGCCCATGCCTTCACGCTGGGGCGCTCCGACGGCGCCGTCAGCCGCGATGAAGCGCTGGCCCATGCACAGGATCTGGTTGCAGCGGTCACCCTGCCGGTCTCGGGCGATTTCGAAAACGGCTTTGGTGATGATCCGGATACGGTTGCCGAAACCGTGCGTCTGGCGGCGGAAGTGGGGCTGGCGGGGATTTCCATCGAAGACATCCCGCAACAAGGCCCGGCCCCCTATGGGCGCGAACTGGCGATTGAACGCATCCGCGCTGCCGCCGCTGCCGCCCGTGCCCTGCCCCGAGACTTCATGCTGGTCGCCCGCGCCGATGGGGTGATGCAAGGGCAGTACGATCTCGACGAGGCGCTGGCGCGGCTGGCGGGATACGAGGAAGCCGGGGCCGATTGCCTTTATGTGCCGGTGCCGGGATCGCTCGACGCGCAAGCCCGAATCTGCGCCGCCACCACCCTGCCCGTCAACGCGCTGGCCTTTGGTGATTTTGCCGAAGTATCGCGTGAGGAATTCGCCGGGATCGGTGTGGCCCGCATCTCCCTCGGCTCCGCCCTTGCCCGCGCCACGCAGCGGCTGATTGCCGATATCGGTCACGCGATGTTTGAGCGGGGCGATTTCTCTGGCCTCACCCATTCGATCCCGGGCAGCGAGGTGGACCGGATGCTGGGCGGCTGAGCCTGTGTGTGGGTTTTAGGCAAGCTTCAGCTCGGCACGCGCCGGAAGGTCTCGGGGTAATCCAGCACCAGCCCATGCGCGTCGATTTCCAGATCGGCGGTAAAACCGCGAAACAACCCTTCATAGCGATAGGCACGGTCCGGGCTGAGGCAGGTATAGCGCTGCTTCGCCGGACGCGGCAGAAAGGCGTCTTCGACCTGGCTTGGAAGCGGCACATAGGCCGCGAGAATATCGCGGTTGGCCCCATCCGCGAGCTTCAGCCGCTTAATCGGCAGTAGGTTGGTGGCGGGCGTGACACCGATATCGACGTCGAAACAGCCGTCCAGAGCAGAGATCGGCTGATCGCGCAGCACATCATGCCACTGCCCCTGCCCGTCACTCATCACATGTAGCTCTGGCCCGCCAATATAGCGCAGCCAGACATCACGCGTGACAAAACCGGCATCGGTTTCGATGCGATAATGCGCGCCATAATCGCCGCCGCGCGTACCGATCACCACGCCTTCCAACGACAGCCCATCGGCCTGCACATCCAGCGTGCAGCGTTCCAGCCCCATTCCGGCCCAATCTGTCCAGGCAACGGTGGCGTTCACGTTCAACGCATCCGGCGGGTGATGCGCATTGCTTGTTTGGCGCGCTTGCTCATTTCGCGGGCCTGTTTGGCCTGCTGGCGCTCTTCCGGCGTCATCTCGTCGCGCGATTTGCCCTTGCCCGCGACACGATCAATTCCGGCATCCACACCGCGATTGACCAGCCGCCGGATCAGCGGGCGCAGAAACATCATGAGCAGTCGTTCAGGGTTCATCGGGCACCTCTTTCAGGCCGGAGTGTAACAGCATCGGCGCGGCTTCCCAATCCTGGCATTGTGACCATTTCGTGAACTTCCGAGCCGGTGCACCGCCCCGGCGCCCCTGACCAAAACCCGACTGACGCGCCTTCAGACCAAGCTGAAAAGCCTATTCTTCGAACATTTCCGACTGGCCGTCATTGTCATCCGCCTCGCCATCATCCTCGTCCGGGCCGGGCATCGGGCGGCTGTCGAGCAGACCGGCGGCGCGCAGCTCTTTCAGCCCCGGCAGATCGCGGGCGCTTTCAAGGCCAAAATGATCAAGGAAGTTCTGGGTGACGACATAGGTAACCGGGCGGCCCGGGGTCATGCGGCGGCGACCAAAGCGGATCCATTCCAGCTCTAGTAGCTGATCCACCGTGCCCCGGCTGAGGCCAACGCCGCGAATTTCCTCGATCTCGGCGCGGGTCACCGGCTGGTGATAGGCGATGATCGCCAGGGTTTCGATTGCGGCGCGGCTGAGCTTGCGGGTTTCCACCACTTCCTTATGCATCAGAAAGCCCAGATCGGCGGCAGTGCGCATCGCCCAGGCATCGCCGACTTTCATCAGGTTCACGCCGCGCCCTTCATAGCGCTTGCGCAGATAGACCAGCGCTTCGGCGGGGTCTGATCCATGCGGCATACGTGCGGCCAGCTCGCTCACGCGCACCGGCTCGGCCGAAGCAAACAGGATGGCCTCGACCATACGTTCCTGCTCGCCCATCGGCGGCGCGGCAAACAGGCTTTCCTCCTGGTCAATCGCCTCCGGCACAGCGGCACTCGGATCCAGCTCGTTTTCCTCAGCCATTCGGTTTCTTTCGTATCTGAATGGGCGCAAAAATCTCGCCCTGACGAATTTCGATACTGCCCGCTTTTGCCAGCTCCAGCGAGGCGGCGAAATGCGCGGCGGTGGCGGTGCGGCGACGGGCGGGGTCCACTTCCCAGCCTTCGGGGATATAGCTCATGATATCGGTCCACTCCCCCGCAAAGCCGATCAGCTCGCGCATCCGTTCCAGCGCCTGCTCCATGGTCATCAGCGCGTCGCGATCCATCACATAGGGGCGGAACTCATCCTTGGTGCGGATCCTTGCATAGGCCTGCATCAGATCCATCAGGGTCGCCGAATAGGTGATATTGCGCGAATGCTGCACGTCTTCCGGCACGCCGCGCACAAAGAAATCCCGGCCCAACTGATCGCGCGCCATCAGCCGCGCGGCGGCGTCGCGCATGGCTTGCAGCCGTTCGAGCTGAAAGGCCAGATGCGCCGCCAACTCTTCACCCGAGGGGCCTTCTTCCCCCGGTTCCGGCGGCAAGAGCAGGCGCGATTTCAGAAAGGCGAGCCAGGCGGCCATGACCAGATAATCGGCGGCAAGTTCAATGCGCAGATGCCGGGCTTTTTCGACGAAGGTCAGATATTGCTTGGCCAGATCCAGCACCGAGATGGCGCGCAGATCGACCTTCTGTGTGCGGCTGAGGGTCAGCAGCACATCAAGCGGCCCTTCATAGCCCTCGACATCAACAATCAATGCCTCGGCGGCCAGCCTGTCGGACACGCTGAGCGTATCTTCCTGAAACTCTTCTTCAGCCAAAGCCCTATACCTGACCTGTCATCAGGCTCTGAAATTCGGCTTCCAGCGCTTGAATGTCAACGGGCTCGGGCGGGCGGCGCCAGCTCAGCACATCTTCAGCGCGCATTTTTGCGGGCACCGACATGTTGCCCGCCGCAGTTGCCACCGCCTGCATCTCGCCCAGATCGCCGGAGCCATGCAGGATCATGTCGCACCCCGACGCGAGTGCGGTTTGCACCCGGGTCTCAAGCGGACCAGATAGCGCAGGCAGGGAAATATCATCCGTCATCAGCATCCCGGCAAAGCCGATCTCCTCGCGAATGCGGGCGATCACATCGGGGCTGAACGGGGTCGGGTTCTCCCGGTCGATATCTTCAAACAGCGCATGGGTCGCCATCGCAATGGGCAGGCCGGACACCGCCTGAAAGGCCAGAAAATCCGAAACCCGCAGCGCCTTTTCGCGGGTGCTGATCCGGGGCAATTCCTCATGCGGATCAACCATGGCGCGGCCCTGCCCCGGCATGTGTTTCGCCAGCGGTATCACCCCGCCATCGACCAATGCTTCGGCCACCGCCCCGGCAATATCGACCACCCGCACCACATCATCGCCATAGCAGCGGTTTTTCTGGTCGGGATGGGTATCGGCATGGGCCAGATCGACCACCGGCGCGCAATTGCCATCAATCCCCATCGCTTGCAGCTCGTCGGCAATCAGGCGATAGCGCAGATACATGCTGCGCACGGCCTGACGCGGGTTCAACTGCACTTGTTCCAGCGGCGGCAACCAGTCGCGCCAATGCGGCGGCCCCAGACGTTCGCCCTGCCCGTTTTCCGGATCAATGAAGATCGGCGCTTCCCAGCCTACAGCGTCGCGCAGCTCAGCGGTGAGCCAGGCAAGCTGTTCCGGGTCTTCGACATTGCGCTGATACAGCATAAAGCCCCAGGGGGCCGCATCGCGCAGAAAGCTCTGTTCGTCCCGTGTCAGGCGTGGCCCGGCGATCCCTGTGAGAAAGGCGCCGTGATCGCTCAACGGGCCACCACGGGGATGCAGGCAGCACTGCCAGCGATCAACGCCGCACAGAACTGACGGGCATCGGGCAGATCGGCGAAATTCATCGCGCGCAGGCGATAGAAGGTCTTGCCACCCGATTGCGCTTTCTCAACCACGCGATCCTTGCCGACAAAGACGTCGCTGAAGCGCTCCATGATCCGGTTCCATTCCGCATTGGCCACCTCGATGGAGTCATAGGCCCCAAGCTGCACCAGACGCGTGCCCGAAGCCACATCGGTGATGGCGACATCATGGAAGTCAGGCGTGGTGGCGGTAGTGGCTGAGGCGACGGCCAGCTCGACCGGCGAGGTCGCCGCGCGGGCAACCAGCTCGACCGGACGCGCTTTCGGACGCGGCGAATGCGTTACCCCCGGCACCGAGCTGGGGATAGTTTCAAAATGGGCACCGGGCACCGCGGCAACGGCGTCGGTCGGCGCAGCGCTATCGTCCAGCGTCGCCGAAAGCGGCTCGATCCCATCGGTCATATCATTGACCATGGCCAGAATATCGCCATCGCTCAGCGAGGCGGCATCTGTGGCTTCCGTATCGGCCAGCGCCAATTCGGTGACGGGCTGATCTTCTTCGCTCAACTCCATTGGCGCGGGAGCCAGCGCGACCTCTTCGGTCGGCGCCTCTTCGATCCCGGCGGCAACATCATTGACCGCCAGCCCTTGATAATCGGCATGAACCCCGCCCGGATCCTCGGGCTGCACCCGCATCGGACCTTCCAGCGCCCGCACCACCGGCACACCGGTGACATCGCGCACGGCGAGTTGATAGCCCCAGACGGCAAGCCCGGCGATCAGCGCGACCGACAGAACCGCCCCGGCCCCGTTTATGATCCGTGCAAATGCCGCACCGCCCTTGGGGTCGCCACCATTCTCAGGCGCGCCGCCCGGCATGCCAGCCTGCCCATAGGGCGGCGGCGTGCCATAGGCCTGCGCCGCGGCGGGTTGATATCCGTAACTCGCAGCCCCTGCCCCGCCATAGCCATAAGACGCGGGTTGTGCCGCTCCGCCATGGGCGGGATGCACATAGGGGCTTTGCCCTGCGCTGCGGTAGTGTTGCTGCCCATGGGATTCGTGCGAATAGGCAGCCGGATAGCTGCCCCAATCTGCATCATGCATTGCCTGCTCCGTCCAGCATCTGACCTCTGCGGGCCTTGTCGCCAGTTCTGTTCCTACTCGATCACCGATCCGGGACGCTTTTTCAGCGCATTTCCTCAGCCGGTGTTACGCCAAGAATACCAAGCCCGGCGGAAATAACAATGGAAACAGCTTTAGGCAGAGCGATTTTCGCCGATGTGGCTTCTGAGTCACCCTCCTGCACGAAACGCAGGGCCGGATTTTCATTGCCTTTGTTCCACAGCCCGTGCAGCTCACTGGCAAGATCGTAGAGGTAAAAGGCGATCCGGTGCGGCTCATGCCCACGCGCGGCGATCTCGACCAGGCGCGGCCATTCGGCCAGCTTTTTCGCCACCGAAATCTCGGCCTCGTCGGAAATATCAAGCCGAGCACTTTGCATGCCCCCACCACTATAAAAGGCGACAGGCTTCGGAATACGGCGAGTGAGAGCGCGCGGCTCATCTTCACCCGACAATGCAAAGGTCGCTACTCCATGGTTGCGCGGCATGGCCGCTAAGCGAGTATTTTCTTCTTTGCCCTCTTGCTTGCTAGGCTGTTCCTGCAGTTCGGCCTTCTCACTCTGAACTGGCTGGCCAGGGACGACCCCCATAGCGGCGGCCTTGCGCAGCACCGAATGCACCCGGGCATTGGCGTATTGCACGTAGAAAACCGGGTTTTCGCGGCTTTGTTCCAGCACCTTGTCGAAATCGAAATCCAAGGGCGCATCGTTCTTGCGGGTCAGCATGTGGAACCGGGTCACGTCCTTGCCCACCGCATCGACCACGTCGCGCAGGGTGACGAAATTCCCGGCCCGTTTCGACATCTTGAACGGCTCGCCGTTCTTGTAGAGCTTCACCAGCTGGGTCAGCTTGATATCGAGCGGAACGTTGCCATCGGAGAGCGCCGACACCGCCGCCTTCATCCGTTTCACATAGCCACCATGATCAGCGCCGAACACGTCGATCAGCGCGTCAAAGCCCCGGGTCACCTTGTCGTAGTGATAAGCGATGTCGGGGGCGAAATAGGTCCACGCCCCGTCCGACTTCATGATCGGACGGTCCACATCGTCGCCATGGGCGGTCGAGCGGAACAGGGTTTGTTCGCGCGGCTCCCAATCTTCCGGCATCTTGCCTTTCGGCGGCTCAAGCGTGCCCTTGTAGATCAGATCCTTGCCGCGCAGCTCTTCAATCGCCGCTTCAATCCGGCCCGTGCCGTAGAGCGATTTTTCCGAGAAGAACACATCCATCTCGACGCCCAGCGCGGCGAGATCTTCGCGGATCATCTCCATCATCCTTTCGATGGCAAACTCGCGCACATCTTCCAGCCAATGCTCTTCACCCTTGTCGAGCAGGCTGTCGCCGTATTTCTCTTTCAGCGCCTCGCCCACCGGCACAAGGTAGTCGCCCGGGTAAAGCCCTTCGGCAATCTCGGGGGCATGGCCCAGCGCTTCGCGGTAGCGTTCATAGGCCGAGCGCGCCAGCACATCGACCTGCGCACCGCCATCATTGATGTAATATTCCCGGGTCACCTCATGACCAGCAAACTCCAACAGGCTTGCCAGCGCATCACCGAACACCGCGCCCCGGGTATGGCCCACATGCAGCGGGCCGGTCGGGTTGGCCGAGACATATTCCACATTCACCTTCCGCCCGGCGCCAAGGGTCGAGCGGCCATAGGCGGGATCGGTGAGGATGGTCGAGACCAGCCCGGTCCAGGCGGCCCCGTCCAGCCGCAGGTTCAGAAAGCCGGGGCCAGCAACCATGGCATCGGAAATCCGTGCATCTTCGGTCAGCTTACCCGCCAGCGCTTCGGCAATATCGCGCGGCTTCAGCCCAGCCGGTTTCGCCAGTACCATCGCGGCATTGGTGGCCATATCACCATGGGCGGCATCGCGCGGCGGCTCGACCGCCACGTTGTCAAAGCTCAGCCCCTGAGGCAGAGCGCCCTCGGCAACCAGCGCGTCCAGCGCCCCGATCACAAGCTCACGAATATCGGCAAACAGGTTCATTACATTCCCTTTCCGGGTCTTTCCGGCGTTTGCGCGGGTCTAGCATAAGCTGGGACAAGGTCAACGCCTGCGGGCTTGCAGCGGCATCAATCGTCCCGGCAAAACCTTGCCCCGCGACATTCAATCCCTGCTTCCTGCTTGCCTCACAGCCCTACGCAGCCTAGGAAACGTGAGAACCAAAGTAAGAGGTTGAGATGACCGAAACGGCACAGAGCTTCGATATTGTGATCATCGGCGCAGGTCCGGCGGGGCTGAGTTTCGCCCGCACGCTGTCAGATACCGGGCTGAATATCTGCCTTGTCGAGCGCCATCCTCTGAAGGTTTTGGAAAACCCGCCGGAAGACGGGCGCGATATCGCCCTCACCCATACCTCGGAAAAGCTGATGAAAGAGCTGGGGCTCTGGGCGCATATTCCCGAGGATGAAATCGGTGTGATCCGCGATGCCAAGGTGATTGATGGCGTCGATCCCTATGCGCTGCATTTCGACTCCAATGAAACCGGCGCGCCCTATCTGGGCAAGATCGTTCCCAACCACCTGATCCGCAAAGCCGCCTATGAAGCGGTGAAGGATCTCGGCAATATCACCATTCTCACCGACAAGAATGTGATGCAGGTCGAAACCGACAATGCCGAAGGCCGGGTGACGCTGAAAGATGGCTCTGTGCTGGCCGCGCCGCTGGTGATTGCCGCCGATAGCCGGATGTCTGAGAACCGACGCCGCATGGGGATCTCGGCGCAGATGACCGATTTCGGTCGCACCGTGATCGTTTGCGAGATGAGCCATGAGCTGAGCCATGAAGATATCGCCACCGAATGCTTCCATTACGACCGCACGCTGGCGATCCTGCCGATGGCGGGGCGCAAAAGCTCGGTTGTTGTCACCCTGCCCAGCGATCAGGCCGATATGGTGATGGCGCAATCCGGTGAAGACTTTGCCGCTGATATTTCCGAGCGTTTTGAAGGGCGTCTGGGCAAGATGGAGCTGGTGACCGAGCGCCATACCTATCCGCTGATGGGGGTGCTGGCCAATCGCTTCGTCACCAACCGCTTTGCGCTGGTGGGCGATGCCGCCGTAGGGATGCACCCGGTGACCGCGCATGGCTACAATCTGGGCCTGTCCGGCGCTGCTATCCTGGCCGAAGAGCTGCGCGAGGCAAAGATGCGCGGCGAGGATCTGGGCGCGATGCCTGCGCTGTTGAGCTATGAGCGCCGTCATCGCCGCAAGGTACTGCCGCTCTATCATGGCACCAATACAATCGTGAAACTCTTCACCACCACCAGCGGCCCGGCCAAGCTGATGCGCTCCGCCGCGCTCCGGCTGGGCAATGTGCTGACCCCGGTGAAACGGCAGATCGAGAAGCAGTTGACCGAGATGCAGATCTAGCCTGCCCGGTTCCTACCCTACAAAAGCAAGCGCCGCCCTTAGGGATAAGAGCGGCGCTTTCGTTTTCAGTGGTGTCTGCGATCAGTGCGCGGGCTTGATGAAGGTGCCGTTATTCAGCTCTTTCACCGCCTGACGCAGCTCGTCGCGGGTGTTCATCACAATCGGCCCATGCCAGGCCACTGGTTCCTTGATCGGCGCGCCCGAGATCAGCAGGAAGCGCACGCCTTCGGGCCCTGCCTGCACGGTAATCTCGTCACCAGTGCCAAAGCGGATTACGGTACGGTTGCCAGACAGGTCGCGGATATTGACCTCCTGCCCGCCGACTTCCTTCTCTAGCAACACGCCTTCGGGCTGCGAGGCATCGGCAAACGCTCCGGCCCCTTCGAACACATAGGCAAAGGTGCTCTTATAGGTGTCGACCTTCAGCGTCTTTTTCACCCCGGCAGGCACCGAGACATCGAGATATTGCGGATCGGCAGCGATGCCATCAACAGGGCCTTTGCCGCCCCAGAATTCCCCCACGATCACCCGCACCGTGGTGCCGTCATCATCGGTGATTTCCGGAATATCGGCGCTTTTCACATCCTGATAGCGCGGCTGGGTCATTTTCAGGCTGGAGGGCAGATTGGCCCAGAGCTGAAACCCGTGCATCTGTCCGAGGATGTTCCCGGTGGGCATTTCCTGGTGCATGATCCCCGATCCGGCGGTCATCCATTGCACATCGCCCGCGCCCAGCTTGCCGGTATTGCCCAGACTGTCGCCATGCTCCACCGTGCCGGCCAGCACATAGGTGATCGTCTCGATCCCCCGATGCGGGTGCCAGGGAAAGCCGCGCAGATAATCCGCAGGCTGTTCGCCGCGGAAATCATCAAACAGCAAGAAGGGGTCATAGGCTTCCGGCTCATGAAAGCCAAAGCCGCGATGCAGCCGCACCCCCGCGCCTTCCAGCGTGGGTTGGGCTTGATTGGTCGATACAACAGGGCGAATGGACATAGGCGCGCCTCCTTTTCCACAAAGGTAAGTGTTCAGGCGCGATCAGACAATTCGGTTGGTGGTGGGAAGCGGCGCAGACCCTGTGCAGGAGCGCACAGAGTTACTGCGTCAATTTGCAACTGGAGTAAGATGTATCTTGCCAGTCACATGGGATATTGTCGACAAAACGCGGTCGGGTCATCACGATATCATAGAAATCCTGCGCCCAGAGCCCAGTGATTTTTTCCGACAATGCGGGAACGTATTGCATGTGGGTTTCCATCACGATGACAACTTCCCCCAGTGCCATCACCGGAATAGCGCCATCATACTGCGCGGCGATGGCGGCGTCGGTCAGAATATTGTGGTTCTTGGTGGCATAGGACCAGGCCACAGTCAGTTCGCGGTCGGGCTGGTCGCATTTATCGGTACAAACCACCACCGTGGACCGGATCCAGGATTTGTCATTAGAGCGCGTCAGGTACTGATACACCTTGCCCATGCCTTCGACATAGTTCGCGTTCACAGTATTGGTTTCCCGCGACAGCAAATCGGAAATCGCGTAATTCCCCTTGGTCGCTAGGTTTTTGGCCCGAAACGCATCGAAATAGACATAGCCAGCTCCGAATGCCCACAGCAGTATCGGCAGGACCAGCATCGCTTCGACCACGACCACAGCGTCTTCATCCCGTGAAAAGCGGTGAAGCCAGGTTTTGGTCATATGAAAAAGATCACCAAGCATAACACCCTCTTACGGCTCATTCACAAAGGTCGAGATCGCAACCAGCCGATAGCCGCCAGATTCATCCCTCGGCATTTCCAGCACCCCCGCAGTGGTGGGGAAGAACGGATCAGCCACAGCGCAGGCACGCACAACCATCAGATTGTTCTGATTACCGACATCAAACCCGACCTCTGGTTGCACATCTTCATCGCGCTTCACACAGGCCACGTCGCTCGCAGGCAGGTTCCAGGTGGAGATGGAGACCGGCGTCAGCTCGACCAGGATCGAATTCGGGCAATCGCTGAAAATCAACGCATCATCGCAAATCCGCTTTTGGAGCTCTTCCTGAGTGGCCGGTTCCAGCGCGCCAAGGCGCAACAGTCGCACATTCAAATCAACCGCATGTTCCAGCATCACATCGCGCATCAGATACAGCGAGAGTTCGAAGC
>JARRIY010000070.1:0-16000 GCA_037379985.1 Maritimibacter sp.
GGCTATGGCACCACCTTATCAAAGCGGCTGTCCATACAGGCGCTCAGATCGGTGGTGACGAAACGCCCATCCTTGAACAGGCTGAATATCGTCGCCGGGCTGGGTGCAGCGCGCGCCGCCTCCAGGCTGTCGAGCTTGTGGACATTCAGCGCCAACCCACGCTTCTCGCAGCTTTCCTTCAGCGACGTGGTGACGTGAAATTCGGCAAAGGGGCAGCGATCTGAATAGTACACGCTGATCCCTGCCTCGTCGCCACAGCCCCCGCCACGGCAGCCATCAAGAAAGCGCGGCTCCGGTGCTGTGGAGCCATCGAGATCCTTCACCAGCAGCGAAAACCCGTAATCCAACCGGTCAACCTCGCGAAATCCCTGTTTCAACAGCCATTTGCCGTCCGACATGAAATGCATTTTCTTCGTGCCAACCACGGCTACCAACCCGGCGCGCCCCTGTACGGCGGCATTCTTCATCGCGCTGGCAAGCAGCGCCTTACCGTGGCCGGATTTGGCAAATTTGCCGGACACCCAAAAGCATCCCATCATCATCCACCCCTCGGCAGCAACCGGCATCCAGGCCGCTTCGCCCGGCCCATATTCGATGAAGACCTTGCCCCGGTCATCCAGCCGGCGAAACCGGTAGCCCTGCTCATATAGCCCGGCCAGCCACTGCTTTTTGGCCGCGACACCATCGACGCATTTCTTGTCCGAAATCGCGCAGCAGATATGTTCGCGTTCAAGAGTGTCGGGGGTCAGAGTAATATAGCTCATCAAAGGCTCCTCCAATACGGAGGAACCTTGTGAGCAACCCCATCAATCGTCTTTGATCAAAGGCAAATTGCCGCCTGGCTCAGCCCAGCTTGGCTTTCACCGCAGGCCCGGCCTTGCCGAAATCCATCTGGCCGGTGAACTTGCTTTTCAGCACGCCCATCACCTTGCCCATATCGCGGATGCTTTCGGCTTTCACTTCGGCAATCGCGGCATCAATGGCGGCGCTCACCTCGTCTTCGCTGAGCTGGCGCGGCAGAAACTCTTCGATCACCGTGACCTCGCCCAGTTCTTTCTCGGCCAGTTCCAGACGCCCGCCCTCTTCATAGGCGCGCGCGCTTTCCTGACGTTGCTTGACCATCTTGCCAAGGATGCCCAGCACCTCGTCATCACCCACCTGCGTTTCGTCGCTATCCGACTTGCCGCGCAGATCGATATCACGATCTTTGATCGCCGCATTGATCAGGCGCAGGGTGGAAAGACGCGGCGCGTCCTTCTCTTTCATGGCGGTTTTCAGTGCTTCATTCAGGCGGGTTCGCATATCCATCGGCCTTTGCCTTAACGGTTTCAGTCCCAGACCCGCCTCATACCCCGTGGATACCGGGGAAACAAGCTTCCTGTCGTCGCAGTTTCTAGTGCATCGGGATATTGCCACGCCTCCCCCGCCCGACCTGCATATAGCGATCGGGAATGTGATGTTGAAACTCTCGGGGAAATACCTTCACACAGGCCTGTCTGCCCTTTACCGTTCCACCACTTTGCCCGGCTCGGGTCCCTACCCCCGATCCGTAATCTGATCTCTGGAAAGGAGATGCCCGTGCGTTTGTGGATACTCGGCCTGAGCGCCGCCTATGCGGTGGCCCTGAACGGCACCATGGTGATGCCCGCCATCGTGCTCGCGCTCAGCAAGCTGCACGGCTATGACGAAGCCTCCGCCACCATCGTGGCCAGTCTGGAACTGACGGGAATCGCAATCTACGGGCTGTTCCTGTCGAAATACACCAAACAGGCTCGCAAGCTGGTGACGGTGCTGGGGCTTGCCATGGTGATCGCCGGGGAAGCGGCGAGCTTTTACCTGCATGCCCCCGTGGCGCTGTCGGCAGCGCGGCTGATCACCGGGCTCGGTGAAGGCGCGGTGTTCAGCCTTGTAACCATGAACCTCGCCTCGCTGGCCAATGCCGAACGGCTCTGGGGCTATCTCAGCCTAATCGGCGGCTCGGCCATGGGGCTGTTGCTGTTCACCGCCTCGCTGATGCCGCTGGGTACGGATAGCGCGCCGATTTTCCTGATGATTGCAGGGTTTGGCGTGGTGCTGGCCCCGCTTTTCGTGCTTATCAACGCCCGCAAAACTGATCTGCCGCTGGCCCCCCTGCACAGCAAGCTTAGCCCTGCGCGCATGGTGATCGCGCTGATCGTGGTGGCGCTGGTCTATGCGGTACAGGCGGCGCAATGGGCGCTGTGTGGCTATGTCGGCGAGCGTGTGGGGCTTTCGACCGGCGAGATCGGCTTCTACCTTGCCCTGTCATCACTCCTGGGCTTTGTCGGCGCGGTGGTGCCTTCGGTGACGACCGACAAGGCCAAGCGCCTGCCCTATGTTCTGGTGGGTTTTGTGATCATGGCGCTGTCGATCTATTTCCTCTTCCACATTTTCACCACGCCGGTTTTCGTAGCCTCGCAACTATTTGTGAATATTGGCTTCTATATCGTAACGCCTTTCCTGACCGGGATCCTGACCGAGAACGATCCGGATGGCTCGGTGATGGCGCGCACGCTGGTGATTGCCGTGGTGGGCGGCGCGGTTGGCACCGGGCTGGCCGGGCCGATCTTTGCCAGCGCCGGGGCTTCGGTCTTTGCCTGGTCAGCGCTCTTGCCGCTGGGCATAGCAGCGATTGGCGCGGCGCTGATCTTTGGGCATCTGCACCGTGGGCTGCCCGGCGAACTGGCTGAAATATTTGACGAAAGCGAGGCTCTGCCGGACTAACCCGGCAGTTTCGCGGTGACTTCGATCTCGATTTTCATCTCGGGATTCATCAGCTGTGCCATAATCATCGTCGCGGCAGGTTTGGCCACGCCAAAGGCCTCGCGGAACACCGGCCAGCAGGGTTCGAAATCATCGCCATTGGGCAGGATGTAATGCACCCGCACCACGTCATCTAGGCTCGCCCCGGCTTCTTCCAGCGCTTTTCCAATGGTTTTCAGGGTGTTACGCGCCTGATCCACAACGCTTTCCGGCATCGTCATGGTTTCATAATCATAGCCGGTCGTGCCGGAAACAAAGACCCAGCCATCCGCAACCACGGCGCGGGAATAGCCAATCTGCTCTTCAAAAGGCGAGCCGGAGGAGATGTGTTTGCGTGTCATTCTGGTCTTTCCTGTCGGGTGTAGGCGTCACAGGTTCACAGGCGCGGCGGTCATGACAAAGCACCACCGACAGGGGCCAGACTGGCTAAAAAACCACGGCTGCAACTGGTCTGCAAAGCGTCGGCAAAACGTATGGCAAGTGTCGGGAAACCGACAGGGATCAGCCTGCCGATTTGCCTTCTTTTTTCTCGTCGACCGCATCGGAATAGATGATCAGCGGTTTGGCGTCAGAGGTCACAGCCTCTTCATTCACCACCACCTCATCGACATTTTCCTGCCCGGGCAGCTCGAACATCGTGTCGAGCAGAATGTCTTCCATGATCGACCGCAGACCACGTGCGCCGGTTTTGCGCTCGATGGCGCGTTTGGCGATGGCCGTCAGCGCGTCTTCGGTAAAGGTCAGCTTGGCATCTTCCAGTTCGAAGAGCCGCTGATATTGCTTCACCAGCGCGTTTTTCGGTTGGGTCAGGATGATCACCAGCGCATCTTCGTCGAGATCGTTCAGCGTCGCGATCACCGGCAGACGACCGACAAATTCGGGAATCAGCCCGAATTTCAGCAGATCTTCCGGCTCCAGCTCCTGGAACACCTCGCCGACGCCACGGCTTTCCTCGTCTTTCACATCGGCGCCAAAGCCAATGGCCGAGCCTTTGCCCCGCTGTGCAATGATCTTGTCGAGCCCGGCAAAGGCCCCGCCGCAGATGAACAGGATATTGGTCGTATCCACTTGCAGGAATTCCTGCTGCGGATGCTTGCGCCCGCCCTGCGGCGGCACCGAAGCCACGGTGCCTTCCATGATTTTCAGCAGCGCCTGCTGCACCCCCTCGCCCGACACATCGCGGGTGATTGAGGGGTTATCGGATTTGCGGGTGATCTTATCGACCTCGTCGATATAGACGATGCCGCGCTGCGCCCGCTCGACATTGTATTCGCTGGCCTGCAAGAGCTTCAGGATGATGTTTTCAACATCCTCCCCCACATAGCCCGCTTCGGTAAGCGTCGTTGCGTCGGCCATGGTGAAGGGCACATCGAGAATGCGCGCAAGGGTTTGCGCCAGCAGGGTTTTCCCGGTGCCGGTCGGGCCGATCAGCAGAATGTTGGATTTCGCCAGCTCGATCTCATCACCGGAATCGGCGGCGTGGTTCAGACGTTTGTAGTGGTTGTACACCGCCACCGAAAGCACGCGCTTGGCGGCCATCTGACCGATGACATAATCATCCAGCACATCGCAGATTTCCTGCGGCGTCGGAACACCACCGGTGGATTTCAGCCCCGTGCTTTTGGTTTCTTCACGGATGATATCCATGCAGAGCTCGACGCATTCATCGCAGATGAACACGGTTGGCCCGGCAATCAGCTTGCGAACTTCATGCTGACTCTTGCCGCAGAACGAGCAATAGAGGGTGTTTTTGCTGTCGCCACCTGAGGAACTGTTCGCCATCTCGTATTTCCCTGGGGCACCGCCCCGCTCGTGTTCCGCCCATTTGGGCCTATTGCCCTCGCAGCCCCAAGACTAGGGCACGTGATTCCTGTGCACAATGGCAAATTGCCCCCGGGTCTCCGGGGGCAACAGCCTTATTTGCTGCCTTCCTCGGCCGGACGCGCATCGAGGACTTCGTCAATATGCCCCCAATCCTTGGCTTCTTCCGGCGACATGAAGTTATCGCGCTCGATATCTTTTTCGATCTGCTTGGCCGTATGACCGGTATGCTTCACGTAGATATCGATCAGTTTGTCTTTGATCTTCTGCGTTTCTTTCGCGTGGATCATGATGTCGGTGGCCTGGCCCTGGAACCCGCCAGAGGGCTGGTGCACCATGATCCGGCTGTTCGGCAGAGAATAGCGCATGCCTTTTTCGCCGCCGACCGACAGGATCGAGCCCATCGAGGCCGCCTGCCCGATCACCAGGGTCGAAACCTTCGGACGGATATATTGCATCGTGTCATAGATCGACAGGCCAGAGGTCACAACGCCGCCGGGGCTGTTGATCATGAACCTGACCATTCACGAAAATGATCCGCTCTTTCAGGAGCCGCGAGAAAATGTCGTAAGACCGTTCGCCCCGGCTGGTCTGCTCAACCACCATGGGCACGAGGGTGTTGTTATAGATCTCAAGGGGGTCGTGCATGTTCGCCTGCCTTTGTATTTCGAATGACCGGATCACGCCCGGGCTTATTGAATCTTAGTGGTGCCTCTTCCGGGCTGCAAGGGCGAGAACATCCGCCATATCCTGACTACCGGAAAAGCCCCTAATAAAACGTTGAGAAAATAGATCGAATACACATCACTTTTTAGTACGTCCGGCATGAAAACGCCCCGCCAGCACGAAGCGACGGGGCGTTTTATCAAGCAGTATGGCTCGAACTTATTGCGGCGTCAGGCCCCGCAGACGTTCAGAGCGGCGGCGCAGCAGCTCGACCGAGGCCAGAAGCAGGATCGAGATCCCCACCAGAATGGTCGCCACGGCCAGAATGGTCGGGCTGATCTGTTCGCGCAGCCCGAGGAACATCTGCCAAGGCAGCGTTTTCTGCTGAGCCGAGCCAACAAAGAGCACCACGACGACTTCGTCAAACGAGGTGATGAAGGCAAACAGCGCGCCAGAGATCACGCCAGGCAGGATCAGCGGCATCTGCACCCGGAAGAAGGTCGTCACCGCATTCGCCCCCATCATCGCAGAAGCGCGGGTCAGCGAGCGGTCAAAGCCCACCAGCGTCGCGGTCACGGTGATGATCACGAAGGGCACGCCAAGCGCCGCGTGGGCCAGAACCACCCCCAGATAGGTGCCCGTCAGGGTGAAGGGCAGCTCGATCTTGCCGAACGGCGTGGGAATGTAGGGGTTGGAGTAGAAGAAATACATCCCCGTGGCCGAGATGATCAGCGGCACGATCATCGGTGAAATCAGCACCGCCATGATCGCCTGACGCCCGGGCACATGGCTCTGGCTCAGGCCAATCGCGGCGAGCGTGCCGAGGCTGACCGAGATGAAGGTCGCCACCGGCGCGATGCGCAGCGAGTTTTTCAGCGCCAGCTGCCAATCAGAATTATGGAAGAAATCCTGATAGTGCTTCAGCGAATAGCCCGCCGGATCGAGATGCAGCATCTCTGGCGTGAAGGTGAAGTAATTCTGCGCGTTGAACGACAGCGGAATAATCACCGCGACCGGCGCGATCAGGAAGAACAGGATCAGGCCCACGATCGTGCGGAAGCTGTAATGCCAGACCTTCTGACCGACAGAAGCATATGGGGGTAGAGCAGCCATTCTATCAGCCTCCCAGTTTCACGTTATCGATGCCAACCACACGGTCATAGACCCAGTACAGCGCCAGAACGAGGATCAGCAGGATCGAGCCAAGCGCGGCTGCCAGCCCCCAGTTGAGCGAGTACGAGATGTGATAAGCAATCCGGTTGGAGATGAAGACGCCCTTGGTACCGCCCACGAGTTCCGGCGTGATGTAGTAGCCGATGGACAGGATGAAGACGAGGATCGAACCAGCCCCGATGCCCGGCACCGAGTTGGGGAAATAGACGCGCCAGAACGAGGTCCAGTCATTCGCACCCATGGATTTCGCCGCCCGCACATAAGACGGGTTGATGGTTTTCATCACCGAATAGAGCGGCAGGATCATGAAGGGCAGAAGGATATGCGTCATCGCGATAACCGTGCCGGTGGCGTTATTGATCAGCGCCAGACGGTTGTCGTCAGACACGATATGCGCCCAGACGAGGATATCGTTGATCACACCCTGATCCTGCAGCAACACTTTCCAGGCCGAGGTCCGCACCAGAAGCGAGGTCCAGAAGGGCAGAAGCACCAGGATCATCAGCACGTTGGCGCTGCGCATCGGCAGGTTGGCCAGCAGGAAGGCCACCGGGTAGCCCAGCATAATGGTGCTGAAGGTAATGGCCAGCGACAGGATGATGGTCCGGATAAGCAGCGTGATATAGATCCGGTCCTCTTCGGCCTTCAACGCCGCCCCGTCCGGAGTCAGCTGCATGTCGACCGAGTTAAGGAAGTAACCACTGGTGTAGTTGCCGCCGTAAAGCTTGATGGTTTTCCAGACGACGGGATCAACCCAACCTTTTTGGACATCGCCAAACAGCTCTTTGATCGACACCGTGTCAAAGTTTGAGACATCGACGGAGGGCATCGCGGCAGGCACCGCAGCGCCGCCGGACAGATCGCGGTAAAGCGCAGTATAGACGATATCGCCCGGCTTTTCTTCCAGCGGATCATCCTTATTGGCTTCAACGGTGTATTTCGCCCAGCCATCATAGGCATCGGCGGTCAGCGGCAGCGCAGCGCGCGTGGCCTCGTCGCTCATCCAGCTCTGCCAGGCTTTCGGATCTTCGAAAGCGGCATCATTCGCGATGAACTGATCGCCGTAGATATCGGTATCAAACCGTTTCAACTTGCGGCCCGTCGAACGGAACAGCGAGGCAATGCCGGGATTTTCGTAGTTCAGACGCGAACCAACGCGCGAATGAATCTTGTATTCCGCCGCGATCGTCAGATCGGTGTAGAAGCTCGCATAGGTCGCTTCATCCGGCAGTTCCTGGGTTTCCGGGTCCCAGCTTTCCAGCGAGGCGACGGTACGCGGCAGGATCTCGGGCACGATCTGGTTTTCGACAGAGCGCAGCAGCATGTCGAAGATCGGCGCGATAAAGGTGATGAGAATGAATAGCAAAAGCGGCGCAATAAGCATGAGAGCGCGTATCTTCTGGCGCCGCAGCGCCCGATGAAGGCTCTTTTTCAGGCTTGTCCCGTCAGCTGTTGTAATCGGCCCGGTGGGCTCTGTTGCGTCGGTCATCTGTTTTCCCGTCAGCTGGAACCGCGGCCCAAATGGGCCGCGGTCAGTCGTATCCAGTCAGAGCTGATTATTTCGCGAGCCAGGCCTGGAACTTGGCGTCGATATCGTCGCGATAGTCAGCCCACCACTCGTAGTTGTAAACGAAGACGTTTTTCGAGTTTTCCGGGGCGGTCGGCATATGCGGGCCCATGTCGATACCGAGGGTGGCGTGTTTGCCAACCAGCGGTGCCGAGGACTTACGAGCCGGACCGTAGGAGATGTAGGCAGCCTGATCGGCCAGACGCTGGGTGTCGGTCGCGAAGCGCACGAAGTCTTTCACAGCGGCCAGACGCTCTTCCGACAGACCGGCCGGAATGGCCCAACCGTCGATGTCGAACACTTGCGCGTCCCAGAGCATTTTGAAGGGCTGATCCTGTTCGGCAATCGCCGAGAACCAACGACCGTTATAGGTGGTGCCCATGATCACTTCGCCATCGGCGAGCAGCTGCGGTGCTTCAGCACCAGCCGACCACCAGACAACATCGTCTTTGATGGTGTCGAGTTTGGCGAAAGCCTGTGCCTGACCTTCTTCGGTCGCGAGCACGTCATAGATGTCTTCTTTCGCAACGCCGTCGCAGAGCAGAGCCCATTCCACGTTGTTGATCGGACGCTTTTCGAGCGAACGTTTGCCCGGATAGGTCTCGGTGTCGAACATCGCACAGATGCTGTCGGGCTCCGGGGCACCTTCCGGCAGCAGGTCCGGACGGTAAGCGGCGGCGGTCGAGTAAACGATCTGCGGGATGAAGCAATCGGAGATCAGCAGGTCGCCGAAGTCTTCCGAAGCCGGGGTCCCATCGGGGGCCGGGGCCAGCATTTCGTCGAAGTCGATTTCCATCGCCAGACCTTCGTCGCAAAGACGAATGTTGTCGGAGGCCACAGCGTCGACCAGATCCCAGGTGATGTTGCCAGCTTCGTTCATAGCGCGCAGCTTGGCCACGGCTTCGTTCGAGCTTTCGTCCCAGACGATGTTCACGTCGGGATGCTCAGCCATATACGGCTCGGCATAGGCATGCAGCTGGCTGGCCTGATAGGCACCGCCCCAGCTAACCACGGTCATATCGCCCGCCATCGCGCCAGTCGCGATCAGAGCGAGAGCCGAGCCGGCCATCATGGTAGATGTGAGTTTCATATTGGACTCCCAGTTGTCACCCGGTTTTTGATACACCAAGGCACTCCCCCCGGGGTAAGGAATACCTTGTTGGCGATAGATTATGCGTCGAGAGCGCGGCAATCCTGCGGAAGCCAACCGATCTCGATTTTTTCGCCGGGCCGCAGCCGCACCTGGTCGGGTGCGTTGCGGGATTTGATGATGAAATCATCATTACCGGCCACGCTCAGGCGGGTCCGGAATGTGTCGCCCATATAGATGAATTCCTTCACCTCTGCATGCAGGGTATGGGCGCTGTCGTGCATACGATCGGCGTTGAACTCAACCCGCTCCGGACGGATCGAAACCCGGGTCCGGTCGCCGACTTTATGCACGTTGACGGGATTGGCATCAAAGACTTCGCCGTCGTCAAGACGCACGACGCAGACCTCATCCGACACCATCTCAATAACTTCGCCTTCCAGCGTGTTATTTTCACCGATGAATTGCGCAACAAAGCTGTTGACCGGGGCTTCGTAAAGCTCATCCGGCGGAGCCAGCTGCTGAATACGGCCATCTTCGAACACCGCAACGCGGTCCGACATGGTCAGAGCTTCGGTCTGGTCGTGGGTCACGTAAACCGTGGTAATCCCCAGCTCGTGGGCCAGACGGGTGATTTCAAACTGCATGTGCTCGCGCAGCTGTTTGTCGAGCGCGCCAAGCGGTTCGTCCATCAGCACCAGCTCGGGTTCAAACACCAAAGCACGGGCCAGAGCGATCCGCTGTTGCTGACCACCCGAAAGCTGCGCCGGGCGACGGTTGCCGAAGGCCCCCATCTGCACCATCTCAAGCGCGCGCTTGATCTTGGCTTCACGCTCCGACTTGCCCATCCCCCGCACTTCCAGCGGGAAGGACAGGTTTTCTGCAACCGTCATATGCGGGAACAGAGCGTAGTTCTGGAACACCATGCCGATGCCGCGCTTGTGCGGCGGGATATTGTTGATCGGCGTACCGCCCAACAGAATATCGCCATGCGTCGCGACTTCGAAGCCTGCGAGCATCATGAGGCAAGTGGTTTTGCCGGAGCCTGACGGCCCGAGCATCGTCAGAAACTCGCCTTTGCCAATCGAAATATTGAGATCCTTCACCACGAGCGTTTCGCCATCATAGCTTTTCTGCACGCGGTCAAAGACGACGAAGCCGTCGTTTGTGTTTTCGCTGGTCACGCGACCCCCTAATTCCCTGTCGGTCTTTTGTATTTGATCGAAGTCAACACCATGAACTCTTAAATTTCAATAGTCAATCTGACTATTTGTAGCCCATTTTGCAGGATATCCGTCTACCGATAGCCCGATTAACAGGCAAGGCCACCAGTAGCCGGACCATATTTCGGCCAAATCCGTAATGTTGCATTATGCAACGGTCCGAATCCGACCAATCTTGTATTTCAGCCCCGGAATTAAGCCCTTCTCAACGCCGGTCCTTTCAGTCTTTCACCCAGATCCCCCGAGGCCGGTTGCAGAAGCACTCGGCCGCACCCGATTCGCGAATCAGGATCGACTCAGTGATCTCAAGCCCCCAATCGTCCATCCACAGCCCCGGCATGAAATGGAATGTCATGCCCGGTTCCAGCACAGTTTCATCCTCGGCCCGTAGGCTGATGGTGCGCTCGCCCCAATCCGGCGGATAGCTCAGGCCAATCGGATAACCGCAGCGCGCGCCACGGCTGATCCCGGCCTTTTCCAGCTCGGCGCCCAGCGCATTGGCCACATCGCAGGCGCGATTACCGGCGCGGGCCGCGTCAAGCCCGGCCTCAAGCCCCGCCACCAGCGCGGCCTCGGCCCGGCGCATTTCATCCGGCGGGGTGCCCAGAAACACGGTCCGGCAAAACGGCGTGTGATAGCGGCGATAAACACCGGCGATTTCAAACGAGGTGCCCTCGCCCGATACCAGCGGATCACCGTTCCAGGTCAGGTGCGGCGCCGAGCCATCGGCCCCTGACGGCACCATCGGCACAATCGCCGGGTAATCGCCCCAGTCGTCGCCATCGCCCAGCAGGGCATCCTGATAAATGCCCGCGATCAACTCGTTCTTGCGCAGCCCGGGCTCGGCCCGTTCCAGCACGCCATCGACGATCTTTTCCGAGATCCGCGCGGCCTTGCGCATGAAGCCCAGCTCTTCGTCGGATTTCACCGCGCGTTGCCAGTTCACCAGCGCCGTTGCATCGATCAGATCAGCTTTCGGCAGTGCCTCGCGCAGGGTCAGATAGGCTTTGGCGGAGAAATAGTAGTTCTCCAGCTCCACGCCGATCCGGGCCTCGGCCAGCCCAAGCTCACTCAGCAGAGCAGCCAGATGCTGCATCGGGTGGCGCTCGGTGGATTGCACATAGGCATCGCCATAGGGGCGCAGATTGTCTTCGCTCAGCCAGGCGGTACGGCGGGCGCCATTGGCATCCATCGCCCTGCCCCACCAGATCGGCTCGCCCTCAAGCGTCAGAACCACGCCCTGATGCACATAGAAGCTCCAGCCGTCATAACCGGTGAGCCAGGCCATATTGGAAGGGTCTTCAACAAAGATCGCATCGAGCCCACGCGCGGCCATTTCTGCGCGCGTTTTGGCAAGCCTGCGCGCATATTCCGACCGTGTGAAAGGGGCAATCCCGGAACCCATGCCAAATCCGTATTATGAATGGTAGGCACATTTGGCAGAACGCCCCCCAATTCGCGAAGGCGCGGCGCGGCGTTTCACGTTACAAAAACGACACATTCACCCCGGTTGGTCGCAATCAGTCGCCTATTCGGCGGCAAGGCTGGTGCGATCCACAACCAGAACCCCTTCGGCAATCCGGTCTGACGGATGGGTGATCACCTGATCTCCTGCGATGATTCCCCCGAGCACCTGCGCATATTCGGTGTTGCGCCGCCCGACCTCGACCGGCTGCAAATGCGCCACGCCTTCGCGGATCACGAACACCGCCCATTCGCCATTGTCGCGGAACAAGGCGCTGATCGGCAGGCGCAGCTCGTCATCGCCACGCCATTCGACAATGCGCAGATAGACGCGGAAATTATGCCCCAGCGCGGCGCGGTCTTCCGGCGGGGTAACGAAATCCAGCAGCACCTTCACCCGCTGTTCTTCGATCCCCAGCGCCGAGACTTTGGTGAAGGCGGCGGGTTCGATCTCGCGCACCTGTGCCTCAAGCACCCCATCGCCGCCCCAGCGTTCGACATAAGCCTTTGCGCCCGGCGCAATGCGCACCGCATCGGTCGAAAGCAGATCGACGGTGATTTCCAGATCGTTTTTCGGCCCGATCCGCACCAGCGGCGTGCCCACCGCCACCATCCGCGCGCTTTCATTCACCACCGACAGCACCTGACCGGAAACCGGCGCGAGCAGCGCGATGCAGCATTCCGACATCGCCACATCCACGCTTTGATTGCCGGTGCCGGGTTCGATCAGCACCGCTTTCGCCGCCGCAAGCTGACTGTCGCGCATGTCGCGCGTGGCCTTGGCGCTATCAAGCTGCGCGGTGGCAATATCCACCGCCACTTCACCTGCCTCAAGCTCGGTGGCCGAAACAGAGCCGCGCTCATGCAGAGATTTCAGCCGGTCAAGCTGACGGGTGGCATTGGTCAGATCGGCCTCGGCCGCGCGCGTATTGGCATCGGCCAGCGCCAGCGCCGCTTGGGCCTGCGCCACGGCAGCGACCGCTTGTTTGCGCGCACGTTCGTCCAGAAAGGCGGGTTCCCCCGGTTCGATCCGCGCCACCACGGTTTCGCCCAGCACCACCTCATCGCCAATGCTGACCGGGCTGCGCAGCACCCGGCCCGAGACCGGCGCCGAGACCTCGTAGACATCCTTGATCCGGGTCATGCCATCGGCATTCACGGTAACTTCCAGCGGCCCTTTGCTGAGCGTGGCAATATCCACCGGTATCAGTTGCGGCTTGCTAAGCTCATATCCAGCACCGCCAAGACCGGCCAGAACCACCGCGCCAATAATGATTTTTCTAAAGCTGAGTGACATCTGTTACTCCCGTGTTTTCATGACCGCGACGAGATCCATCCGGTCGATCCGACGGCGCACGATCAGGGCCGATACAAGTGTTGCTCCGCCCACGACAAGCGCGGCACGGATATAGGTGATGGGGCTGATAATCAGCGGGATCGCATAGAGATCGCTATCGAAGCTTTCGACCATCCCGGCGGCCATGACATAGCCGAGCCACAGGCCCAGCGGAATGGCGATAATGGTGATGATGGTGATCTCGCCTAAGAGGATGTAGCTGACCTCGCCCCGGGTGAAGCCGAGAATGCGCAGGCTCGCCAGTTCCCGGGCGCGTTCCGATAGCTGGATGCGGGCGGAGTTATAGACCACCCCCACCGCGATGATCGAGGCGACGATGGAAAAGATCACCACCGAGATATTGGCGCTTTCGGCCATGGTTTTATCAAAGCCTTCGCGCATGTTGCGCATCACCGTGATCCCGGCAATCGCCGGGGCGTTTTTCACCGCGTGATAGAGAGCGGTTTCCTGGCTTTCATCCAGCATCACATTGGCCATCGAGATGCGCGGGGCCTGCCCCATCAGGGCAGCAAGCTTATCCTGATCCATATAGGCGCCAAGGCCGAAATAGGTTGAAACCACCCCGGTAACGGCAACCCGGTGGCGGATATTGTCATGCTGCAAAAACTCAACCTCGATCACATCGCCGGGGCGGGCATCCAGATGCTGGGCCAGTCGCCGTTCCATCACGATACCGTCGCCGGGGCTGATGACCATGCCGCGATCACCATCAAACACCCGCGACAGCCGATCCGTATCGCGCCGCCCTTCAATGGCGATGGTACGGGTATGCGAGCTGTTATACAGCCGCGCCGGGGCGGCAAACGCGCCTTCGGCCAGCATCACGCCGGGCAAGTTTTCAACATCATTCAGCGCCGATTCAGGCCGTTCCAGCGGGAAGGTCAGGATCGCGTCCTGCCGGTTGACTTCGACAAAGACAATGTCGAGCAGCTCGTCGAAACTGTCGATCATGAACAGCGCCGACACCACCATCGAGACCGACATGGCAACGCCCAGCGTGGTCATTGCCGCGCGCGCGGGCCAGCGGGTGAGCGAGCGCAGGATCATCATCGTGGTCTGGCGCGCACCCAGAAGCCCGATCATCCGGTCGAGCAGCCCGCGCCGGAAGCGCGCGGGCGCAGGCGGGCTCATCGCGACGGCGGGGCTCAGCCCCACCACCCGGCGCACCGCGCCCAGCGCGCCCAGCACCGCCGAGGCCAGCCCGATCAGCGCCGACAGCGTGTAGACTGAGGCATCCTGCGAGAACACCGTATAAGGGAAGTGGAAGAACTGCGCATAGATCGCCGCCACCCCTTGCGAGGACCAGGCCCCGAACACAAAGCCCAGAATAATGCCGATCACGCCGATGCTGATGGCGAATTTGATGTAATGCATGGCGATTTCGGTCGGGCCATAGCCCAGCGCTTTCAAAAGCCCGATCTGTTCGCGTTCCAACGTGATCAGCCGCCCCAGCACCATGTTGACGAGGAATGTGGTGATGACCAGAAAGATTGGCGGCAGCACCCTGACCATCAGCTCCCATTGCTTCAGCTCGCCATCCAGAAAGGCGTTGGATGTCTGATCCTTGCGCTCAATCGGCCCGGTACCGCCATAGGGTTTCAGCAGCGCTTCCAGCCGGTCTTTCACCGGTTCCAGATCGGTGCCGCGGGTCACGGTCAGACTGACCGAATTGAACGCGCCCGACAGGTTGAAAGCCGCCGCCAGCACATCTTCCGGCATCCAGATCACGCCATAGCGCAGATCATCAGGGAACAGTGCCCCGGGGCCGATGGTGTAGATAAATTCCGGGCTGAGCACGATGCCGGTGATGGTAACGGCGCGTTTCTGCCCGTTCAGGGTCAGCGCCAGCCCATCGCCGGGATGGAAATCATGCGCCATCGCAAAGGCTTCCGAGATCACGATCTCATCCTTGCGCCCCGGTTCCGGCAGGCGGCCCTCGCGGATGATCAGCTTGTTCAGCTCCGGCTCGCCCGAGATCGGGATCGACAGCACCTGCGCCATGCCCGGCTCGTCCATGCCTTCGATATCCATGATCGCCGACACGCCGATGCGCGCCTCGACCCGGGCCACGCCTTCGATTGCGGCGATTTCCTCGACCAGGCTCATCGGCGCGCGGGCGGCGCTTGACCAGACATTGGCGAAACGGGCGCGCTCATAATAGGTGTCGCGGGTATCGGAGAGCGATTTCTGCGCCCCGAAGCTCATCACCATCACCATCACGCCCGAGCCAAGCACCAGCGCAATGGCCAGCGATTGCGCCCAAAGACGGCGAACATCGCGCAGGAGCTTTTTATCGAGCGCCCGCATAGCGTTACCACTCGATCTCGGCGGCGGTGATGCGTTTGTCGTTGACCTCGACATTGGCGATATTGCCATCGGCCACATGGATCACCCGATGCGCCATGCGCCGAATGCCCGCATTATGGGTGATGATCACCGTGGTGGTGCCCAGATCCTGATTGATCTTGTCGAGCGCTTCCAGCACCTGCACGCCGGTCTTACTATCCAGCGCCCCGGTGGGCTCGTCGCAGAGCAATACTTCCGGTTTCTTGGCAATGGCGCGGGCAATCGCCACCCGCTGCTGCTCGCCCCCCGACATTTCCGCCGGAAAGTGATCCATGCGGTGATCGAGCCCAACCCGTGCCAGCGCTTCCTCTGGCGTCATCGGGTCTTTCGCCACCTCTGTCACCAGTGCCACGTTTTCCTTCGCGGTCAGGCTGGGCACCAGATTGTAGAACTGGAAGACAAAGCCCACATGATCGCGCCGATAGCGGGTCAGATCGCGGTCGCGCATCGCTGTCAGCTCCTGATCGCGAAACCAGGCTTTGCCATCGGTGGCGCGATCCAGCCCGCCCAGC
>JARRIY010000071.1:0-11378 GCA_037379985.1 Maritimibacter sp.
AGTCCTCAGTCCTCAGTCCTCAGTCCTCAGTCCTCAGTCCTCAGTCCTCAGTCCTCAGTCCTCAGCCCTCCGGCACCAGCTTGCCCGGGTTCAAAATATTATTCGGGTCCAGCGCCTGTTTGATCTGGCCCATCACCGGCCAGGCCTCGCCATGTTCCGCATCCATGTAATGGCGCTTGCCCATGCCGACGCCGTGCTCGCCGGTGATGGTGCCGCCCAGACGGATGGCGCGCTCGGCCATGCGGGCAGCCAGCCTCTTGGCCTCGGCCAGCTCTTCGGCATTGCCCGGCTCGATCAGCAGGGCCGAATGGAAATTGCCGTCGCCCACATGGCCCAGGATCGGGCCGGGGATGAACGAGGCGGCGATATCGGCGCGGGTTTCCTCGACCGCTTGCGCGAGGTTGGAAATCGGCACGCAAACATCGGTCACCACCGCCTGCGTACCGGGGCGCAGGGCTAGGCAGGCCCAATAGGCATGATGGCGCGCCTTCCACAGCGCATTGCGCTCTTCGGTCTTGGTGGCCTTGCGAATGCCGGTGGCGCCAAAATCCTCAACCAGCTCGGCAAATCGGGCGGCATCATCAGCGGCTGAGACATCCGAGCCATGAAATTCGACAAACAGATGCGGGGCCTCGGGTAGATCGGTGCCGGAATAGGCGTTCACCGCCCCTACCGCATCGCCGTCCAAAAACTCAATCCGCGCTACCGGAATGCCCATCTGGATCACCGCCACAACCGCATCGACCGCCTGATCGAAGCGCTCAAAACTGCACACCGCCGCCGAGACCGCCTCGGGCTGGCCTTGCAATTTCACAGTCAGCTCGGTGATCAGCCCCAGCGTGCCTTCGGAGCCCAGCATCAGCGAGGTGAGATCATAGCCCGATGAGGATTTGCGCGCGCCGCTGCCGGTGCGGATCACCCGCCCATCAGCCATCACCACTTCCAGCGCCAGCACATTGTCGCGCATGGTGCCATAGCGCACCGCCGTGGTGCCCGAGGCGCGGGTGGCGGCCATCCCGCCCATGGTGGCATTGGCGCCGGGATCGACCGAGAAAAACAGCCCGGTTGCGCGCAGCTCGGTATTGAGGTCTTCGCGAGTCAGCCCGGGCTGCACCACCGCCATCATATCCTCAGGCCGCAGCTCTACGATCCGGTTCATGTTCGAGAAATCCACGCAAACCCCGCCATGGGTGGCGCTGGTATGGCCTTCAAGCGAGGTGCCAGCCCCATAGGCGATAACCGGCAGCCCATGGGCATTGCAGACCCGCAGGATCTCGGACACTTCTTTGGTGTTTTCGGGATAGGCAACAGCATCGGGCGGGGTCAGCGCATAATAGCTTTCGCTGCCGCCATGGGCCTCGCGATCTGCCTGCGCGCGGGTGATCCGATCCCCCAGCAGCGCCTCAAGTTCCACAAGACCGGTTTCGATGCTCATATTCTATCCTCCACAGAAATAGGCATAAACCACAGTGTCGCGTCCCGGCGGAACAAATTCAATATGGTCGACCTGCGCGCCGAAACTGATGGTCTCAATCGTGAACGGCTCGCCGCGCGCCGGGTTCACATTCACAAGGCCATCCTCGATCTTATAGGAGACCGGAAGCGTATCGCGTTCGGGCTCCACCGTCAGGATGGTGCCATAGTCAAAGGTAATCTGGTCGGTGCATTGTTCCGGATAGGCGCCGGTCACCTGCCGGATCGGGGCGTCGCGCATGGTCCAGCGCCCGATCAGAAATTCCGGAGTGCGCGGGGTGAAGTTGTCAAACTTATTCAGCACCGCATATTCCGGCAGGAAGGCGTTGAACCCGTGCAGATCGCGCAGCTGCTCCAGATAAAGCTCTGGGTTTGTGTCGCGTGTTTCACGGAAATAGGTTTCGGCTTGCTTGTCGAGCACGCTTAGTCCGATGAAATAGACCAGCATAAAGCCTCCCACCAGAGAGGCTGAAATCCACTCTTTCCGGCTGAGACGCCTGATCCGGGGCATATTCAGTCGAGCCATCATATATCCTTTCGCCTGCAGCGAGTCCGCCACTATCGGATGGTAGGAATTTGCATCCGTGCCGCGAGTGTCGTAGCAGATTGCCAAACGGTCGATATGAACCGCCGTTGGCGCGACTCATACAGACCAACAAAAACGACGACAACCAATTCAGGGATCCTCAGATGCAATCTGTTCACAATGATCAGCTCCTTCCCGGAGATCCCGACCAGCGTTTTGTCGGGATGGGGTCGCTTTCCTTCCTGGCTGTGGTGATCGGGATCGTGACCGGGCTTGGGGCGATTGCACTCAGGTACCTCATTTCGATCATTCACAACCTGTTTTTCCTCGGCACATGGTCGAGCGACTTTGACGCCAATCTGCCGACCCCGCCATCGCCCTATGGCCCGCTGGTCATTCTGGCGCCGGTGATCGGCGGGTTGATCGTGTTGTGGATGGTGCGCAGCTTTGCCCCCGAAGCAAAGGGGCACGGCGTGCCCGAGGTGATGGATGCGATCTATTACAAGCGTGGCAAGATCCGTCCGCGTGTGGTGATCGTCAAATCGCTGGCCTCGGCGCTGTCGATTGGCTCAGGCGCGTCTGTCGGGCGTGAAGGCCCAATCATTCAAATCGGCTCGGGGATCGGCTCGGTGCTTGGCCAGCTACTGCGCCTGCGCACCTGGCAGATCATCACCCTGGTGGCGGCAGGGGCCGGGGCCGGGATCGCGGCCACCTTCAACACCCCTTTGGGCGCGGTGCTGTTCGCGGTCGAGCTGATGCTGCCGGAGTTTTCTGCCCGCACCCTGATCCCCGTGGTCGTCGCCACCGGCACGGCCACTTATATCGGTCGTCTGGCCTTCGGGCTGGCGCCGGCCTTTCTGGTTGCCACCCATGACCGGCCCGAGCTGTTTGTCCCGCTCTCGGTCGATATGCTGCCGCTCTATGTGATCTTTGGCGTAATCACCGGGCTTGCCGCACTGGCTTTTGTGCGCGGGCTTTACAAGGTCGAAGACCTGTTCGACGGCTGGGATCTGAACCCCTATCTGAAAAACATCGCCGGGATGCTGAGCCTTGGCATTCTGATGTATGTGCTGATGTTGACCACCGGCATGTATCACACGGCCGGTGTGGGCTACGCGAGTATCGAAGCGATCCTGACCGGGCAACTGACCGCGCCGCTTTTGCTGCTGCTGCTCTTCGGGCTGAAGTTTATGGCCACCTCGGTCAGCCTTGGCGCCGGAGCGTCGGGCGGGATCTTTTCGCCCTCGCTGTTTCTGGGCGCATCGCTGGGCGGCGCTTTTGGCGGGTTTCTTGAGCTGGCCTTCCCGCATCTGGGGTTCCATGCGGTGACCTTTGCCCTGATCGGCATGGCCGGGATCGTAGGCGCTTCAACCGGGGCGGCGCTGACTGCGATCATGATGCTGTTTGAGATGACCGGCGATTACAGCATCACCGTCGCAGCCATTCTGGCGGTTGTCGTGGCGCTGGCCGTGCGTCAGCGGTTGAGCGACGCTGATATCTACACGCTGAAACTTGTGCGGCGGGGGCATGGTATCCCGCGCGGATCGCGCTCGCATATGTTCGGCATTCGCCATGTGGATCAGGTGATGCTGCCGGTCACGGCGGTGATCGAGAAACAGGCCCTGGGCACACAGGGCGTGGTGGAAACCGAGCTGGGTGAGGGGCGTAAATATGCGGTCGTGACCGATGGAAAATCAGCCGAGGCGATCTGTCGGGTGAACCCGGAAGACCCGAGCACTCGCCACGGCCCGGTCAGTTCTCCCGTGGGCTATGTGCGCGAAACCAGCTTTCTTCAGGATGCGATGAGCAAGATGGCCGACCGCGAGCTGGCGGCGCTGCTCGTGGTGCCAGAAGGCGTGCGGCCGAAGCCGGAAAACGTGACCGGTGTGCTGACCCGCGATGCCATCGCAGCCGTTGTCCTGCGTGACTATCGCAACTAGGGCAGGCCGTAGTGCTAAAAAAAGAGCGCCGGATTTCGGCGCTCTTTTCAGTTTGGTCGGCGGGTCATAGCCCCCGGATTAGCTGTGCCTCACAGCGGTGCGCAGGCCGCCTCCAACCAGCTACGCGCCGAGGCCGACAGGCGGGGGCTGATCTTTTCGACCACCTCGCTGTGATAGGCGTCGATCCAGGCGCGTTCCTCACGGCTGAGCATCTCGACCACGATCAGCCGACGTTCGAGCGGCACAAAGGTAAGGGTTTCGAATTGCAGCATCTCGCGGTCGCTGTCGCCGCCATCCGGGCAGGGGGCCTCCTGCACCGTGATCAGGTTTTCGATGCGAATGCCAAAGGCGCCATCGCGGTAATAGCCCGGCTCGTTTGACAGGATCATCCCGGGCTCCAGCGGCACATGCGAGACACGCGAAATCCGCTGTGGGCCTTCATGCACCGAAAGATAGGCGCCAACCCCGTGCCCGGTGCCGTGGTTGAAATCCTGATGCGCCAGCCAAAGCGGCATCCGCGCCAGCGCGTCCAGATCGCGCCCGGCCAGCCCTTTCGGAAAACGCGCGCGTGAGATTGCGATCATGCCTTGCAGCACCCGGGTATAGGCGGCGCGTTCGTCCGCCCCCGGCTCGCCCAGCAGCAGCGTGCGGGTGATGTCAGTGGTGCCATCGGCATATTGCCCGCCGCTATCGAGCACGATCAGATCACCGGGGGAAAGCGTGCGATTGCTCTCATGCGTCACCCGGTAATGCATGATCGCGCCGTTCGGCCCGGTGCCCGAGATGGTTTCAAAGCTGATATCTTTCAACGCGTTGGTGGCGCGGCGTTGGCCTTCCAGCTCGACCACCAGATCGATTTCGGTCAGCGGTGTCTGCGGCGCGGTGGCCTCGAACCAGGTCAGAAATTCGATCAGCGCCTGTGCGTCGCGCAGATGGGCATTACGTGCCCCGTTCAGCTCGGCGGCGTTCTTTCTCGCCTTGGGCAGCAGGCTGGGATCTTCGCCCCACACAACCTCTATCCCGGAATGCTCAAGGATCTGCGAGATGGCGATGGGCGCGTGTTCCTTGTCCACCCGCACCGGACCTGTCAGCCCCGTCAGCGCATCGGCAAAGCTGTCATCCGGGTAAAGCCGCACATCGGGGCCCAGATGCTCGGCAATGCCGAGCGGGCGGTCGGGATTGGTGAAAAAATCCACCCGCGCATCGTCATGCAGAACGGCAAAGCCCTGCACCACGGGGATATGCGGAATGTCATCGCCACGGATGTTCAACAGCCATGCGATGGAATCCGACAGGGTCAGCACGGCAGCTTTCTGCCCGGCTTCGCGCAGGGGTGCGGCCAGCTCCTCGCGCTTTTCGGAATGCGATTTCCCCGCATATTCAATCGGCTGCGGCCAGATATTGCCATGCGGCGGAGCCGGGCGATCATCCCAGAGCGCATCGACCAGATTGTCGCAAGGTACCAGCGTGATGCCGCTACCCGCCAGATCTTTCTCGGTCTTGGCAATCTCATCAGCGCTGTGCAGCCACGGATCAAAGCCCACCTTACCGCCCTCGGGCAGCATCTCGCGCAGCCATTTTGCGGCGCGGATTTCCGGCCAGTGCACCGGAGTGAAATGCTCCAGATCCACCTGCTTGCGCACCTGATTGCGATAGCGCCCGTCGATGAACACGCCGGCCACATGGGTGAGCGCCAGACAAAAGCCTGCCGAGCCGGTGAACCCGGTGAGCCAGGCCAGCCGCGCATCGCAATCGGCAACATATTCGCCCTGATGGGCATCGGCGCGGGGGATGTAGAACCCGCTCAGCCCTTCACGGGCGAGGCTTTCGCGCAGCGCGGCCAGCCGGGCGGGGCCTTTGGAGGGATCGGCGGTGGTATCGAAATGCTGAAACATCGGGCGCGTCTTTCCTTGTGTCCGGCACAGAGAAACCCGAAGGCGCGGCAGGTGCAAGGGGGAGTGACGGCACACGACCCGACGAAATCTCTTCAAAAGAGACTTCCCAAAAGCCTTCGACAGGCTTTTGGGAAACCGTCTGTCAGATCAGCCTGCCTTTTTCATCCCCATCACCCGGGCGCGGGCGCGCGGGTCGGGATCAAACAGCCCGGCAAGCTGTTCGGTGATCGCGCCTGCCAACTGTTCGGCATCGGTGATGGTGACGGCGTTCTGATAGTACCGCGTCACATCATGGCCGATACCTATGGCCAGAAGCTCTACCTGACGGCGGCGCTCGACCATAGCGATCACATCGCGCAGGTGTTTTTCAAGGAAATTCGCCGGGTTCACACTGAGTGTTGAATCATCCACCGGCGCACCATCCGAGATCACCACAAGGATCTTGCGGGCCTCCGGGCGGCCAGCCAGCCGACGATGCGCCCATTCCAGCGCCTCGCCGTCGATGTTTTCCTTCAGCAGCCCTTCTTTCATCATCAGGCCCAGATTGGCCCGGGTCCGCCGCATCGGCGCATCGGCGGATTTATAGATGATGTGGCGCAGATCGTTCAGCCGTCCCGGCGTTTGCGGGCGACCTTCGGCCAGCCATTTTTCACGCGCCTGACCGCCTTTCCACGCCCTTGTGGTAAAGCCCAGAACTTCGACCTTCACATCCACCCGTTCCAGCGTGCGCGCCAGAACATCGGCGGTGATCGCGGCGATGGAAATCGGGCGGCCGCGCATCGAGCCGGAATTGTCGAGAAGCAGCGTCACCACGGTATCGCGGAACTCCATGTCTTTCTCGACCTTGAAGCTCAGCGGTGTGGTCGGGTTTGCCACCACCCGCGCCAGACGTCCGGCGTCCAGCACGCCTTCTTCCTGATCAAATTCCCAGCTCCGGTTCTGCTGCGCCTGCAAGCGGCGTTGCAGCTTGTTGGCCAGCCGCGACACGGCGCCCTTCAAGGGTTCCAGCTGCTGATCAAGATAGGTGCGCAGCCGTTCCAGCTCGGCGGGCTCGGCCAAATCCTCGGCCTTGATCTCTTCATCATGAGCATCGTCGAAGATGGTGTAATTCGGATCGGCTTCCGAAGGCGGGGCCGGGGCCGGGGGCTCTGGCGGAGCTTCGGCATCGGGCATTTCCGTCTCTTCGCCCTCTTCCATATCGGCCAGATCATCCATCGAGACCTGCGCCTCGCTCTGATCCTGCTGATCCTCCTGCGAGCGTTCGCTTTCGGCCTCTTCGGTGCTGTCAGGCGCGTCGTCCTGCTCTTGCTCCTGCTCCTGTTCGTCCTCGTCGGTTTCGGCCTGTTCTTCCTGCTCCTCGTCCTGCGCATCAGGATCGTCGCCAAGCTGGTCGCCATAGCCCAGATCGCTGATCACATCCCGGGTGAGCTTGGCAAAGGCTTGCTGATCGGCCAGCACCTCGTCGAGGCTTTCAAAACTGTCGGCGGCTTTGTTCTCAAAGAAATCGCGCCACAGATTCAGAACGTTATCCGCACCTTTCGGCAGCGCGCGCCCGGTCGCCAGCTCGCGCAGGTAATAGGCGGCGGCTTCGGGCAGCGGCGCTTCCTCGATCCGGGTCATATTGGCATAGCCACGCCGGGCCGCATCATCGGCCAGCTTGTGGTCGATATTCGACGCGGTGCCGGGCATCGCGCGCGCGCCCACGGCCTCGCAACGCGCCATTTCCATCGTTTCATAGATCGCCCGCGCCATATCGCCCGGAGGGGCGTAGCGCGCATGGGTGCTGGCGTCGTGATATTTGTGGCGCAGCGCCAGAGAATCGGCCACGCCGCGCGCCAGCAAAACTTCGTCACGCGCCATCCGCCGCGTCACCTGCGGCAGACGCATATTCTCGCCGGAAATCCCCGAGGGATCGACGGTATAGGTCACGCTCAGATCGCCATCATCGGCCATCACCTTGGTGGCCTCGGCCAAAGCCTTTTTGAACGGATCAGCGGGGTTGTCGTTGGGTTTGGTCATTTATGACCTCTCTCGCACGGCCAGAGCCTGCCTCGCGGGGGCAGCAAGGCTCTCTACTTTCAATCGTGGCAGATAGGCCCGCTCAAGCGAAACACCCGCATTCGCTCGGGTGCTTCCCTGACTTATGGCCGATCCGCCGCGTACCATCACCCCAGCGCCGCGTTGGCCGCGCTTTCCGGCAGCTCTTCGTCGAAGCAGCGCTGATAGAACTCGGCCACGGTCTGGCGTTCCAGCTCGTCGCATTTGTTCAGGAAGGTCAGGCGGAAGGCATAGCCGACATTGCGGAAAATCTCGGCATTCCAGGCCCAGTTGATCACTGTCCGCGGGCTCATCACCGTCGAGAGATCGCCATTCATAAAGGCGGTCCGGGTCAGATCGGCCACGGTCACCATCTGGCTCACCTGTTTGCGGCCCTGATCGGTGTTGAAATGCGGGGCCTTGCCCAGCACGATATTGGTTTCCGCATCATGGCTGAGATAGTTCAGCGTGGCGACAAGGCTCCAACGGTCCATCTGCGCCTGGTTGATCTGCTGCACGCCGTGATAAAGCCCGGTCGTATCGCCCAGACCGACGGTATTGGCGGTGGCGAAGAGGCGGAAATATTTATGCGGGGTGATGATCTCGTTCTGGTCAAGCAGGGTGAGCTTGCCGTCATGCTCCAGCACCCGCTGGATCACGAACATCACGTCGGCCCGGCCGGCATCGTATTCGTCGAACACGATCGCCACCGGATTGCGCAGTGCCCAGGGCAGGATGCCTTCGTGGAATTCGGTCACCTGCTTGCCGTCGCGCAGTTTGATCGCGTCTTTGCCGATCAGGTCGATCCGGCTGATATGGCTGTCGAGGTTCACCCGCACGGTGGGCCAGTTCAGCCGCGCCGCAACCTGTTCGATATGGGTGGATTTCCCGGTGCCGTGATAGCCCTGAATCATCACCCGGCGGTTATGGGCAAAGCCAGCAAGGATCGCCAATGTGGTTTCGGGATCGAATTTATATGTCGGGTCCAGTTCCGTCACACGATCCGTACCGGTTTCAAACGCCGGTACAACCATATCCGTATCAATACCGAAAACTTCGCGAACCGAGACAGTCTCGGTCGGTTTCGCGCTCATATCCATCGTTCCGTCCATCACTTACGTTCCTCGGGGGAGATCCTTCGCGCTCACTGGTGCCCGATAGTGCGCGAGGGTGCAAGAGTTGCGCGGGAATGGCTCTGGCCTTTCGGGTGATGATTTGCTCATATCATGCAAAACAATGGGCAAGGTTATGCTGAACAAGATCCGCGAGCTTTATGAGGGCGACAGCGACAGGGCGCAGCGGTTTCGCTATGCGCTGCTGGGCTTTGACCTGACCACGATCCTGTTCGTGATCGTCACCTCGTTTTTTCCGCGCAGTATCGCGGTCGAGTGGACGGATGCGGTGTTTGGTGTGCTGATCTTTACCGATTTCGCCATTCGATTTTCCCTGGAACGGCAAAAAGGCGCGTTTTTCCTGCGCCTTGCCTCTTGGGCGGATATTGTCGCGGTGCTGTCTTTCCTTGCCCCGATTGCGGGCGAAGGCTTCGGCTTCCTTCGGGTGCTGCGCACGCTTCGGCTCTTGCACACCTATCAGCTCTCGGCCCGGCTGAAGCAGGATTTCCGTTATTACCGCGATCATGAAGATGTGATCCTGGCGACGATCAATCTTGGCGTCTTCCTGCTGGTGATGACCGGTCTGATCTATGCCACCCAAGTGGGCGACAATCCCGAAATCGCCAATTACGCTGATGCGCTCTATTTCACCGTGACCACGCTGACCACCACCGGCTTTGGCGATATCACGCTGGAAGGCACATCGGGGCGGATGCTCTCGGTGCTGGTGATGATCGTCGGGATCACCCTGTTTCTGCGTCTGGCAACGGCGCTGTTTCGCCCCAGCAAGGTGCGCTACAGCTGCCCGACCTGCGGTTTGCTGCGCCATGATCCGGATGCGGTGCATTGCAAACATTGCGGCACCATCGTGAAGATCGAAACCGAGGGCGCGCTATGAGATGGGTTTTGCCGCTGTTGCTCGCCTCCAGCCCGGTGCTGGCTCAGGAAGCGCGCGATCCGGGATCGGTGCCGCTGCCTGCCACTGTGGAGGCCCAGCTCAAACTCGGTGCGCAGGCCCCTTATGATCGCTTCGGTGCCGCCTTTGACCGGCTCGCCCCCGATGGGGCTTTGCCGGTGATCGGGGCGGGGGCCACGCTGCAAATCCGCGCCGCCGCTGACCGCGCCCGGGTGTTTCTGGCCTATAGCCAATATGATCTGGATGGCGACGGAGTGGTCAGCCGCCGCGAATATGATGCCCATGCGGCGAATAGTTGGGGCGATACGTTGGGCGAGCGTGAATTTGCCATTCTTGACGAGGAATGGGCGCGGGCGGATCGAGATGGCGACGGGCAGATCACGCTGACCGAAATCCACGCCCTTGCCCTGACCATGCATCCGGTGCCTGATGCCGCCCCGCTGGGCGAAGAGGGCATAGCCATGCTGGCCATGGACCTCGATAATGACGGATTTGTGTATTGGGATGAGGTTGAAGCGGTGCTGGCGAGCCGGGGGCGGTAGGGCAGCCTTCTCTATTTCAAATGAAAAGGGGCGCCGCAGCGCCCCATCCAGTTATTTAAAGCTGCGGCTGTCTTTCACCTGATCCCAGGCCCAGACCACTTCCTGCAACTGTTCTTCCTGGCTGCGGTCGCCGCCATTCATATCCGGGTGCAGCACCTTGATCAGCGCCTTGTAGGCTTTGCGCAGTTCGGCCTTGGTGCTGTCGTCACGCGCTTCCAGAATTTCCAGCGCCCGGCGCTCGGTGGGCGGCAGCTTGCGCGAGCCGGTCACGGCGCGGCCCGGATTGCGGGTGGCGTTCTCGCCCAGCACCTGATGCGGGTCATCCACGCCCAAGCGGCTCCAGGCCGGGATGCTCGCATTTGCGCTGCGAGGTCTCAAAAGCCCCTGACATACCTCGTTTGCCCCGCGTTTTTTTCTTCTTCGCGGAGGAAACTGACATGTCGAAGCCAAAGGGATCGAATTTGTCCATCTGTGCCCTGCATACCTCAATTCGACTCGGACCCGGGAGTGTAGATGATCTGGCGGGGGTTTGAAGAGGGGATCGGAAAAAAATTTCCCTTGCGGCAGAACGGGCGGGGCTTCGCCGATGGCTAAGGCTTGCGAAACCGGGTGGGGCAGGCGCATTGTTTAGCGACATGGGAGGTGATGCGATGAGCAAGGATGACGAGATCCGCGCGGCGCTGGAGGCGGCATTTCAGCCTGTGCGGCTGGAGGTGATCAATGAAAGCGCGCGCCATGCGAGCCATGCCGGGGCCGATGCCTCCGGTGAAAGCCATTACCGGGTGCGGATCGAGGCGGCGGCGCTGAGCGGAATGCCCCGCCTCGCACGTCACCGAGCCGTGCACGAAGCGCTGGGTAAAGAGCTGATGGCCAGCATCCACGCCCTGGCGCTGGAGATCGGGTAGGGCCTTCCCTATAGCTGATTGGATGGCGGAGG
>JARRIY010000072.1:0-10636 GCA_037379985.1 Maritimibacter sp.
GGTGACATCGACACCATAGCGAAGCATCGCGATATCATTGATGAACGGGCGATATTGCTCCAGTCTGGCCTCGACAGCATGGCTGGTTCGTGCGTCAAAGCTGACATCCCCGTTGGCAAAGTCAAACGCATGCGCCTGATGCACCGCGCCAATGTAGCGAAGGCGCGCCAGGGTCGGGCTGTTGAACAGGCCGTCAAAGGTGACAGAGGGCGCGATAAAGGTGGTGGTGTATTGCGCCGTATCGGTTTCCAGGCCCGTGGCAAGCATCGGGTTGGCGACCTGTCGGGTTGCGGTGTTATTCATGATCCCCAGAGCAAGGCTGTACTCGACACCCCCCGAAGACCCGTAGATCCCGCCAAATCCGCCCAATGATTCAGTCTCGAAGCTGTCACTTCCGGTGGTGCCGGCGCTGAAGGAGAGCACGCCGCCGAAAACCCCGGTATCAGACATCTGGCGACCGGCGACAACGCCGCCGCCCGTGCCCTGGAACCCGGCAAAATCAGCACCGCCGGAATTGGTGACAAAGCCGCCGATGACCTGTGCCCAGCCTAGTTCCCCGCCGCCCCCCCGGCTGACCTGCGCCTGGGTCTGCCTATGGAGCGCATTCTGGGCGGCGCGGCTGAGCATCAGGTTCATCTGGTCCTGGGCTACATAATCCGTGGTGTCGGCGCTCATCACCAGATCGTCGATGGCCACAGACACCCCGTTGGCCGCTGTGTGGGTGCCGGTATAGGTGCTTGTCGTATCCACCACAGCACTCAGACCCGCCCCAAAGGATATGTGACCATTGTCCGGATCAGAGAACGCGACTTCGCCGATCAGAACAGAGCCGTCCAACAGATTAAGCGTCTGGTTCCCCTCGGCCGCAAATTCGATGGCATAGCTGTTGCTGGGTCCTGTTGCGCTGATCAGCCCGCTGTTTGTCACCGTTGCGTCGCCGGTTCCATCGATGAAAACTGCCGAACTGTATTCACCCGCAACCTGAATGTCCCCGGTGTTCGTGATAAACATGTCGCCGGACTGGTTGCTGTTGTAGATCGCGTGCGCATAGTCGCCCTCGGTGCTGACCGCGCCGCTGTTCATGATGGAGGCGGTGCCATCGGTCGCCCCGTTCGAGATGGCAAAAGCACCGATGCCGGTGGTGGTGACCGTTGCGCTGTTGTTCACGGACGCGTTGCCGGAAACGTCCGCGAAGTTGAACAAGCCATAGCCACCCGCGCCATTCGTAAGAACATCCCCACTGTTGTGCAGCGTCGCGTCCCCTGAATTTGAACGATTGAGAATACCCCAGGACCCGGCGCCTTCGGCGAGGATGGAACCGCTATTCACAAGCGTGGCATGTCCGGTGCCCGCAATGCTCGTGATGCCGTTTGCCCCGTTGCCGCTGGTAACAATGGCACCGGAATTTGTCACCGCTGCATCTGACCCGATGGACAGGTTGTAGATCGCGGTTGCGCCACCTCCCGCCGTTTCGATCCGTCCCGTGTTGGTGATCTCCGCGCTTCCGTTCAGTGCGAAGTTGTACAGCCCCAAAGAACCGCCGCCCAAGGTCGAAATGTCGCCGGAATTCTCCAGTGTCGCAGTGCCATCGCTGGCCGCGTTATTCACTGCAATGGCACCGCCCCCTTCGGTGCTGACGCTGCCCGAGTTTCGAAGCGTCGCATCCCCTTCGAACGCATCGTTCGTGATCCCGCCCGAACCGTCCTCATAGGTGGCGATCACCCCCGAGTTTTCCACGATCGCCGTGCCGGACGTGGCGCTGTTCTCAATCGCGTTGGTGCCGCTCGCGAATGTTTCGACTTGTCCCGAATTGAAGACATAGGCGTCACCGTTCAGCGATTCATTCATGATCCCGGCCTCACCGCCCAATGTGACAACGATATCGCCGGAATTGTCGACTTGGGCCGTGCCCTCATCGGTGAGGTTATTGATGCCTGCCGTATCGTAGTTCGACGTCAGGATGGAACCGGAGTTTTCGACCAAAGCAGAGCCAAGGACGGTGTAGTTCTCAATCCCGTGAGACTGCTCACCCGAGGTTTCAAGGGCGCCGGAATTGATGACTGTCGCGTCCCCGATTTCCGTCACGTTCGAGATGGCATTTGCGCGGTCACCGTTGGTGGTGATCGCGCCGCTGTTGGTCACAGAGGCATCTCCGGTTTCCGTCTCGCTATAGATGCCAATCCCCGCGTCGCCGGAGGTCTGAAGATCGCCGGAATTTTCGACCGAAACATTGCCGTAGAACGACGTGTTTTCAATTGCCACGCCACTACTGCCGCTTGTGGTAATAGCCCCACTGTTTTCGGTAAAGGCGCCACCATTTATGGAAAAGTTGGATATTCCTGTGGCAAACATGCCCGATATAGTGATCGCGCCGGAATTTGAGACCTGGGAATTCCCATCGCTGCTTCCTGCAACGATCCCTCCTGAAAAACCCCCGAGCGTGGTGATTGCCCCGCTGTTCGTCACAGAGATGTCACCCACAGAGGAAGTGCTGTAAATCCCGTCCGAAAAAGACGATTTCGTCGTGATATCGCCACTGTTGGTGATGCTAGATGAGCCGTTCTCGCTTTCGCTGAAAATCCCCCATGAAAACTGTCCGTCCGTCGTGATGTTGCCGGAATTTGTCGCGGACACGTTGAAATCCGTGCTTTGCAGATAGATGCCATAGCCGTCACTTTGCGCGGTGGTGATTGCCCCGCTGTTGTCCAACGTCACGTCACCCGTGCCCGCCATCAACACGATCCCCGCGGACTGATTGCCCGTGGTGTCGATCATCGCGGAATTGTGGACAGTGCCCGAGCCATCCAGATAAATACCAGCGGCAAAATCCCCGCCGATGCCGATGCTGCCATAAGAAAGGATCGTGTTGTTGTCGCCGGTTGCGCGAATGCCGTGTTCGCTGTCTGGCGAGGTGATGATTGACACCCCGTCCAGCAACGTAAGGGTATCATCCCCGTCCACCACATATCCGCCGTTCGTAACCGTCGTATCGGTGTCGATCTCGAAGTCCTCAGCCAGCGCAGCGTCTGAAATTCCAATCAGAGCACAGAGAGCCACACTTGATTTCAGAAGCCCGCAAAGGTTTTTGTGTGGCCGCATACGGGTAGTCGAAAGCTGCACTTGGGTGGCGGTCATACGTCTGAATCTCCGGATTGAACCTATGAGCCCACGGCCTGTTTGGTCTCCGCAGGGTTCTTGCCGGTTAAGCAGCCAAAAATGGAGTGAGTGTGGAGCGCGACAAAGAAGCCGCGTCAGGGGTGCATGAAATCGCGACTGACATGGCCTTTGAAACAGCGCGGAAAGAACGGGTAAGTGTCCGTGGCGAAATAGGTGTAGGTCCCGCCGATCATCCGGCTATTGCATTCATCCAGAGTTCCGCTGCCTGCGCGGGAAAGCAAAGGACCGCCGCTTATTCCCCCAGCGCGTAACCCACACCGTAGACGGAGCGGATCGGATTATTCTCCTGACCCGCTGCTTTGAACTTCTGCCGCAGGTTTTTGATGTGGCTGTCAATCACGCGGTCAAACACTTCATCTTCGTCGGAAAACGCCTGTTCAAGAATTTGCTGACGCGAATACACGCGCCCCGGATGGGACATCAGGACCGAAAGGATCTGGAACTCGCGCCGTGAAAGGTTCAGCGCGGCACCGCCTACGGTGGCGGTCCATTTGTCGTGGTCCAGAATGATTTCCGGCTCTGCGTCACCGGGATCAACCAGATCGGGCGCGCTCCGCCTCAAGACGGCATGGACCCGCGCCACCAGTTCACGCGGGGAAAACGGTTTGCACATATAGTCATCCGCACCGGCATTCAGCCCAAGCAGCCGGTCAATTTCTTCGGCGCGGGCGGTTTCCATGATAATCGGGACCGTGCTGTGGGCGCGCACCTCTTCGCAGATTGTCACCCCGTCCTTGCCGGGCAATGCCAGATCCAGCACCACCAGGTCCGGTTTGGTGTCCAGAATGATTTCCACCGCCTTGGTGCCACGGTCCAGCGTGCTGACGGAGAATCCGTCATTTACAAGATATTCCTCCAATACCTTTGCAAGGGCGGGTTCATCCTCGACAATCAGAATATGTGCTTTGTTGGTCATCCTACTGCGCCTTCGGAAAGGTTATGACAATCGCGACACCGCCCAGTTCCGAGGGGCCCGCGCTGATCGTGCCGGCATGCGCCCCGACGATGGCTTTTGAAATGGCCAGCCCCAATCCCGACCCGCCATAACTGCGGGACCGCGATGCCTCACCGCGCTTGAAACGGTCAAACATGGTTGCAAGCAATTCCGACGGGGCGGCGGGTGGCGTGTCTTCGACCGTCACTGTGATTTTGTCGCCCTGGTCCTTAATGTCCACCACAACTTTGCCGGGGGCATCCGTATATCGGATGGCGTTTTCGATCAGGTTGTTGAACACCTGAGACAGGCGATGCGCGTCCCCGGAAATCACGGTGCCGGTTGGTCCGTGGCAAATGATATCCACCCCGGCCGCCTGCGCGCGCGCCTCGTACACGGCACATATGCTTTGGGCAATGTCCCCCAGATCGACCAGATCACTGGACAGTTTGAACCGCCCTTCGCGGGAATAGGCCAGCACCTGCAGATCCTTGATCAGATTGGTCAGGCGCAGCACCGAAAGCCGCATTTCTTCCAGATTTTCGGGGGTCGCCTGACGGATGCCGTCGCGTATCGCCTCGATCTCGGCCAGCAAAACCGCCACCGGTGTCTGCAATTCATGGGATGTATCCGACAGGAACTGCCGTTCCGCCTGTCGGGCGTCCTCCAGGGACACCGCCAATGTATTGTAATGCGCAACCAGCTGCCCGACTTCGTCAGTGCGGTTTGTGGGGATTTTATGCTCATAGTCCCCATGTGCCATGTTCCTGGCCCCTTGCGCCAAGGCCTGCAACGGCCGCACAATCCGGCGCGACAAGAACACTGCGCTGATCAGCGACAAGATAATCGCAACCGCGACTGCCAAAAGGAATGAGCGCGACAGGCTGACCCAAAAGATTTCCTCGCCCGGGCTTGGCCGTCCGTCGAACACCGCGAAAAACGGGCGTTCCGGAGCAACCACCCCCAGCCAGCCAACGACCGTGGAGGTGCCGTCGACGTCAACGGAAATCGGTTCTGCGATGTAATACGGGCCAGACTCATTTGTGCCGACCAGCACGTTCTGATCCGCGTCCATCAGGAAGATGCGCCATGCCAATCGCATCGGGTCAGGCAGCGCAGCACCAGGGGACGCGCCGGGCAGAGGCGACCGGTCGGACGGACCTTCGCCTATGTCCATACCCCGGATGTGATCGGGCACCGTGTTGGCTGCGATCCAGCCCTGCCAGGTGTCCGACGAATCTGTCAATCGCGGCCAGGCCTTTGCTTCTGCGTCATATTCTTCGGACAGCAGGGGCAACAAAACCCGCATCCGCCCCAGCTCGGCCCGCAAAATGTAATGCGTGTATCCGTTCTGAATATTGTTGAAAATCAGCACACCCAGTGCCGCTGTCACAAGAAAACCAGTCAGCAAAATGCCAACAAAAATCTGATGCGCAATCGACAGGGTCGGAGTTTTCATAAGACTCCCTTATAACCGGAATGTGCAGTGAAAATGAATTCCCCAGCAAGTTTGAAAGCAACTCAGGCAATAGTCCACACGGTTTTCCTGAACTGTAGCCACATGGCAATTCTGCCAACTGTGACCCCGATAATTCCTCCATTTGATGTTAGAGTCCGGCCAATCAGAAAGACCGGTTCATGAAGCCATGAACTGCGCCGGGTTTACCGGAGGCCATTCCTCGTAGCGTTGAACCTACTGCAAAGCATGGCTCGTCCTCGCCACACCCATCGGCCCCGCATCATCGATGCGACCCGGCAGGACAACGGACGCAGTTCCGGTCAGTTGGAAATTCCCACATTTTGGGCACTCGAACTGCTTGGCGTCCCCATGGATTGAACTGCCTCTATCGGCGGGTCGGCCGCAAACGGGGCAGCGGGTTTGGAATTGTTTCATGCCGATGAGCCTACTCGTTCCGTTTTCTGGATGATTGCTCGTCACGGCATCTTCTGCCAGCATTCCGGATGTCTGAGCCGTTTCAAACCTGACCATCAGTGCCCGTTCTTGCCAGGCACGAATGGCTTGGTCGCAGTCGCAGCGAAGGTCGGCGCTCCGCCCGACCCGCATGAGCAACCTTCGCGCTAGGACGGCAGATAGCGGGTCCGCTTAGGGCTGGGAGTGGTCATCTGGTTGGTCGCGCCCAGCCCTGCAAGGTCAAGATTCGCGTGCCGCAGCGCCGCATGTCGACTTTGAGCCCAGGACCACCGCGCATCACAGCAACGAGCGGCTCCTTTGCATGGGGTCAGAGATGAGCGCGTCTAAGAGCCGATATGTGTTCGCCGATCTTGCCGGCGTTCAAGGGGCCACCGTGGCCAAGGTAGAAGGTCTGGCATCCGCGCTGCAACAAAAGCTCCAATGAGGTTGCAACCGCCGCTGCGTCTTCTTCAAAAGGAGGCTGCTTGGGCCTGTTTCGCAAAGCAATTCCGCCGAGCAGCACGCCTGAAGCCGCCAAATCTCCCGCAATGACGCGGTTATTCTCCATCAGGATCGAAACCGAACCCGGCGTATGGCCAGGCGTATGGATGATTTTCAGTGGGAACCCGCGATCCTCCAAACTCATCTCCCCGCCTGTCATGACCTCATCCGGTTTGAAATAGGGAAACGGTCTTTGGATCGCGCCGGTCTTCTGGAATATCCAACCAAACGAACCCGTTGGCGTGAGTCTGGGCGGCTGACCGGCGCAGTAGGGAACGTCACCGGCATGGGCGAGGATCGGCGCGGAGGTCAAAGCCTTGATCGCGACAGCCGATCCTGCGTGATCGATATGCGCATGCGTCAGCACGATCAATCGCACGTTGGACCAGCCCAGACCAAGGTTTTTCAACCTCTTCAAAATCATTGCTTCGGACTTGGGAAGTCCCGTGTCTACAACAATGGCGTTGCGTCCATGCACGACGAGGAACGAATTAAGCATCCCGAAAGGCAGGATTGGGATAGTTTCAATATGGGTCTTTGTCACGAGTGCTTTCCGCTTCTGCTAAGGTGGAATGACATTGACTCGAATCGACCTGGGGCGAAATTGGGCACCTTTTTGTAACCGGAGGTCACTGATGAAAGACGGTAGTCCGACGATCCGACCATGGACCGACCCATTGACCGGGCAATGTCCGGTGGCCGATACGCTGCGCATATTGGGCGGCAAGCACGGGGCAAGAATTCTTCATTGCCTCACCGCCGGAGAGCTGCACTTTCTTGAGCTTCAGCGGGAGATGGAGGGTGTCAGCCGAAAGGTGCTGCGGGCCCAGCTCAGAGAGTTTGAAGAGAGCGGCCTGGTTGTTCGCACCCCGAAACGTGACGCGCGTCAACGTGTCGGCTACGCCCTGACACCCAAAGGATCCGCGCTCGGTGACATCCTCGGACAACTCTATGACTGGCAGCAAACCTTCGATTGACGGGGTTTGACCTGACTTTCTCTGCAATCTTGGCTGTCGCTGCAGGTCTTGATTTCTGCATGATTATCGTCCGCTTTGCCCCGTGCCCCGATCATGCCGTGGTGGAAATACTGCGCGACGCACAAATGGCCGCTTCGGTGAAGCTGCGCTGCGGCGTGGTCATCCAGCACCAAGGTCGGCTCTGGGCCGGTAGCGCCGTGGCATCCCGCTCAGCGACCCTGCTTTGCAAAGGTCACTATCTGCGCATCTCTGACATCTATACCTAGCGCAGCATCCGTCAAACCGCGCCTCGCCTTACCCCTTCTCCTCCGCCTTCACCGCATCCCAGAGCGCGTCCATCTCTTCGAGGTCGCTGTCCTGCGGGCTCTTGCCCTGTGCTGCCAGCTTGGCCTCTATCCCCTCAAAGCGGCGGATGAATTTGGCGTTGGCGTGGCGCAGGGCGGCTTCGGGCTCGACATCCAGCTTGCGGGCGAGATTGGCGAGGACGAAGAACAGATCGCCCAGCTCTTCGGTCAATTCCTCATGGCTGAGCGTGTCGCGGGCCTCGGCGACTTCGCGGGCTTCCTCGACCACCTTGTCGAGCACCTGGCTGACATCGGGCCAGTCAAACCCCACGCGGGCGGCGCGTTTTTGCAGTTTGTAGGCGCGCAGCAGGGCGGGCAGGCCGACGGCGACCCCATCCAGCACCCCATGCTCGGCCCGGTTCGCCCGCTCCGCAGCCTTGATCGCTTCCCAGTTTTCGGTCTGGGCCGCAGCATCATCGATCCCGGCCTGATCGCCAAACACATGCGGGTGGCGGGCGACCATTTTGTCGGCCATGCCCTTGGCCACGTCATGGAAGGAAAACAGCCCGCGTTCCTCGGCCATCTGGGCGTGAAACACCGATTGAAACAGCAAATCCCCCAGCTCGCCCTTCAGCTCGCCCCATTCTTCGCGCTCGATCGCATCGGCCACCTCATAGGCTTCTTCGATCGTGTAGGGGGCGATAGTGGCGAAATCCTGTTCGATATCCCAGGGGCAGCCGCCCGCCGGGTCGCGCAGCCGCCGCATGATCTCTACCAGCCGCTCGATCCCGCCTTCGGGATCATGCACGATGTCGTCAGAGCTTTTCGCCATTGCGTTCGGCCTCAATTCAGGGAAGTCTCTGGCCTCATACCAAACCCCGCGAAAGGCCGAAACCCATGCCCGTGATCAATCGGATCGCTGACTTTGCAGAAGATATGAAAGCCTGGCGTCGCTGGCTGCATGCGCATCCTGAGCTGGAGCTGGATTGCCATGAGACCGCTGCCTTTGTGGTCGACCGGCTGGGCGAGATCGGGGTGGATGAGATTCATGAAGGCATCGGCGTGTCCGGTGTGGTGGCGATCATCGAAGGGCAGGGCGAGGGGCCGACCATTGGCCTGCGTGCCGATATGGATGCGCTGCCGATGAGCGAGGAAACCGGGCTGGGCCATGCCTCTGAAATCCCGGGGAAAATGCATGCTTGCGGCCATGACGGGCACACCACCATGCTGCTGGGGGCGGCGAAATATCTGGCCGAAACCCGCAGGTTTTCCGGCCGCGTGGCGCTGATTTTCCAACCGGCCGAAGAGAAGAGCTCGGGCGCCAAGGTGATGTGCGATGAGGGCATGATGGAGCGGTTCGACATCGCTCAGGTCTATGCGCTGCACAATCTGCCGGGCTATGAGTTTGGCCATTTCGCCACCACGCCGGGGCCGATCATGGCAGCGGTGGATGATTACGTGATCCATATTCAGGGCAAGGGTGGCCATGCCGCCTATCCGCATGGCACGCGCGATCCGCTGATTGCGGCGGCGAGCATCGCGCAGGGGCTGAATGCCATCGTCACCCGCGATCTGGACCCGCGTGAAGACCTGATCGTGGCGGTGACGCAGATCCATGGCGGCAGCGCCCATAATATCGTGCCCGATACCGCGATGATTGCCGGCACCGTGCGCAGCTTTGATCCGGATGTGCGCGACATGGCCGAGCGGCGGCTGCGCGAGATCGTGGCGGGGCAGGCGGCGGCCTTTGGCGTGAGCGCCGAGGTCGAGTATGAGCGCGGCGATCCGCCGGTGGTGAACCATGCCCGCGAGGTGGCGCTGGCCGCTGAGGTGGCGAGCGACGTGGTGGGCGAGACCCGCGTGACCACCGAGTATAAGCGCGAAATGGGGGCGGAGGATTTCGCCCATATGCTGGACGCGCGCCCCGGGGCCTATCTGTTTCTCGGCGCGGGCGAGGGCGCCGGGCTGCACCACCCGAAATACGATTTTAACGACGAGATTTCGCCGATTGGCGCGAGCTTTTTCGCGCGTCTGGTCGAAACTCTGCAACCTGTGTGAGGCCCCATGGCGCTTGAAGATGCGAAGACTGAGATTGATGCGGCGATCACCCGGGCTGACATGCGCGGACCGAGCTTTGAAAACACCTTTTCCGGTGTCACCAGCTTTCTGCGCCGTCGGCTGACCAAGGATCTGGGCGAGGCGGATATTGCCGTCACCGGCATCCCCTTCGATCAGGCCGTCACCAACCGGCCCGGCAGCCGCTTTGGCCCGCGGGCTGTGCGCGAGGCGAGCGCCTTGCAATCGCCCGACGCGCCCTATGGCTGGGGCTATGATGTGATGAGCGCTTTCGCGATTGCCGATTACGGCGATATGGCGCTGGATTATGCGTATACGCCCGACACGCCGGGCAAGATCGAAGCCCATATCGCAGGTATTCTGGATCAGGATTGCGCGGCGCTCAGCCTTGGCGGCGATCACTCGGTGACGCTGCCGATCTTACGTGCCCATGTGAAAAAGCACGGGCCGCTCTCCCTGATCCAGTTTGACGCCCATACCGATAGCTGGCCCGATGACGACCCGACCCGGATCGACCATGGCACCTTTGTGTATAAGGCGGTGAAGGAAGGGCTGATCGTGCCGGAACGCTCGGTACAGATCGGCATTCGCACCACCAATGACGATCCGATGGGGCTGAATATCATCGACGCGCCGGAGGTGCATCGGATTGGGCCAGACCTTGTGGCGGATCGCATCCGCGAAGTGGTGGGCGATCATCAGGCCTATCTGAGCTTTGATATCGACGCGCTCGATCCCGCCTTTGCCCCCGGCACAGGCACCCCGGTCTGGGGGG
>JARRIY010000073.1:0-13593 GCA_037379985.1 Maritimibacter sp.
CTTCTGCCTCCGGCGGGGTTTCAGTTTGGGGCATCGAAGGGATGCTCCCGACACGGGGGCGAGCGCCGGTCCGGGGAGTGGCGCATCCATGACTGTGCACTTCGCCATTTATTCCAGCCACGCACTGCCAGCCTCACCGCGTGTCGAGAGGCCCCAATAGCGCCAGTCCTGCGGGCGGACCGGCGCTCGCCCGGCGCCTGAAGGCGCTATTCGGGCGGGGAAGTGTCACCCAATCACATCAAGCGATAGGCATCCGGGTTTCGACCAGCTCGGCAAACCACGAGCTGCCAAACGGGATCACCTCATCGTCGAAATTATATTCCGGGTGGTGCACCATCGCCGTATCGCCATTGCCGATCAGCACATAGGATCCCGGGCGTTCCTCCAGCATATAGGCGAAATCCTCGCCGCCCATGGTCGGGGGCATGGTCACCGCCGGAACACCGGTGACTTTCTCGGCGATCTCGGCGGCAAATTCCGTCGGCTCGTCATGGTTCACCAGAACCGGATAGCCACGATGATAATCAACCGTCGCGGTGGCCCCAAAGGCTTCGGCGGTGCTCTGCGCCACGCGTGTCAGATTGGCCTCAGCCAGATCGCGGATCTCGGCGCTCAGCGTGCGCACCGTGCCTTTCAGCAGCACATGCTGCGGGATCACGTTATGCGCCTCGCTTTCGGTGCGGAAGGCGCAGGTTGACACCACCGCCTGTTCGATCGGGTCCACATTGCGGCTGACGATGCTTTGCAGCGCCACCACGATCTGCGCCGCCACCAGCGTGGTATCCACGGTTTTATGCGGCATGGCAGCATGGCCGCCCTTGCCTTCCACATGGATCTCAAACTGGTCCGCCGCCGCAAACATCGCGCCGGGACGCACGGCAAAATTGCCCACCGGAAGCCCCGGCCAGTTATGCATCCCGTAGACTTCCTGAATATTCCAGCGATCCATCATGCCGTCGTCGCACATTTCCTTGCCGCCGCCGCCGCCTTCTTCGGCGGGCTGGAAGATCAGCACGACCGTGCCGTCGAAATTGCGGGTCTCGGCCATGTATTTCGCCGCCCCCAGCAGCATCGCCGTATGGCCATCATGGCCGCAGGCATGCATCGCGCCGGGAGTGTTGGAGGCATAATCGACCCCCGTCGCCTCATAGATCGGCAGTGCATCCATATCGGCGCGCAGCCCGATCACCTTGCCCTTGGTATCGGTCCGGCCCTTGATCACCGCCACAACCCCGGTGCGCCCGATGCCGGTGGTGATCTCGTCACAGCCAAACTCTTTCAGCTTCTCGGCCACCATCGCCGCGGTGCGATGGGTTTCAAACAGGATTTCCGGGTTGGCGTGAATATCGCGTCGCCATTCGGTGATTTCGGCGTGCAGCTCGCCGAGGCGGTTCTTAATCGGCATGTCTCTCTCCTGAATCCTGTTGGCCTAGCGTCTTAGCTAGGGGCTTTCGCCCCGTTTTAAACTGTCTGGTCAAATGTACCAGACGTTTTGCTGGACTTCCCAAAACCCGGGCCAACCTGCGCCGAAGACGACTCACCTGCAACCCATTGGTATGAAATTAATTTCACACGTTTCCTGAGCGCTCAGATTTTGAGCCATGGGGCGTCAACCTGCCGCGTAACCAAACCCGCTTATCTACCTTACCCAACGTTAAGCGCGGTGCCCCGGACAAAATCGGACCAGTTGATCAAATGCCCTTGCCGGTTGTGAAAAACTGTTTCACACTCCCCCGAACTGCCGCGCGATGAGCAGATGAACGACAACACCTGATGGTGGGGGGCCTTGATGTCCGACGGGGCGAGCCATGTGCTCGAAGTAAATGACCTGAATACCGTGTTCCATATGCGAACCGGCGAAGTCCATGCTGTCAATCATGTAAGCTTCAACCTGAAAAAGGGCGAACTGTTGGGCGTGGTTGGCGAAAGCGGATCGGGCAAATCCGTCACCATGATGTCGCTGATCGGGCTGCTACCTATGCCGCCCGCCGAAGTGCGCGCGGGTGAAGTACTGTTTGACGGCCAGGATCTCTTGCAAATCGACCCCGACGAGCTGCGCAAACTGCGCGGTCGGCGCATCGGTTTCGTGTTTCAGGATCCGATGACTTCGCTCAACCCGGTCTTTACCGTCGGCTTTCAGATCATGGAGCCGCTGCGCCGCCATATGGGCATGAACAAAGCCCAGGCCCGCACCCGCGCCAAGGAGCTTCTGGAACTGGTCGGCATTCCTGATGCAGCCCGGCGGCTGAAAGATTACCCGCACCAGTTTTCCGGCGGCATGCGGCAGCGGGTGATGATCGCCATCGCGCTGGCCTGCGACCCCGATGTGCTGATTGCCGATGAACCGACCACCGCGCTCGACGTGACCATTCAGGCGCAGATTCTCGAACTGGTGAAAGAGCTGCGCGAAAAGCTTGGCATGGCGATTATCTGGATCACCCATGATCTGGGCGTGATCGCCGGGATCGCGGATCGGGTGATCGTGATGTATGGCGGGCAGATCGTTGAACACGCCCCGGTGCGCGAGCTGTTCAAGCATCCGCGCCACCCCTATACCAAGGCGCTTTTGGAAACCGTGCCCAGCGTGACCGGCGAGCGCGCCGACCGGCTGAAGGTGATCGAAGGCCAGCCGCCCATCCTTGGGGCCAGCCCCAGCGCCTGCCCGTTCCGCAAGCGCTGTTCCTATCGGATCGACTGGTGCGATCACGAAAACCCGCTGCGCCGCCCGGTTGGCGAAGGGCATGACGTTGCCTGTTTCCGCGATATCGACGAAGAGGACGCGCCGCATGGCTGATGGAAGCCCGATGAAACCGCTTGTCGAAGTGCGCGACCTCAAGATGCATTTCCCGATCAATGCCGGGATCATGCGGCGTCAGGTCGGCGCGGTGAAAGCCGTGGATGGTGTAAGCTTCGACGTCTACGAGGGCGAAACCCTCGGGCTGGTGGGCGAAAGCGGCTGCGGCAAATCCACCTGCGGGCGCGCCATTCTGCGGCTCTATGACATCACCGAAGGCTCGATCAGGATCGACGGCACCGAAATCGGCACCACCCCGCAGCCCGAGCTGCGCGAAATGCGCCCGACTATGCAGATGGGGTTTCAGGATCCGCAGGCCTGCCTCAACCCGCGCATGAAGGTGGAGCGCATCATCGGCGAACCGCTGGACGAGCACACCAATATGAGCCGCGAAGAAAAGCGCGAGCGCGTCGGCGAGCTGATGGATGCGGTCGGGCTGAACCGCAATTTCGCCAACCGCTACCCGCATGAGTTCTCCGGCGGCCAGCGTCAGCGCATCGGCATTGCCCGCGCTCTGGCGCTCAACCCGAAATTCATCGTCTGTGATGAGCCCATCGCGGCGCTCGACGTGTCGATCCAGGCGCAGGTGGTGAACCTTCTGGAAGACCTGCAGGAAGAATTTGGCCTGACCTATCTGTTCATCAGCCATGACCTGTCGATGGTGCGCCATATCGCCGACCGGATCGCGGTGATGTATCTGGGCAAGGTGGTCGAGCTGGCCCCGCGTCACGAGCTTTATTCCACCCCGCGCCACCCCTATACGCAGGCGCTGCTTTCGGCAGTACCAGAGCCCGATCCCGATGTTGCCCGCAGCGAACGTCAGGTTCTGACCGGCGATGTCCCCTCGCCTTCGAACCCGCCTGAGGGCTGCAATTTCTGCACCCGTTGCCCGGTCGCCGTTGCCAAATGCCACGAGATCGACCCCGAATTTCGCGAAATCGCCCCCGGCCATTTCGCAGCCTGTCATTTGATTGAAACGACAGAAAACACGACTGCTGACCAACAGCAGCCGACGAGGATTGAGAGCACCCAACCTGGAGGTTTGAAATGAAACTCAAGACAGCCCTTATGGGCGCCGCAGCCGCAATGCTGATGGCGCCCGCCGCATTCGCCGAGCGCGGATCGGATGGCCAAGTGAATATTATCTACTGGCAGGCGGCTTCGACCATGAACCCGTACCTGTCGGGGGGCACCAAAGAACTGGAAGCAGCCTCGCTCGTTCTGGAACCGCTGGCCCGCTATGACGAAGGCGGCAATATGGTGCCGTTCCTGGCCGAAAGCGTGCCGACCGTGGAAAATGGCGGCGTGTCGGAAGATCTGACCACCGTCACCTGGAAGCTGAAAGAGGGCCTGCTCTGGTCCGACGGCACCCCGGTTACTTCGGCCGATGTGGCCTTCACCTGGGAATATTGCACCACCGAAGGTGGCGGCTGCTCGCAGTCGGAAAAATATAATGACGTGGTTGCGGTCGATACGCCCGACGATCTGACCGTTGTGGTCAAATTCGGCGTGCCGAAACCCTTCCCCTATGGCCCGTTTGTGGGCGCTCAGGCCCCGATCATCCAAAAGGCCCAGTTTGCCAATTGTGTTGGCGCCGCGATGGCCTCCTGCACCGATGAGAACTTTGCTCCGATCGGCACCGGCCCGTTTGTGGTCGACGAATTCAAAACCAACGACGTTGCCTCGCTCTCGGCCAACCCGAATTACCGCGATCCGGCCAAACCGGCCTTCGCCACGGTTACGCTGAAAGGCGGCGGCGATGCCGCAGCCGCAGGCCGCTCGGTTCTGGAAACCGGCGAATTCGACTACGCCTGGAACCTGCAACTTGCCCCCGATGTGCTGGCCGATATGGAAAGCAAAGGCAAAGGCGAAGTGGTCTCGGCTTTCGGTACGCTGGTTGAGCGGATCATGGTCAACTTCACCGATCCGTCTGCTGATCTTGGCGACGAACGCGGCACCGTCGCCCATCCGCACCCGTTCCTGTCGGATATCGCCGTGCGCAAAGCGCTGTCGATGGCGATTGACCGCGATCTGCTGGTGGAAATCGGCTATGGCACCGCCGGTCGCCCGACCTGCAACGTGCTGCCGGCACCGGAAATCTATGCCTCGACCGCCAATGATGCCTGCCTGACGCAGGATATCGAAGGCGCGAAAGCCCTGCTTGAAAGCGCGGGCTGGGTCGATAGCGATGGCGATGGCATCCGCGAAAAAGACGGCGTGAAACTCTCGCTGCTCTTCCAAAGCTCGACCAACGCCGTGCGTCAGGACTTCCAGGCGATCATCAAGCAGTGGTGGAGCGAAATCGGTGTTGAAACCGAGCTGCGCAACATCGACGCCTCGGTGTTCTTCGGTGGCGATGCCGGTTCGCCGGATACCTTCCAAAAATTCTTTGCCGATGTCGAAATGTACGCCAACAACTTCGATGGCACCGACCCGGAAGCCTATATGGCCAACTGGGAGTGCAAACAGGCACCGAGCCCGGAAACCCAGTGGCAGGGCAACAACATGCCGCGCTACTGCTCGGAAGAGTATGATGCTCTGGTCGCTGAAATGGCGAAAACCGGCGACATCAGCAAACGTGCCGAACTGGCGAAAGCCATGAACGACATGCTGATGCAGGAATATGTGATGATCCCGCTGGTCGATCGTGGCCGGGTCTCGGCCCATTCCAACTCGCTGGGCGGTGTGATCCTGAACACCTGGGATAGCGAGCTGTGGAACGCCGCTGACTGGTATCGCAAGGATATGTGATCCAGACCCCGCAATATCGGGGGGCGCTTACGGGCGCCTCCCACCCAATCGACGCAAAGACCTGACCCGAGGCGCCGCTTATGCTCCATTTCACGATCCGTCGCTTGCTCATGGCAATCCCGACGCTTCTGTTCATATCTTTGGTGATCTTCCTGCTGCTCGACCTCGCGCCGGGCGATCCGATGGCCTCGATCCCGCTGACTGTGCCGCCGGAAGTGAAGCAGAAAATGCGCGAGGCGCTTGGCCTCGGAGATCCGGTGCTGATCCGCTATCTGCACTGGCTGAAGCAATTCTTCGTGGTCGAACCGATGGTCGCCTGGGACGCGATCTTCCACACCGATTACACCGAAGGCATGCAGCGGGTGATCTCGTTCCAGAACCGCGCGCCGGTGATGGATACGGTGATCGAACGCCTGCCGCAAACGCTCTGGGTGATCGGCCTGTCTTACATTTTCGCCACCCTCTTCGCCCTGCCCATCGGCATCTATTCGGCCTATCGGCAATATAGCTGGTTCGACCAGATCGGCACCTTCGTGTCGATGATCGGCTTTTCGATCCCCACCTTCTTTTCCGGCGTACTGCTGATCGTGATCTTCTCGGTCATTCTCGGCTGGTTTCCCTCGATCTATGACACCACCCATAAGGTCACCGACTGGCCGAGCTTTGTGTATCAGATGAAGCAGATGGCGATGCCGGTCTTTGTGCTGACGCTTTACAACGCCGCGCAGGTCAGCCGCTTCATGCGCGCCTCGACGCTGGACAATCTCAATCAGGATTACGTCCGCACTGCCCGCGCCAAAGGTCTGACCGAACGGGTCGTGGTGCTGCTTCACGTGGTGCGCAATTCGATGATCCCGGTGATCACCGTGATCGCCCTTGGCGTGCCGACGATCTTTGGCGGCGCGATCATCACCGAGCAGGTGTTTCAGGTCAACGGGCTGGGGCAGCTCCTGATCTCGGCCATCTACGCCTCCGACGCGCCGATGGTGCAGACCGTGACCTTTATCTTCGCGGTGCTCATCGTTGTTTTCAACCTGATCGCAGACATCCTTTACGGCGTGCTCGATCCCCGCATCCGGTATGACTGATATGACAGATACAATCGATACCTCCGGCGAAGTGGTGCATCCGCCGCGCAATCAGTGGCTGGATGTCTGGGACCAGTTCAAAACCCATCGCGGCGCGCTGGCCGGGCTGATCTTTTTCGTCTTCATCGTGCTCGCCGTCTATCTCGGCCCCTATCTGTGGCGGCTCGACCCGAGCTATATCGACATCCGCTCGCGCAATCAGGGCCCGTCGCTGGCCCACCCGTTTGGCGCCGATCAGCTTGGCCGTGATATTCTCGCCCGGATGCTGGCTGGCGGTCAGGTCTCGATCTCGGTCGGGCTCACCGCCATGGCGCTGTCGCTGGTCCTTGGCACCTTCATCGGGGTGATCGCGGGCTATTGGAAACGGCTCGACGGCCTTCTGATGCGGATGACCGACCTGTTTCTGGCCCTGCCGCTGCTGCCGCTCTTGCTGGTCATCATCATGCTGTTTCGCGATCCCCTGCGCGGTGCCTTCGGGCTGGAAGCGGGGATTTTCATTCTGATCGTTTTCGTCATCGGCATCACCTCCTGGATGCAGACGGCCCGGATCGTGCGCGGCGATGTGCTGGCCCTGAAAGAGCGCGAATATGTGCTGGCCGCCCGCTCCATCGGCACCCCCAGCCGCCGCGTGGTGCTGCGCCATATCCTGCCCAATATCATGTCGCCGATCATGGTCTCGGCCACGCTGGGCATCGCCACCGCAATCATCACCGAAAGCGCGCTGTCTTTCCTCGGCCTCGGCTTCCCGCCGGATTACCCCACCTGGGGGCGGCTGCTCTATGATTCCAAGGATATGATCCAGCAGTACCCCGAACGGGTGATCTGGCCCGGCCTGGCAATCTCACTAACCGTGCTGGCGGTGAACTATATCGGCGATGGCCTTCGCGACGCGCTAGACCCGCGCATCCGGGGGCGGTGAGGCGAAAGCACAGACATATGGCTCCCCCGCCCGGAACAGCCGCGCAAGCGGCCCGGGCTGCGCATGACCGCCCCACCGGTCAGGCGCATCGTCAACGCAGGCGCGGCGCTATAAGCAGGGAGACTCCGTCACCATAAATGGAAGACCGGACAGGCCAATGCGCCTAACCGCGGTCATACGCGGCCCTCTATCAGGCGCTCCTCCCCCCTACTTATGAATAAGCTTCTTGCGCACCGCCCGCCCCATCAGCCAGACGCCAAGGAAGACCGGCACCACCAGCGCCGCTTTCGCCAGCACCTTGTCGAGATGGAAATGATAGGCAATCGGCTCGACCAGATAGCCCAGCAGGCTCACCGCGTAATAGCTGATCGCCACCACCGACAGCCCCTCGACCGTCTCTTGCAAACGCACTTGCAGATCGGCGCGCTTATCCATGCTTTCCAGCAGCATCTGGTTCTGCGCCTGTCGTTCCACATCCACCCGCGTGCGCAACAGATCGCCCGCCCGGATCGCCCGCGTCGCCAGATCGTCCATCTGCCTGCGCGTCGCTTTCACCGTGCGCATCGCCGGATCAAACCGGCGGGTCATGACTTCATTCAGGGTCTGACGCCCCTCCCAGCGCCGCTCGCGCAGCACAGTCACCCGGTCGGTGACAATCGCCTCATAGGCTTCGGTCGCCCCAAACCGAAACGCCGTCTTGGCATGCAAGTTTTCCAGCCCCGCCGAGATCTCCAACAGCTCTTTCAGCTCCGCCTCATGCGAGCTGCCCGCCTGCCCCAGCCCGCCAACCAGCTCTGACAGCGTATTGGCAAGCTGCCCCAAGCGCGGCTGCACCGCCCGCGCCCGCGCATAGCCCATCATCGACATGGTCTTATAGGTCTCGATCTCAACGATCCGGGTCACGATCCGCCCGATCCGCCGCTCCGAGGTGCCCTCGCCCACAAAAACCGCAAAGCGCATATGGCCGCTGGCATCGATACGGAAATCCCCCGCCAGCACCGCTGCCCCATCCAGAATTTCCGAGGCCGCAAGGCTTTCCGGCACGAACCAGCGGGCGATTTTCTCGCGCATCTCATCGCGGCCGGGCATCGGCTCCACATGGATCAGCGCCGATGTGATGCGCTGGCCCGGAGCCGCCTCCAGCCAATCTTCGGGAAAAGCAGCAAACAACTCAGGGTCAAAATCCGCCCCCGCGCCGCCATCCCCATAGATCGTATAGGTCACAAACTCGCTATGCTGTTCCCATTTCAGCCGGTATTTGCCGATCTCGCCGAAATAGTGATTGGCCCCTTCCGGAGGATGCTGCGCACCGTGGCGATCCAGAAGCGCAATCAGATGCGCCCGATCCGCCGCCCGATCCCGCCCGGCCGCATCATGGGGCTGCTTCACCGCCAGCACCGCCGCCGAAACCGGCGCGGTCAGAGCCGGAAATGGCCGCGCATGCAGCTCATTGGCCAGCGCAAAACGCTCTGCGTGATCTTCAATCGGGGGCATTTACGCATCTCCTTTTCGCGCAGTTGACGCGAGGATAGAGGCGTTCGGCTGTTTCGCCAACGACAAGCTCTGCAACACAGGCGACAGAAGGGGTGCAAACCCCATCCACCTGTGCTTTGATCGCTGAAGAACAGGGATAGTCGTATGATTTTCACACTCATGACCCTCGCCGCTCTGACGACGGTGACCATCCTGCTTGCGCTCTATTGGCGCTGGCGGCGGCCCGCCTGGACAGGCTTCGCCGAACGCACGCTTTGGGATTGGATTTCGCTCTTGGCCGTGCCGATGGTGGTGGGCTTTGCCACGGTGTTGATCAATGCGGTGCAGCAAGACCTGGCCGATGATCGCGCCGCCGAGGCCGCATTTCAGCAATATATAGACCGGGTCACAGCGCTGGTGCTCGAAGCCCCGGAAGGCGCGGCCCCGGATACGGTGAACGCGATTGGCCGGGCGCAGACCATGGCGGTTTTGCGCCTTGTCGAAGGCGAGCGCGCAGGCCGGGCGCTTGCCTTCCTTGCCGAGCTGGACCTGTTGCGCCGCTTCGCGATCTCGTTCGAAGGCATCGATCTAAACGGGGCTGAGCTGAAAGGCATTGATTTCAGCGGTGTTGATTTCGAAGGTGCCGACCTCACCGGTGCGGATCTTGAAGGCGGCCATTTTGAAAACGCCGATTTCGAAGAGTGCGATCTTGAAGGCGTTGACCTCAAGGGCGCGATCCTGCGCGGCGCCGGGTTTGAGCATTCAAGGCTATCCCGGGCCAACCTGTCCGGGGCAGATCTGCGCTATGCCGATCTCTCATTCGCCGAGGGTCTGACCAGCCGACAGCTCGCGCAGGCCTGCTACGATCAGACAACAATGCTGCCCACCGGAATGTCGCCGCCCACGGGCCAGAGCGAGGGTTGTTTTACCGGCGTCATAGACGACGACTAGGCGCTGCGATGTTTCAGAAGGGCGATGGAAGCACCACAACGTCAAGCGGCGGGAAACCATTGAACCCGACCGAAGAATAGCTCGACGTGTAAGCGCCCGCATTGCAGATCACCACCTTGTCGCCAGACCGCAGCCCCAGCGGCAGCATCACCGGGCGCTTTTCATAAAGCACATCGGCGCTGTCACAGGACGGACCCGCCAGAATGCAGGGGCCAAAGGCCTCGTGATCATGCGGGGTGGTGATCTGATACCGGATCGCCTCGCCCTCGGTTTCGGCCAGCCCCGAGAAACGCCCGATATCCAGATAGACCCAGCGATGGGTATCGTCCTCGGATTTTTTCGACACCAGCACCACCTCGGCAAGGATCACCCCGGCTTCGGCCACCATGCCCCGACCCGGCTCGGCCATGATATAAGGCACGGCGCCAAAACGCGCGGTGACCAGATCCATCACCTGCGCGGCATAGGCGGTGGGAGTGTCGATCTCCTCGCCATAGAAAGCCGGAAAGCCGCCGCCGATATTGAGCACCGTCAGCGCATAACCACGGGCTTTCAGATCGTCCCAGATCGTCGCCACATGGTCGAGCACGCCGGTCCACATATCGGCGCGGCGGGTCTGGCTGCCGACATGAAAGCTCAGCCCCACCGCCTCGGCATCGGCCGCAAACAGCCTTACCCCCGCCTGATGGGCGAAGGCGATGTCAGAGGGCTTTTTGATCGTGTTGCCGAAGGAAATCGTCTCGGGCGCCGCCCCCTGGCTCAGGCACAGCTCGATCTCAGCCCGCGACGCCGCATCGAAATGCGATCCCAGCGCCACCAGTCGCTCGATGATTTCTCGGGTCGGGTTGGCCTTCACCGCATAATGGATATGGGCAAAGCCCAGCCCCAGTTTCAGCGCGTGATATTGCTCGGCCACGCGCTCGATATCGAGCACGAGGGTCGGTCGGTCGACTTCGGCGGTCTCGGCGAAGGTTTCAAGGCGAGAAAGGGGCGCAAAGGCGCCCTGAGCAACGTAGGTCATGCGATCTCCACAAGACAGGGGCGCGATGCCCCAAGGTTCCAATGAAGACGTTACCGTCGCTGCATAAACGCGTGCCGAAAGGCGTGGCCAGAGGTGCGTGCGTTGGCGTCTGTGGCGCGCATATGAGGCCGGACGCTGATTCACGCAAGCATTTTTCATCGGGGGGGATGAAATTCTTTATCATCCCGGCTATGCGGGGCCATGGCAAAGCTGATCCTGTTCAACAAACCCAATGGGGTACTATCGCGATTCACCGATGCGAAAAGCCCGTCACCGCGTGCAACGCTGTCGGATTATATCGATATTCCGGGCGTTTACCCGGCAGGCAGGCTGGATCGCGACAGCGAAGGGCTGATGCTGCTCACCGATGACGGACGCTTGCAGGCCAAGATCAGCAACCCCAAGCACAAGATGGAAAAAACCTATCTGGTGCAGGTCGAAGGCGCGCCCAGCGAGGCCGATCTGGAGCCCCTGCGCAAAGGTCTGATGCTGAAAGACGGCATGACCCGCCCGGCCAAGGCCCGGCTGATCGACCCGCCGGAGCTATGGGAACGCGACCCGCCCGTGCGCTTTCGCAAATCGGTACCCGATAGCTGGCTGGAGATCACCATTTCGGAGGGGCGCAACCGGCAAGTGCGGCGGATGACGGCGGCGGCAGGCTTTCCCACCCTCCGGCTGGTGCGCTGGAAGATCGGCGACTGGAGCCTCGATCAAATCGCCCCCGGCCACTGGCGCGACGCCCCACTGCACCGGGTGCCGCCGACGCGCTGAGAGGCGTTGTTTCTATGCCCTTCGCCCGAACAGCGCCGAGGCCTCCTGCGCGCGGAGTGCCGCGCCTGACCTTGGGGAGGCGTTTTATGGGTATATTTCTATGCGCTCCGACCAAAAGCATAAAATCCGGTTTCGCGATTCACCGCGTCGCCAAAGCGCCTTCCCGGGGGTAAGGTCAGGCGCGGCACGGGCTTGCAGCCCGCGCCAAGAGTGGAGCGGTCAAACTGTCTGATGCGAGATAGACACCCACCCGGGTCGGTCGCAGCCCTCGGGGAATAGCTCTTTGCCCCCTTCGCCCGAACAGCGCCGCAAGGCGCCGGGCGAGCGCCGGCCATCCGGAAGGCTTTCGCCGCGCCACCGGCGCGATGGTCCTTCCTTCTATCCCCCGGACTGGCGCTATGGCTGACTCTCAGATTGCGCGGAAAGGCGGGCAGTTCGTGGCAAACATAAATGGCGATGCCCAAAAGCAGCAATGCGCCATTCCCCGGACCGCCGCTCACCCGGCGCAGCCCTCCTACGGCGCTCCGGCGCTGGCCATATGCACCATCTGCGCCATGCCCATGATCATCACAAACATCATCACCGCGACCAGCCCGAGCCCGATCCCCACCTTGCGATTGCGCGGGGTCACGAGCATCCACAGCTCTTCGGCGGTTTGCGGGCTGATCAGATTGCCAAAGCCGGTCATCGGCAGATGGGTGCCGGTGCGTTTCCAGCGCAGATGCTCTGCCCCGTTCCAGCGATGCATGACCAACAGCACCGCCAGCGCCAGCACCAGCGCGCTCGGCACCCAGATCAGAAAGCCGCCATTGGTTTCATCCGGCAGCGCCGCAATGCCAAACAGCCGCCCGACCTGATCATAGGCCGGATAAAGCGCGCGCGAGGTCAGGCTGATCACCGCGCCAGTGCCGATATGGGTGATGATCAGCGTGGCAATGATCATCTGCCGATAGCCAAAACCCAAGCCCTGCGGCTCGTCGCGCGGATCAAAGATGATCCGAAACAGCGCGCAGCCGGTCAGCAGCATCGTCGCCACCATCAACCGCCCGATCCCCGGATGCAGCACCGCCGCATTTTGCAGGGGCGGCAGCAGCCACAGGGTCAGGCTGAGAATATAGAGCGCGGTGGCGACTACCGGCTGGCTCAACGCGCGGCCAACCTGCCGCAAAGCCCGGTCACGCAGCATCGGCGCCAGCACCAAATGCCGCATCCGGCGCGGCATGCCCGCAAACAGCGTCGCCTGCGGCGCAGCAAAGAAAATCGCAATCGGCGCGATGATATGCAGCACAAGAATCTGCCCTTGCCGCATGCCAAACAGGTGCCGGGCGATATAGTCCAGCGGTGTGATCAGCATCAGCCAGATCAGCGCCAGCCCGAACAGGAAACTGATCGCCTGCGTTGAGGCGAAAGGAATCCCGCGTACCTTCATCCCGCGCAGAAACAGCCAGAGCATCAGCGCCAACCCGCCCCAGATCAGCGGGTTATAGCTCCAATGCACCCAGACCGACCCGCCGGGCGTCAGCGTGATCACCGGCTCCACCGCAACCGGGGCAGTCACGCTCCCGGCTGTCAGGCTATCTGCCCCAAGGCTCATCGCCCTTTTCCTCCTCAAAATCTGCCCCCGCCTAGCTTGGGAAAGGCACGAAAGCAAGTTTTCGTGCTGTGAAGGGTTGCAGGGGAACTCGAGAAAGCCGGGCGAGCGCCGGTCCGTCACACTGAAAGCGTGCTTTCGACACGAGGGGTTGAAGCTATTCCTTGAGGGCTACGCCCGCACATCGGGGAAGAGCTAATCCATGAGGGCTGCGACCGAACCGCGGGGTGGGCG
>JARRIY010000074.1:0-13769 GCA_037379985.1 Maritimibacter sp.
GCAGTGAAATAGCGGGACGATAGTGAGGTAGACGGTGTCGCGGTTCAGGCCCCAATCGAGGCTGAGGCCGAGCGTGTGCAAATACGCACCGCGATGGGAATAGACCACGCCCTTGGGTCGCCCGGTGGTGCCGGAGGTGTAGTTGAGCGCGAGGCTTTCCCATTCATCCTCAGGCATGATCCAGGGGAAGGCGGGATCACCCGCTGCGATGAAATCTTCATATTCCTCATAGCGGCCTGTGGCGGGCAGACCCGCCTGCGTGTCGGAGACCTCGATGATCTGCGGGGCGGGGGCTTGCATCCGGGCGATGGCAGCTTCGGCCAGCGGGATGAGGGAGCTATCGACCAGCACCAGCTTGGCTTCGCCATGGGCAAAGATATAGGCGATGGTGTCGGGATCGAGCCTTGTGTTGATGGTGTTGAGCACCGCGCCGCAGGCGGGCACGCCCCAATGGGCTTCGGCCTGAGCGAGGATATTGGGCAGCAGGGTGGCGACCACATCGCCCGGGGCGATGCCGGATTGGGCAAGAGCCGAGGCAAGGCGGCTGGTGCGGGCGTGGTATTCGGCATAGGTGAAGCGCCGGGCCCGGTCGATGATCGCGATACGGTCCGGGAAGACCTCTTTGGCCCGGTTCAGATGCGATAGCGGCGTCAGCGCCACATGGTTTGCCTCGCATTTCTCCAGCCCGGTTTCATCACGCAACCAGCCCATCGTCACCTCCCAGATCTGTTTGGGGAAACTGTGAAGTGGGGGCGGGAAGGCGTCAATGGAAATGGGAAAGGTCTATAGTTAGCATGGGTGCTAAGTGTGGGTAGGGACAACGCCGCGGTTCGCCCCTGTCGGAGAAAGCGCAGAGTGCTCATTCCGGGGATTGCCCGGTGGTGGGGCGGGGCATAGTCTCGCGCCATGATCCTGTCACGCGGCCGTCGCTATATTTTTCTTCATGCGCCCAAGACCGGGGGCACTTCGCTGGCGCTGGCGCTGGAAGCCCGGGCGATGGCGGACGATGTGATGCTTGGCGATACGCCGAAAGCGCTGAAACGTCGCCGTCGGGTGCAGGATGTGAAAACTTCCGGACGGCTGTGGAAGCATTCCATGCTGACCGACCTCTACGGGCTGGTGACCCAGGCGGAGATGGAGGAATTTTTCGTCTTCACCCTAGTGCGCAACCCGTGGGACCGGATGGTGAGCTATTACCACTGGCTTCAGATCCAGAATTTCGATCATCCGGCGGTGGGGCTGGCGAAAGAGCTGGCCTTTCCCGCCTTTCTGCGCACGCCATTGATCCGGGCGGGGATGCAGAACTATCCCTATGGGCGCTATGTGCAGGATGCAGACGGGGTGGAACGGGCGGATCTGTTTATTCGGCTGGAGCATCTGGCCGAAGATCTGGCTCCGCTGGAGGCGCATCTGGGATTTGCGCTTGGGGCGGTGTCACAAGAGAACCGATCAGAGCGCAATCGCGATTGGCGCGTTTACTATGGCGATGATGAGGCGGCGATTGTGGCAGAGGCCTGCGCCGAGGATATCGCCCGCTTTTCCTATCGATTCGGCTGAATTTCAGAAGTTATTCAACAATTACGAGGAAATGCGGCGCGTTAACCTTAATTATTTCAAGCATTTACCTTTCATTTACCTTTGTTCTCGCAAAACTGGAAACAGTGCCGGGGACAGACCTGAGACAGATGCTCGCGCTCGGACAATGCCGTAATATGGCCTATTTCGCGCCGAAGAATTTGCCCGTGTCTCTTCCATTTCTTGATCAACGCAAAGCAACAAAGCTGCCACGGCTCGTGAACAAGGGGACGAAATGTTCGGAAGTTGGGAAAAAGCTCTGAAGGGCATGGATAATATCGCCAATGAATTCATTGGTGCGGACGACATCGAAACCGAAACTCAGGATTACAGCATGCGGGGCTTTGCCTCGACCGCGCGGATCGCGACCGAATACGGTTGGCGCCAGGCCTGCGATATCAAAGTAGGCGACCGGGTGTTCACCTTCGATAACGGCCTGCAGGTCGTCAAATCCGTGTCGCGCGGGACGCATTTCGTCGCCAGCGACAGCATGCCCGATTTCACCAGCCCGCTGCATGTGCCGATGCATGCGCTGGGCAACGAAGAGCCGATGATCCTGCTGCCGGAGCAGGTTGTGATGTTGGAGAGCGATGTGGCGGAAGATCTGATCGGCGATCCCTTCGCGCTGATCCCGGCCAAGCTATTGGTCGGCTTCCGCGGCATCGAACGTTTCCGCAGCCTGCATCCGGTTGAAATGGTCACCCTGCATTTCGAAGATGACGAGGTTATCTATGCCGATGGTGGCGCGCTGATGCTGTCGCCTGCAGCGGCGGAAGGCATCGCGATGATGGATGTGTTCGACGGCACTGCGCTGCCCGCGCCCTATACGGTGTGGAAAGGCGATGACGCCCGCAAACTGATCGACAGCATTGCAGAGGAAGATGCGCGGGCACATGGCTTTATGCAAATGAGCACTGTGGCCTGATCCGGGCCTTGTCGATTGTTTGAAATTCCGTTGCAGGCCGGTCCTTTGTCCCGCTGTTCCCCCCCAGTTGAGGCTGCCTGTAATACGGAAGCCCCGCCCGGATTGACCGGACGGGGCTTTTCTTTTGCTAAGTTGCTCTGATCAGACGTGTGATCAGGCGGCGGCTGCCGGGGCGAAGCGGGCGTAGAAGCTTTCGCCTTTCTCGGCCATCTCGCGCAGCAGGGCCGGGGTGGTAAAGCGCGGACCGAATTCGGGGGTGAGCGCGTCGCAGATTTCCGCAGCCTTGGCTGCGCCGATCATGTCGAGCCAGGAGAACGGGCCACCGGACCACGGCGCGAAGCCCCAGCCCAGAATGGCGCCCACATCGCCTTCGCGGATATCGGTCAGCACGCCTTCTTCCAGCGCGCGCACCGCTTCCAGCACCTGCGCCATCATCAGACGGTGTTGAACCTGCGCAAGCTCCGGCTGATCTTCGAGCAGCTTGTATTGCTCGCCCAAGCCTTCCCAGAAGCCAAGGCGTTTGCCTTTTTCGTCATAGGAATAGAAACCGGCTTTGGCTTTGCGGCCCATGCGGCCCTGACCGGCCATCCAGAATGCCACCTCGTCGACCGCATCATCGGGATAGGCATCGCCCATCGCTGCCTTGGTCGCTTTGGCGATTTTCACGCCCAGCTCGATCGAGGTTTCATCGACCAGTTGCAGCGGCCCGACCGGGAAGCCCAGAAGCTGCGCAGCGTGATCGATCAGCGCAGGCGACACGCCTTCGCCGACCATGCGGATGCCCTCGTTCAGATAGGGGATGATGCAGCGGTTGGCGTAGAAGAACCGCGCGTCGTTGACGACAATCGGAGTTTTCCTGATCTGGCGAACGTAATCGAGCGCTTTGGCCACAGCGCGGTCGCCCGTGCCTTTGCCCTTGATGATTTCCACCAGCGCCATCTTCTCGACCGGCGAGAAGAAGTGGATGCCGATGAACTGCTCGGGCCGGGCCGATGCCTTGGCCAGCTCGGTGATCGGCAGGGTCGAGGTGTTGGTGGCAAAGATCACGTCTTCGCCCGCCGCCGCCTCGGCTTTCGCGGTCACTTCGGCTTTCACGCTCGGATCTTCAAACACCGCCTCAACGATCAGATCGCAGCCTTTCAGCGCGGCGTAATCGGTGGTGGGGGTGATCAGGCCCAGCACGGCTTCTTTCTTCTCCGCCGTGGCTTTGCCGCGCGAGATGCCTTTGTCCATATAGCTTTCGCTATAGGATTTGCCGCGCTCGGCTGCGGCCTGATCGGCGTCGATCAGCACCACTTCTATGCCAGCAAGGGCCGAGACCAGCGCGATGCCCGCGCCCATCATGCCCGCACCCAGCACGCCCACCTTCGTGACCCGCTGATCATCCACGCCTTCGGGCCGCACTGCACCTTTTTCCAGCGCGCCCTTGTTGAGGAAGAGCGAACGGATCATCGCGCTCGAAGAGGGGTTGAGCACCACACTGGTGAACCAGCGCGCCTCAACTTCCAGTGCCTTGTCAAAGGGCACCAGTGCGCCTTCATAGACCGCCGAAAGCAGGGCCTTCGCCGCCGGATAGACGCCTTTGGTGTTGGAATGCACCATCACCGAGGCGCCGAGGAAAGTGCCAAAGCCGGCCGGGTGATAGGGGGTGCCGCCGGGCATTTTGTAGCCCTTCGCATCCCAGGGTTTCACCAGATCGGCCTCAGTGGCCGAGAGTACCCAGGCTTTCGCCGCCGAGAGCAGCTCTTCCGGGGCCACAACCTCGTCAATCAGGCCGGAGCTTTTGGCTTTCGCCGGGGCCAGTGTTTTACCTTCCAGCAGGAACGGCGCGGCGGCCATGGCACCCATTTTGCGCACCAGGCGGGTAGTGCCGCCGGAGCCGGGGAACAGGCCAACCATGATCTCGGGCAGGCCGATTTTGCCTTTGCCCTCGGCCATAAAAATGCGGTGACAGGACAGTGCCAGTTCATAGCCGATGCCCATCGCCGTGCCGGGCACCGCTGCCGCAACCGGCTTGCCGCCTTTCTTGGTTTTGAAATCCATCCCGGCAAGTTCGATTTTGCGCAGGATCTTGTGCAGGGTCATGGTGCCGTCAAACACGCCCTGAGCGGGGTTGTCGCCCGCATCTTCGCGCATTTTCGCCAGCACGTTCAGATCCATGCCACCGGCAAAACTGTCTTTGCCCGAGGTGATCACGATGCCTTTCACCGCGTCATCGGCCAGCGCCTGATCAACACAGGCTTCCAGCTCGGTCACGCCGGTAAAACTCATCACATTCATGGATTTGTCAGTGCAATCCCAGGTGATGATCGCGACGCCGTCGGCGTCAATTTTCATGGTGAATTCAGCCATTTGACGTCTCCTTACACGCGTTCGATGATGGTGCCGGCACCCATGCCGGAGCCGATGCAGAGGGTGGCAAGGCCGACCTCTTTGTCGGTGCGTTCCAGCTCGTCCAGCAGCGCGCCGATGATCATCGCGCCGGTGGCTCCCAGCGGGTGGCCCATGGCGATGGCACCGCCATTGACGTTGAGCTTGGAGGTGTCGGCGTTGAAATACTGGATGAAGCGCAGCACCACGGCGGCGAAGGCTTCGTTGACTTCAAAGAGGTCAATATCGCCAAACTGCATCCCAGCCGCTTTCAGCACCCGCTCGGTGGCAGGCACCGGGCCGGTGAGCATGATGGTCGGATCGGTGCCAACGCGCGAGGTGGCACGCACTTTGGCGCGCGGTTTCAGCCCGTATTGCTCGCCAAACTCCTTCGATCCGATCAGGATCGCGGCGGCGCCATCGGCAATGCCCGAAGAGTTCCCGGCATGGTGGATGTGGTGAATTTTCTCCAGCTCCGGGTACTTCATCAGCGCGACATTGTCGAAGCCAGGCATCACTTCGCCCATTTGCTGGAACGAGGGGCGCAGGCTGCCCAGCCCTTGCATATCGGTGGGGCGGATCATTTCGTCCTGATCGAGAATGGTCAGACCATTCACATCGGTGACCGGGATGATCGACTTGAAGCGGTTATCGGCGCGGGCCTCGGCGGCACGGCGTTGGCTTTCGACGGCCAGTGCATCGGCGTCTTCGCGGCTGAAGCCATAGGTGGTGGCGATGATATCGGCCGAGATGCCTTGCGGGACGAAATAGCTTTTCATCGCCAGGAAGGGGTCAACGGCAATCGCGCCGCCATCGGTGCCCATCGGCACGCGGCTCATGCTTTCGGCACCGCCCGCGATGAAGGCCTCGCCGCCACCGCCCTTGACCTGATTGGCCGCGATGTTCACCGCTTCCAGACCGGAGGCGCAGAAACGGTTGATCGAGACGCCGGGGATGCGCTCATCAAGATCGGAATAAAGCACGGCAGAGCGGGCAAGGCAGGCGCCCTGTTCGCCCACTTGCGTGACATTGCCCCAGATCACGTCTTCCACTGCATGGCCTTCCAGCCCATTGCGGTCTTTGAGCGCGTTCAGCGCCAGCGCCGACAGGCGCACGGCGGGCACCTGATGCAGGGTGCCGTCGGGCTTGCCTTTGCCGCGCGGTGTGCGCACGGCGTCATAGATATAGGCTTCGGTCATATCTTTCCCTTTCGTTCTCAGGCTCGGTCAGCGGGGCTGCCGGGCATCAGGTCATAGGGGTGTTTCCACCCGTCAATCTCGGAAATTCGGGTGAGCCAGGCGTCGATGGCCGGGTAGGCGGCACGATCAAAGCCAAAGGGCTCGGGGTAATAGAGATAGGCGCAGCACGACAGGTCAGCCATGGTCGGCCCATCGCCCACCAGCCAGTCGCGCTTGGCAAGTTCGCCTTCCAGCACGTCGAGCGCGGCTTTCACCCGGCCTTGCATGAAGGCGATCACTTCGGCCGGGCGTTTGTCTTCCGGCAGGAAGTTCATCAGAAAGCGGGTCATGCCGAATTGCGACGAGCCTTTGTGGTTGTCCCAGAATTGCCAGCGCAGGATCTCGCGGTTTTCTTCGGGGGTCTTGCCGCCGAATTTGCCGGTTGTCTCGATGATCCATTGCTGGATCACCCCGGACTGGCTGAGGGTGAAATCATCGCTGATCAGCACCGGCGCTTCGCCCATCGGGTTCAAGTCGCGATAGGCGTCCCCACGTGCTTCGCCATGGAAGAAGTCGACAAAGACCGGCTCCCATTCCAGCCCGGCCAGTTCCAGCGCCAGCGCTGCCTTGTAGGAATTGCCGCTTTCGCCAAAGCAATGAAGCTTAAGTGTCATGTCTGTCCTCCCGTTTTTAGGGCGTGTGCACACCCATCGCGCGTTTCGGTCAGGTCGCGCACAAGCTCATCGCTTGCGCGCGTCCAGCTCGGAATTGAACAGCCGCAATCGATGGGTGAGCGTGTCACCATCGATTACGCTGTCAAAATGCTCGAACAGGAAGGACAGCGCCTCGCCTTCGTCCAGCCCCGCCTCGGATGCGAAGCGTTTCAGGCGGCGATAGCCATCTTCGGTCATTGCCACCGGAAACCGGCGGGTCAGGCGGAAACGTTTTGCCATTTGATCCTCCCTGTCGCGCGTCTCCCGATCTGGCTCAGAACGCCTCCGCGTCCAGCGCCATCACCGTATCCGCCCCGCTTTCGATCCGGGCCAGAAGGGTTTTGGTTTCGGGAATCTGACGGGCCATGTAGTAACGCCCGGTGATGAGTTTTGTCTCATAGAACGTGGCGTCGCCGGTGCCTGCTTCAAGAGCTGCCATCGCTGCTTTGGCCATTTTGCCCCACATCAGCCCGATCGCCACATGACCAAACAGGTGCATGAAATCGGTGGCCCCGGCCAGTGCATTGTTGGGCGATTTCATCCCGGCCTGCATGAAATAGGTGGCCGCCGCTTGCAGATCTTTCGAGGCCGCTTTCAGCGGGTCGAGGAACTGGGCTTTCAGCGCCTCAGTGCCTTCGTTTTCCTTGATGAAGCTTTTCACCATTTCAAAGAAGGACATGATGGTTTTGCCACCATTCGAGGGCAGTTTACGGCCCACAAGGTCGAGCGCCTGAATGCCGTTGGCACCTTCATAGATCATCGCGATCCGGGCATCGCGCACGAACTGGCTCATGCCCTGTTCTTCGATATAGCCGTGGCCACCGAAGATCTGCTGCGCCATCACCGCGCATTCAAAGCCCTTGTCGGTCTGCACGCCTTTCAGCACCGGGATCAGCAAGCTGAGCATGGCGTCGGTGTCTTTGTCGCCGGTTTGCGCGACCCGGTCGAGCATTTCCGCGCCCCAGAGGGTGAGCGCCCGTGCGCCTTCGATGAAGCTTTTCTGATGCATAAGCGAACGGCGAATGTCGGGATGCACGATCAGCGGATCGGCGGGGCCATCGGGGTTTTCAACGCCGGTCACGGCGCGGCCCTGCAGCCGGTCTTTGGCATAGGCCACGGCGCCCTGATAGGCGGCTTCGGCCTGCGCCAGACCCTGCACGCCAACGCCCAGACGGGCTTCGTTCATCATCGTGAACATGGCGCGCATGCCTTTATGCTCTTCGCCGAGCAGATAGCCGGTGGCGCCATCAAAGTTCATCACGCAGGTGGCGTTGCCGTGGATGCCCATCTTTTCTTCAAGATTGCCGACGCTGACGCCGTTGCGTTCGCCCAGATTGCCCGCGTCATCGACCATGAATTTTGGCACGATGAACAGCGAAATGCCTTTCACACCCTCGGGGCCGCCGGGGATTTTCGCCAGCACCAGATGGATGACGTTGTCCGACATGTCGTGATCGCCCGCCGAGATGAAGATCTTGGTGCCGGTGATCTTGTAGCTGCCATCTGCCTGCGGTTCGGCCTTGGTGCGCATCAGCCCCAGATCGGTGCCGCAATGCGGTTCGGTCAGGTTCATCGTGCCGGTCCAGGTGCACTCGACCATCTTCGGCAGATATTTGGCTTTCTGCTCCTCGGTCCCATGGGTATGGATCGCCGAATAGGCGCCATGGGTCAGGCCCTGATACATGTTGAAGGCCATGTTGGACGAGGCAAACATCTCGCCCACGGCGGTGCCGATCAGATGCGGCATGCCTTGCCCGCCATAATCGGGATCGCAATCCAGCCCGGTCCAGCCGCCTTCGCGCACCTGATCAAACGCGGCCTTAAAGCCGGTCGGGGTGCGGACCACGCCGTTTTCCAGCGTGCAGCCTTCTTTGTCGCCCACTGCATTCAGCGGGGCGAGCAGTTCCGAGGTCAGCTTGCTGGCTTCTTCCAGCACGGCGTTGGTGATGTCACGATCCAGCTCGTCATAGCCGGGAATATCGCTGTCTTGCACCTTCAGCACATCATGCAGAAGGAAAGCCATGTCACGGGTGGGGGCGGTATAACTGGGCATAGGTCGGTCGTCTCCTCTCGGCCGGGTCGTCGGTATTGGATGGTGGCGGTTAGTCAGCCGCCGTGTCTGCGTCTTGCGAGGCGAGCATCTGCGCGCCCCAGTCAATCTGTTGGCTCAGCTCGGCGATGGCTTCGTCGAGCTCGTCGCGCTGGGCCTGAAGCTCGCCCAGATGCCGTTTGGCATAATCCATGGTTTCACGGAGCTGGGTCATCTGCTGGTCGCCGAGATCGTAAAGATCAAGCAGCTGGCGGATTTCCTCGAGCGGAAAGCCAAAGCGGCGCCCGCGCAGGATCAGTTTCAGCCGCGCCCGGTCGCGCCGGGTAAACAGCCGTTTCTGGCCTTCGCGGATCGGCGAGAGCAGCTCTTTGGATTCGTAAAACCTGAGCGTGCGCGCGGTCACGCCGAAGATTTCGCACATCTCGCGTATGGTGTTCAGGTCTTTATCCATCGGGCAGTATCTGGCTCGTTTTGTCACTTGTGACTTAAATCATGCATGAGTTGACGTGCACGTCAACTTCAAGAAACCGCGATTTTACCAATGCGACGCAGCGTTCCGACCGCGTCTGGACGCTGACGCGCAGGGTGCTATTTCTGGGCGGGACGCGATTTCGCAAAAGGAGAGCGGTTATGGGTGACGCAGCATGGTGGAAAAATGCGGTCGGTTATCAGATCTACCCGCGCTCGTTTTGTGATTCGAATGGCGATGGGGTGGGCGATATCCTCGGCATCATCTCCAAGCTCGATCATTTGGCCGATCTGGGTGTCGGATTCATCTGGCTGTCGCCGGTGTTCCGCTCGCCGATGGCCGATAACGGCTATGACATTTCCGATTATCACGACATTGCGCCGGAATTTGGCTCGTTGGAGGATTTTGACCGGTTGCTGGCCGAAGCCAAGGCGCGCGGGATCGGCATCGTCATGGATCTGGTGGTGAATCACAGCTCGGACGAGCACCCGTGGTTTCAGGAGGCACGCGCCAGCCGCGACAGCCGCTATCGCGATTTCTACATCTGGCGCGATCCCGGCCCGGATGGCGGCCTGCCCAATGATCTGCAATCGCTGTTTGGCGGCCCGGCCTGGGAATTCGACGCGGCGACGGGGCAGTATTACCTGCATTTCTTCGACCGCAAACAGCCCGATCTGAACTGGGAAAACCCCGATCTGCGCGCCGCCGTCTATGAGATGATGAACTGGTGGTTTGATCGCGGCATTGCCGGGTTCCGGATGGATGTGATCGACCTCATCGGCAAACAGCCCGATCAGGGAATCGTGGCCGATGGTCCGCGCCTGCATGACTATATTCAGGAAATGCACCGCGAAACTCTGGCCGGACGCGATGTGGTGACGGTGGGCGAGGCGTGGTCGGCAACGCTGGACAATGCGCTGCTCTACACCGGGCGCGACCGGGATGAGCTGTCGATGGTGTTTCAGTTCTCGCATGTCACGGCGGGCTGGGACGAAACCTTCGGAAAGTGGCGCGATTTGCCCTGCGATCTGGTCGAGCTGAAACGGGTGTTCAACGCCTGGCAGGAGGCGCTGGCCGAGGATGGCTGGAACAGCCTGTTCTGGTCGAACCACGACCTGCCGCGCGCGGTGTCGAAATACAGGCGGCGCGGGGGCTGAGCGAAGAGGAATTTCTGGCTGGGGCCAATGCCAATGGCCGCGACAATGCCCGTACCCCGATGCATTGGGATGCCAGCGCCAATGCGGGCTTCACCAGTGGCACGCCCTGGCTGGCGGTGAACCCGAATTATTCCGAGATCAACGTGGCCACAGACCGCGCCGACCCGGACGGGGTCTTTACCTATTATCAAAAGCTCATCGCCCTGCGCCGCGCCCATCCGGTGATTACCGAGGGCCGGTTTGTGCCGCTTTTGGAAGATCACCCGGCGATCTGGGCCTATAGCCGCGAACATGACGGTCAGCGCCTGACCATGCTGGCCAATCTCAGCGGGGCGGAGCAGAGCGTAGAGCTGCCTGAGGCTGGTGCGGTGAGCGGTGAGTGCCTGATTGCCAACTGTGCGGAGCGGAGCAGCCTGAGCGGCAGCATCAGCCTTGCCCCATGGGAAGCGGTAGCGGTGATCGGAACAATCTGACCGGTATTGGCCGGTCAAACCGGTGGGGCTCCATTGGCTGCGCCATTGCTCGCCCCACCGGAACGCGCTATTCAGCCCGGCGATAGTCGAGGAGAACACGCATGCCCCATTACCGCTCGCGCAAATCTACCCATGGTCGCAATATGGCCGGGGCCCGTGGCCTTTGGCGTGCCACCGGGATGACAGATGGCGATTTCGGCAAACCGATCATTGCAGTGGTCAACAGCTTTACCCAATTCGTTCCGGGCCATGTGCATCTGAAAGATCTGGGCCAGCTTGTGGCGCGCGAGATCGAAGCGGCGGGCGGGGTTGCCAAGGAATTCAACACCATCGCGATTGATGATGGTATTGCGATGGGTCATGACGGGATGCTCTACAGCCTGCCGTCGCGTGAGATCATTGCCGATAGCGTGGAATATATGGTCAACGGCCATAGCGCCGATGCCATGGTCTGCATCTCGAATTGCGACAAGATCACCCCCGGCATGATGATGGCGGCGATGCGGTTGAACATTCCGGTGATCTTTATCTCCGGCGGGCCGATGGAAGCGGGCAAGATCAGCCCCGATATCGTCAATCACGACCTCGATCTGGTCGATGCGATGGTGGCTGCTGCCGATGAGAGCTTTACCGATGAACAGGTGGAAGCGATTGAACAGGCGGCTTGCCCGACCTGTGGGTCTTGCTCGGGCATGTTCACCGCGAACTCGATGAACTCGCTGGCCGAAGTGCTGGGGCTGGCGCTGCCGGGCAACGGCTCGATGCTGGCGACCCATGCTGACCGCGAAGCGATGTTCAAACAGGCCGGGCGGCGGATCGTCGAAATTACCAAGGCGCATTACGAGGACGAAAAGCCGGGGATGCTGCCGCGCGATGTGGCGACCTTTGAAGCGTTTGAGAACGCCATGAGCCTTGATATTGCCATGGGCGGCTCGACCAACACGGTGCTGCACCTGCTGGCCATTGCCTATGAGGCCAAGGTGGATTTCACCATGGCGGATATGGACCGGCTGAGCCGCAAGGTGCCGTGCCTGTGCAAGGTCGCTCCGGCGAAAGCCGATGTGCATATGGAAGATGTGCACCGGGCAGGTGGGATTTTCGGCATTTTGGGCGAGATGAACCGCGCCGGGCTGCTGCATAGCGATGTGCGCACCGTGCATTCCGAAAGCCTGGGCGAGGCCATCGCCAAATGGGATGTGATGACGGCGAATGATCCGGATGTGGAAACCTTCTACCGCGCCGCACCCGGTGGCGTGCGTACGACGCAGGCGTTTTCGACCCAGAACCGCTATAAAGAGCTGGACCGCGACCGCGCGACCGGGGCGATCCGCGATGTCGAGCACGCGTTTTCGAAAGATGGCGGGCTGGCGGTGCTGTTCGGCAATATCGCCGAACACGGCTGCATCGTGAAAACCGCCGGGGTGGACGATTCCATCCTGAAATTCACCGGCAAAGCGCGGGTGTTTGAAAGCCAGGATAGCGCCGTGAGCGGCATTCTGACCGATAAGGTGAATGCGGGCGATGTGGTGATCATCCGCTATGAAGGGCCGCAGGGCGGGCCGGGGATGCAGGAAATGCTCTACCCGACCTCGTATCTGAAATCGAAGGGCCTCGGCAAAGAATGCGCGTTGCTCACCGATGGCCGCTTCTCGGGCGGCACTTCGGGGCTGTCGATTGGCCACGTTTCGCCGGAAGCGGCGGAAGGCGGGCTGATCGGGCTGGTCGAAGATGGCGATACGATTGAGATCGACATCCCGAACCGGACGATTGAGCTGGCCGTGGACGATGCCACGCTGGAGGCACGCCGCGCAGCCAAAGGCGCTTTGCCTTGGCTGCCCACCGAAAAACGCACCCGGCATGTGTCGACCGCGCTGAAGGCCTATGCGCTGATGGCGTCGTCGGCAGCTAAGGGCGCTGTGCGCATCCTGCCGGAATAAGTCTGGAAGGCGTTTGAGTTTAAGGCACCCCGTCAGTACTGGCGGGGTGTTTTTGCGTGTGATGTTCCGTCGTTCAGCCCCGCCGTAAGCAAAGCCCCAACCTTGCCCGCAGCGCCCTCTGCGCTTATCTGATCCCCAACACAGGGACAGGAGCGCGCAGATGCCGCAACACGGTGACACCAGCGAAGAGCGGGATAAATCAAAACGTGTCGGCGCGCTGAAAGAGCTCTGGCCCTTCCTGCGCCCCTACAAAGCCATGGTCCTGGCCGCGCTGGCGGCGCTGGTTCTGACGGCGTCGGTATCGCTGGTCATGCCGCTGGCGGTGCGCCGGGTGGTCGACGGGTTTGAAACCACCGGTAACGCGATGCTGGATCAGTATTTCTTTGCCGCGCTGGCGGTGGCGCTGCTGCTCGCGGTGGGGACCGGGCTGCGCTATTACCTCGTCACGCGGCTTGGCGAACGGGTGGTGGCCGATATTCGCGAGGCGGTGTTTTCGCGGGTGATTGGCCTCAGCCCGGCCTTTTACGAAAAGATCATGACCGGCGAAGTGCTGAGCCGGATCACCACTGATACCACGCTGATCCTGTCGGTGATCGGCTCGTCGGTTTCGGTGGCGTTGCGCAACGTTCTGATGCTGCTGGGCGGCACGGCGATGCTGCTATTCACCTCGGTCAAGCTGACTGGCATGGTGCTACTGGTGGTGCCCATCGTGATTATCCCGATTGTGGTGCTGGGGCGGCGGCTTCGGGTGCTGGGGCGGCAAAATCAGGATTGGATCGCGAAAAGCTCGGGCAACGCCTCGGAGGCTTTGATGTCAGTGCAGACGGTGCAGGCCTTTACCCATGAAACAGCCTCGCGCAGGGAATGTCGCGATGTGACGGAAGAGGCTTATAACTCGGCCAAAACCCGCATTGCCACCCGC
>JARRIY010000075.1:0-10384 GCA_037379985.1 Maritimibacter sp.
ACCGGGCGGGGATTCCCTGAGCGTAAAGCTGTCGGGCGCCAATGCCGAAGTGCTGAAAGCCGCCGCGGAAGCGCTGAAAGACCGGATGGCGCAATATCCGGAAGTCTCGGCGCTGGAAGACAGTCTGGCCTATGATAAAAACGAGCTGGTGCTGGACCTGACCCCGCAGGGCAAAGCACTGGGCTTTTCCATCGACACCCTGGGCGGTGAGCTGCGCAATCGGTTGGGCGGATTGCAGGCGGCAAGCTATCCCGACGGGATGCGCTCGGCCACGATCCGGGTGCAATTGCCGCCCGACGAGCTGTCGGCCGATTTTCTCGAAAAGACCATGCTGCGCGCCGCTTCGGGCAGCTACGTGCCGCTGGGCGATATTGTGACGGTCAGTCAGAAACCCGGCTTTGCCTCGGTGACCCGGGAAAACGGGCTGCGCGTGGTCAACGTCACCGGCGAGATTGACGAAAGCAATCCCGACCGCGCCGCCGAAATCAATGGCAGCCTCGAGCAGGATATCCTGCCCACCCTGGCCGAGGATTACGGCATCGAAACCAGCATGGCCGGGCTGGCGGAGCAGCAGCAAAGCTTTCTGGCCGATGCTCAGTTCGGCCTGCTGATGGCGCTTCTGGGGATCTTTCTGGTGCTGGCCTGGATATTCTCAAGCTGGACCCGCCCGCTGGTGGTGATGGCGATCATTCCCTTCGGGTTGGTCGGTGCGCTTTGGGGGCATTACAGCTGGGGCGTGCCAATGAACCTGTTTTCGGTGGTCGGGTTGATCGGCATGGTCGGGATCATCATCAATGACAGCATCGTACTGGTCTCGACCATCGACGAATATGCTGAGGATCGCAGCCTGCGCCACTCGATAATCGATGCCGTGGCCGACCGGTTGCGCCCGGTTTTCCTGACCACGGCAACAACGGTGATCGGTCTGGCGCCCCTGCTGTTTGAAAACTCCAGTCAGGCGCAATTTCTGAAACCCACGGTGATCACGCTCACCTATGGGCTGGGGGCGGGCTTTGTGCTGGTTCTGTTGGTCGTACCCGCGATTCTGGCCGTGCAGGAGGATATTTCCCATCAGCTGCAAGCGCTGAAATCTCTGATCCGCACCCGCCACCGCAAAGCCCGCGGGGCCGGGCGTCTGGTGCTGGGCGCGGCATTGACGATGAGCGCACTATTCGCGCTGACGCTGGGTTGGGTGCTGGTCACGGGGGCGCTGCCTTTCGGTGTCGGGGCCGGGATGTCCAGCCCGATCCTGCTGGCCGCCGGGCTGTTTGTCGCGGGAACCACGCTGATCCTCAGCCTGTCATGGCTGGGCGCAGTGCTCGCGCATCTGGCCTATCGCCGGACGCCTGAGACCTGATCCCGACAAGCGTGCTGTCTGTCGCGCTGCGGTGCACATTTGCCGCGAGCCAGCCTGCCTCCTGCACCAGTGATGTCATCCGGGGCATCGGAGCTGACGGTGTTCGGGCTCTCGTCACTTAGCTCTCAAGCGCAGCCGTGGGCTTCCTCAGAAAATCAATCAGCAGCTTCAGCGCATTGCTCGTTTCGCCGGATTTGGGCCAGACCAGATAATAGGTGCCGTCGTTTTCCACATAGCCGCCGCTGGCCGGGATCAGGCGGCCCCGGGCCAGTTCCTTGCTTGCCACAAACTCGGGCAGCAGCGCCGCGCCTAGCCCGGACACGGCCGCCTCGGTAAGATTGGTGTATTGATCGAAAAGCGAGCCGCGCAGGCGGGGGGCATCGCATCCAAGGCGCTGGAACCAGCGCTCCCAGGCGCCGGGGCGGCTTTCGAGGTGAAGCAGTGGCATGTTCAGCAGGCGCGCCGGGGTCAGCGGAAGGTCATCGGCGAAATCCGGGGCGCAGACGGCAATGATCCGTTCGCCGGTGAGGGGCAGGTAATTGACGCCTGACCAGTTCTTTTCGCCGAAATGTATCGCCGCATCGAATTTCTCGCGCTCGAAATCAAATCTCTCCAACCGGGTGCTTTGGCTGATCAGAATCTCCGGATGCGCCTTGTGAAAGTCGCGCAGCCTGGGCGTGAGCCAGTTCACCGCAAAGGTTGGCAGGATCGCGAGGTTGATGCTTTCACGCGATCCCGTGGCTTTAACCTCCAGGCTTGCCCGGGCCAGATCGCCGAGGATCGTGCGGGCCGATTGCGAATAGGTCTCGCCCGCGCGGGTCAGGCGCAGGCTTTTTCCGTCGCGCACCAGCAACGTAACCCCAAGCTGCCCCTCAAGAACCTTGAGCTGACGGCTTACCGCCGAATGGGTCAAAGCCAGTTCCTCGGCCGCTGCCGTGGCCGATCCCAGCCGATCAACGGCTTCAAGGGCCAGCAGCGAGCTGATCGAGGGCAGAAAGCGTCTTGGGGCTAACATGTGAGAAAAACTCCAACCATTGAGAGTTGATACCGTTATTTATCGCAATATGGAATGGCTATGCTGAAATGAAGCGACATATTGTTGGGGATAGCGCCATGAACGTTCATTCAGAGTTTCGCCGGGCAAGGCGCATTGCTGCGATGGAAATCTCTGAGATCGTTCAGCTCAGCGAACGCGCAGCGGCCTTGCGTGCGGCTGGCAAGGATGTTGTTGCGCTCTCCACTGGCGAGCCGGATTTCCCGACGCCCGCGCATGTTGTCGACGCGGCAAACGCCGCCGCTCTGGCCGGGAAAACCCGCTATCCGGCGACGCTGGGAGCCCCGGAGCTTCGCGATGCCATTGCCCGGGAAAATGGCGTGCACCGCGCCGAGGTGATCGTGTCGACCGGGGCCAAGCAGGTTCTGGCAAATGCGATGCTGGCAACGCTGGATGCGGGCGATGAGGTGATCATGCCCGCCCCCTATTGGACCAGCTATTCAGATATCGTGGCGATGGCAGGCGGTTCGCCGGTGGTGTTGCCCTGCGGGATGGAGCAAGGCTTCAAGCTGCTGCCCGAGCAGCTGGAGGCAGCGATCACGCCGAAAACCCGCTGGCTGATGCTCAATTCACCCTCAAACCCGTCCGGCGCGATTTACAGCACCGACGAACAGCGCGCGCTCGCAGATGTGCTCGGGCGTCACCCGCATGTGATGATCCTTGTCGATGAGATCTATGCGCATCTGAGCTTTGAGCCCTTCACATCCTTCAAGGAAATCGCCCCGGAATTGGCCGAGCGCATGCTGGTGGTGAATGGCGTGTCGAAGGCCTATTCGATGACCGGTTGGCGGATTGGCTGGGGGATCGGGCCGGCCGAGATGATCCGGGCCATGGGCGCGGTGCAGGGGCAGGTGACCTCTGGCGCCAGTTCCATTTCGCAAGCGGCGGCTCTGGCGGCCCTGACCGGCGATCAATCCCTGCTCGGCGACCGTCTGGAGAAACTGCGCCAGCGGCGCGACAAGGTGGTCGCGGCGCTGAACGCCATCCCTGGTGTGCATTGCCCGACACCCGATGGGGCCTTCTATGTCTTCCCGAATATGACCGAGGCGATGGAAATGGGCGGTTACGCCAGCGATGCCGATCTGTGCTCGGCGCTCCTGGACGAGGCTGGCGTTGCCATCGTGCCGGGCCGCGCCTTTGGCCTGCCGGGCCACGCCCGCCTGTCATTCGCCTATAGCGATGCTGAACTTGACGCTGGACTTGAACGCATGTCCGCGCATCTGAAAGGAAAATAATCTATGTCGCGAGCTTCCTTTGCTCCCCTCGATCCGCTGCTGCTGGATGACCAACTGACCGAAGACGAACGCATGTTCGGCGAAGCAGCGCGGGCCTTTTGCGCTGACCGTCTGGCACCGCGGGTTCAAAGCGCCTTTGCGAATGAGGAAACCGATCCGTCGATCTTTGCCGAAATGGGCGAGCAGGGGCTGCTGGGTGTGACCATCCCCGAGGAATATGGCGGGGTTGTTGCTGGCTATGTGTCCTACGGTCTGGTTGCCCGCGAGGTAGAGCGGATCGATAGCGGCTATCGCTCGATGATGTCGGTCCAGTCGTCGCTGGTGATGCATCCGATCTATGCCTATGGCTCGGAAGAACAGCGCAAGAAATACCTGCCCAAGCTGGCAAGCGGTGAATGGATTGGTTGCTTTGGCCTGACCGAGCCGGATGCGGGCAGCGATCCCGGCGGCATGAAAACCCGCGCCGAAAAAATCGACGGCGGCTATCGGCTGATCGGGTCGAAAATGTGGATTTCCAACAGCCCGATTGCCGATGTTTTCGTCGTCTGGGCCAAGTCGGAAGCCCATGATGGCAAAATCCGGGGCTTTGTCCTTGAAAAGGGCATGAAGGGGCTCAGCGCTCCGAAAATCGAAGGCAAGGTGTCGCTGCGCGCCTCGGTGACCGGTGAGATCGTCATGGATAATGTGGAAGTGGGCGAAGACGCGCTGCTTCCCAATGTCGAGGGGCTGAAAGGTCCGTTCGGCTGTCTGAACCGGGCGCGCTACGGCATCGCCTGGGGCGTGATGGGGGCGGCCGAGGATTGCTGGACCCGTGCCCTGCAATACGGGCTGGATCGCCAGCAATTCGGCAAGCCGCTGGCGCAAACCCAGCTCTTCCAAAAGAAACTGGCCGATATGCAAACCGAGATTGCCCTTGGCCTGCAAGCGGCGCTGCGGGTCGGGCGGCTGTTCGACGAGGCGCGCGCTGCCCCCGAAATGATCAGCCTGATCAAACGCAACAATTGCGGCAAAGCGCTGGAGATCGCCCGGCACGCCCGCGACATGCATGGCGGCAACGGCATTTCCGGCGAGTTCCAGGTGATCCGCCACATGATCAACCTTGAAACCGTGAACACCTATGAAGGCACGCATGACGTTCATGCGCTTATTCTTGGGCGCGCCCAGACTGGCCTTCAGGCTTTCTTTTGAGGGGCACCATGGATCGCGCTGCAATCGTTCATGACAATCTACTGCGCCGGGCGGCGGCGGGCGATCTGCCCGCCGGAAATGCGCCGGGCGGGCCGCTTTCGGCAGAGCTCGCGGTGTCGATCTATCGCTCCGGCTGTCTGAGCCGGGCGCTGGACCGCAAAAGCCGTGCGATGCAGGCGGCGGGCGAGGGGTTTTATACAATCGGCTCGTCGGGGCATGAGGGGCTGGCGGCCATTGCTGCGGCCCTGCGCCCGACCGATCCGGCCTTCCTGCACTATCGCGATGCCGCGTTTCAGATCCAACGCGGCGAACAGGTGCCGGGCCAGTCGATGGCTTGGGACATGCTGCTCAGCTTTTCCTGCTCGTCAGAAGACCCGATTTCGGGCGGGCGGCACAAGGTGCTGGGCTCGAAGGCGCTGAACATCCCGCCGCAAACCTCGACCATCGCCAGCCATCTGCCCAAAGCGGTGGGCGCGGCCTATTCCATTGGGGCTGCGCGCCGTCACCGCCCGGAACATGCCAGCCTGCCCGATGATGCCATCGTCTATTGCAGCTTTGGCGATGCCTCGGCCAACCACTCCACCGCGCAGGGGGCATTCAACACCGCCGGTTGGACCTCGTATCAATCCGTGCCGTTGCCGCTGCTGTTTTGCTGCGAAGATAACGGCATCGGCATTTCCACCAAAACGCCGAAAGGCTGGATCGCCAGCAATTTCAGCAATCGTCCCGGCATCAAGTATTTTGCCTGCGACGGGCTGGATATTTTCGACACCTATGCCACGGCGCTAGAGGCGGCAGACTACGTGCGCACCCGCCGCAAACCGGCCTTTCTGCATGTGCGCACGGTGCGGCTTTACGGCCATGCGGGCGCGGATATCGCGACCACCTATTTGTCAAAAGCCGAGGTCGAAGCGGATGAGGCCAATGATCCGCTGCTGCACGAGATCCGCCAGTTGGATCAGGCCGGCGCGGCCTCGCCGGATCAGGCCTTGCAGATCTATCACGACACCAATGCAAGGGTGGAACGTGCGGCGGGCGAGGCGGTTAAACGCCCGCGTCTGAAGGATGCAGAAGGGGTGATGGCAAGCCTTATTCCGCCAGCCCGCCAATGCACGCCCAGCAATGGCCCGTCTGACAAGGCGCGGGTGGATGCGTTTGGCGGCGACCTCAAATCGATGGCCGACCCGCAACCAATGGCGCGTCTGATCAACTGGGCGCTGACCGATCTGATGCTGGAGCATGGCGAGATCGTCATGATGGGCGAGGATGTGGGCCGCAAAGGTGGCGTCTATGGCGTGACGCAAAAGCTGCATCAGCGCTTTGGCCCGGATCGCATGATCGACACGCTGCTGGACGAACAATCCATTCTGGGCCTCGCCATTGGCATGGCGCAGAACGGCTTTACCCCGATGCCGGAGATTCAGTTTCTGGCCTATCTGCACAATGCCGAAGACCAGATCCGGGGCGAGGCCGCGACGCTCAGCTTTTTCTCCAAAGGGCAATATACCAACCCGCTGGTGATGCGGATCGCCGGGCTGGGCTATCAGAAAGGCTTTGGCGGGCATTTCCATAACGACAACTCGGTCGCGGTCTTGCGCGATATTCCCGGTGTCATTCTGGCCTGCCCGTCAAATGGCGCGGATGCCGCGATGATGCTGCGCGAATGCGTGCGCCTTGCGCGCGAAGAACAGCGGGTTGTCGCCTTCCTCGAACCCATCGCGCTCTATCAGATGCGTGACCTGCACGAAGTCAAGGATGGCGGCTGGATGCGGCACTATCCCGACCCGTCGCAGAGCATCGGATTGGGCGAGGTTGGCGTCGAAGGCGAGGGGACCGACCTTGCCATCGTCACCTTCGGCAATGGCACCTATCTGTCCAATCAGGCTCTGCCGAGCCTGACCCAGGCCGGGATCAAGGCCCGCATCGTCGATACGCGCTGGCTGTCGCCGCTTCCGAAAGACGCGCTGACGGACGCCGTGAAGGGGTGCAAACACATCCTGATCGTCGACGAAACCCGCCATTCCGGTGGCGTGGCCGAAGGTTTGATGGCGCATTTTGCCGAAACCTCAGATGCCAAGCTGGCCCGGTTGACCGCCGAAGACAGCTTCATCGCCACCGGCCCGGCCTATGCCGCGACCATGCCATCGCAAGGCAGCATCGCGAAAGCGGCGCTTGATCTGGTGGGAGCTGCATCATGAAAACGGCTGTTGTCATTTGCCCCGGTCGGGGAACCTACAACGCCGGTGAGCTTGGCTATCTGGGGCGGCATTTCCCCGATGCAGAGCTCATGGCTGCCTTCGATGCGATCCGTCAGGAGAGCGGGCAGGACACCCTGAGCGCGCTTGACGGTGCGGCGAAGTTTTCCCTGTCCAAGCACAGCCGGGGCGATAACGCATCCGGGCTGATCTACGCGGCCACCCTTGGCGATTTCATGGCGATCAATCGCGATGAGGTCGAGGTGGTCGCCGTGACCGGCAACTCGATGGGCTGGTATTCGGCGCTGGCCTGTGGCGGGGCGCTGAGCGCTCAGAGCGGCTTTCGTGTGTCCAACACCATGGGCACGCTGATGCAGGAAGCCCTGATCGGCGGTCAGGTGATCTACCCTTGGGTGGACGAAGACTGGGTGCCCAAACCGACCCGTCGCGAGGCGCTCCTGACCCTCGTCGCCGATATCAACGAGCGCAAAGACCATGATCTGAGCTTGTCGATTGATCTGGGCGGGATGCTGGTTCTGGCGGGCAACGAGGCCGGGCTGAAAGCGTTCGAAGCCACCGTTGACCCTGTACAAGGCCGCTTCCCGATGCGGCTGGGCAATCATGCGGCGTTCCACACGCATCTGCAGGCCCCGGTGGCCGAGCGTGGGCGCGCGGCCCTGAAGCCTGAGCTTTTCACCCAACCCGATCTGCCCCTGATCGACGGGCGTGGCGGCATCTGGTGGCCGCAGGCAACCGACCTGACCGCGCTTTATGATTACACGCTCGGGCATCAGGTCACCGAAACCTATGACTTCACCCGCGCTATCTCTGTCGCCGCACGCGAATTTGCCCCTGATCTGTTCATCGTGACCGGACCGGGCAGCACGCTGGGCGGCGCGGTTGCACAATCCCTGATCCTCGCCGATTGGCGGGGATTGACCGACAAAACCACATTCAAATCACAACAGGATAGCCAAGCGATGTTGATCTCCATGGGAATGGACGATCAGCGTGGCTTGGTCATGTAAGGAGAAAACCCGTGTCATATACCGATATTCTGACAGCTTCTGGCTTGACCCAATCCGACCTCACCGGCGGTACGCTCGCCGTGCAAACCCCGGTCGACGGCTCCGAAATTGCCCGGGTGCATGTGGACAGCGTCAGCGAAGCCAACGCCGCCATCGACAAAGCCCATGAGGCGTTTCTGGAATGGCGCAAGGTGCCAGCCCCGCGCCGCGGCGAATTCGTCCGCCTGCTGGGCGAAGAGCTGCGCCGCCAGAAAGACGCGCTGGGCGCCCTCGTCACGCTGGAATGCGGGAAAATCCTGCAGGAAGGCCTTGGCGAAGTGCAGGAGATGATCGACATCTGCGATTTCGCCGTGGGTCTGTCGCGCCAGCTCTACGGGCTGACCATCGCTTCTGAACGTCCGGGCCACTCGATGCGTGAAACCTGGCATCCGATGGGCGTTCTGGGCGTGATCACCGCCTTCAACTTCCCCGTGGCTCCGTGGTGCTGGAACGCGGCGCTGGCGCTGGTTTGCGGCGATCCGGTGATCTGGAAACCCTCGGAAAAAACCCCGCTGACGGCTCTGGCCGTGCAAAAGATCTGCGAAAAGGTGCGCGCCGAATTTGGCGACGACGCGCCGGAAGGTCTGACGCAGGTTCTGATCGGCGAGCGCGAATTGGGGCAAGCCCTGACCGCCAACTCCAAGGTCGCGATCATTTCGGCCACCGGTTCGGTGCCGATGGGCCGCGCGGTGGCTGCGGATATGTCGAAACGTCTTGGCCGCACCATTCTGGAGCTTGGCGGCAACAACGCGATGATCGTCGCCCCCTCTGCCGATCTGGAAATGGCCCTGCGCGCCATCGTCTTTTCCGCCGTGGGCACGGCCGGTCAGCGCTGCACCTCGCTGCGCCGTCTGATCGTGCATGAGGATATCTATGACGAATTGCTGCCGCGCCTGATCAAAGCCTATGAAGGGCTGCCGGTCGGCGATCCGCTGGTCGACGGTACGCTTGTCGGACCGCTGATCGATGCGGCTGCCATGCAGGGGATGGAGGCCGCGCTTGACAAGGCCCGCGCCGAAGGTGGCACCGTGCATGGTGGGGCCCGGGTTCTGACCGAAACCCATGGCGATGCGCAATATGTCAATCCGGCCATCGTCGAGATGCCCGCACAGACCGAGATCATGCATCACGAAACCTTCGCGCCGATCCTCTATGCGGTGAAATACAGCGATCTTGACGACGCGATCAAAATGCAGAACGAAGTCCCGCAGGGCCTGAGCTCGTGCATCTTCTCGACCGATCTGCGCGAGACCGAATACTTCCTGTCGGCAGGTGGCTCTGATTGTGGTATCGCCAACGTCAATATCGGCCCCTCGGGCGCGGAAATTGGCGGCGCGTTCGGCGGCGAAAAAGACACTGGCGGTGGCCGCGAAAGTGGCTCGGATGCATGGAGAGGCTATATGCGGCGTCAAACCAACACGGTGAACTACTCACGCGAGTTGCCACTGGCACAGGGAATTAAATTTGACCTCTGAGGCTGATAACTCCCTCTGGCGGGCCAGCTTGACCGAAAAGGCCAAGACTGGTCCGCTGAACGAGGATCTGACCGTCGATCTGGTGATCATCGGCGGCGGTTACACAGGCTGTGCCGCCGCCCTTGAGGCGGCCCGGATGGGCGCCTCGGTTGCCCTTCTGGAAGCCAATGACATCGGCCATGGTGGGTCTGGCCGCAATGTCGGGCTGGCCAATGCCGGGCTGTGGCTGCCGCCCGAAACCATCCTTGCGCAGATGGGCGAGGCCGAAGGGATGCGGTTGATCCGCGCCTTGGCGGACGGGCCGGGGATGGTGTTCAGCATCATCGAGCGGGAAGGGATCGCATGCGAGGCGACCCGCGCCGGCACCATGCATCTGGCCCATGCGCCAAAGGGGATGAAAGGTCTTGAAGACCGTTTCAGGCAATCCTCGATCACCGGCGCGACGTTGGAATTGCTCGATGCCGAGGAAACCCGGCGCCGGACTGGTTCGGCAGCCTTTCACGGCGCGCTTTTCGATCCGAAGGCGGGCACGGTTCAGCCGCTGGCCTATTGCCATGGCCTCGCCATCGCCGCCGAACGGGCCGGGGCGAAGATCCATACAGGCACCAAGGTCCAGAGCGCGAGCCACGACGGGTCACATTGGGTTGTGGAAACCGGCAAAGCGACGGTTCGTGCCCGCCACATGCTCAACGCCACCAATGCCTATGCCGAGGCAGGGGCAAAACCGCCCGCCGCCCATTCCGCATGGGTGCAGTTCAGCCAATTCGCCACCGCGCCGCTTTCGCCTGAACAGCTTGAGCGCATCCTGCCGGG
>JARRIY010000075.1:10418-26797 GCA_037379985.1 Maritimibacter sp.
CTTCGGCTTTTCCGGTCGTGGCATCAGCCCTGGCACGGTGTTCGGAACCTCTGCGGCCCATGCCTTGCTGGAAGGCGCGGACGATATGCTCCCGCTGGCGGTTTCGGATGGCTATGCGGAAGGCCTCGCGGCGGCAAAGACGGCCTATTACGAGTTCGGCGCCACGGCGATGCACGCTGTGTTTATGGGCTAGGGATTTCCCTGGCCCTATAGCCCGGATGGCGGTGCGATGGAGTTGCGTTCAACCAGCTCGCATTCCAGCTTTACCGGGCGCATCGCCGCGCCCGCCGCATCGCCACCACCCGTGATCTGCTCCATAGCCCAGCGGCCCATCGCGCGGCTGGGCAGGATCAGCGAGGTCAGCGGCGGCGACATATGCAGCGCAGTTTCGCTATCGTCATAGCCGATCACCGAAATATCTTCCGGGATACGCTTGCCCATCTCTTTCAGTGCCTCATAGCAGCCGATCGCCATGCGGTCATTCTGGCAGAAAATCGCGCTGGGCGGATTGTCGAGCGCCATCAGCGCGCGGGTGCCGCGATAGCCAGCGCTGGGCGACCAGTCGCCTTCCACCACCAGCTCTGGCGCGAAAGGAATATCGGCTGTGGCGAGCGCGTTGCGATAGCCCTGCAGCCGGTCGCGGGCGGCTTCCATAAATCCCTCGCCGGTGATCGTGCCGATCCGCCTATGTCCGGCCTCTATCAAGGCATTGGTGGCCCGATGCCCGCCCGCTGTTTCGCCCGGCACCACCGCGGGCAGGGCTTCGGCGGGGTCATAGCAATTCAGCAGCACCACCGGCAGCGCGGTTTCGCGCAGGGCGTTGGGAATACTCACATCGCGGGTAAAGATGCAGGCATAGATGATCGCGCGCACGCCTTGCTCGATGAACATCTCGGCGGTGGCCGGTTCGATCAGCGGGTCATTATCGGTTTCGGCCACCAGAACGATGGCATTCATCGAGCGGGCAATCTCGCGCACCCCGTCCAGCATCACGATGCCTTCCGGGCTGGTGGTGATCTTGTCGATGATCAGCGCGATGGTGCCACCAATGGCCCCGCCACCCGGGCCGCTGCCCTGCGGGGAACGGGCCGCATCGGGGGTCTTGTAGATAAAGCCCAGCTCGCGCACCGCCTGCATGACCCGGTGCCGCGTGGCCTCGGAAATATGCGCCCGCGTATTGCCGCTCAGCACGAAAGACACGGTGGATTGCGAACAGCCAGCGGCCCGGGCGACGTCCTGCATCGTCACCCGGTTGCGCCCCGGCACCTTGCCCAGCCCGGTTTGGGAAATCCCTGTTGGGGTGTTCCTGTCCACCATCATCGCCTCACGTCGATTGCACCGCTTATGTCACCGCCAAGATCCGCGCCTGCGGGAAAGCCCCGGTGATCGTGGCGCAGAGCGCATCGACCTGCGGTGTTGGCACCAGCGCCACCACCGAGCCGCCCCAGCCGCCGCCGGTTTGCCGTGCCCCCAGCGCGCCTGCCGCACAGGCGGCCTCGGCCAGCGCATCGGTCTCGGCCACGGTGATCTGGAAATCGTCGCGTTCCGAGGCATGGCTGGCTACCATCAACCGCCCAAAGGCCGCCGCATCGCCCGCGTTCAGTGCTGCCAACCCTTCCAGAGTAAGCTGGTTATCCGTCACCACATGCCGGGCGCGGCGGTTCATCGGCTCGTCAATCGCGCCGATCCGGGCCAGATCATCCGGGCCAAGATCGCTCAGCAGCTCCACCCCAAGCGCAGCACAGGCCGCATTGCATTCCCTCACGCGGGTGGCATAGCCGTCATCGGTCAACTGATGGCTGACACCCGATGAGATCACCACGAAACTATGCCCGGGCAGGGCAGGGGCCGGGCTGTGCTCCAGCGTGCGGGTGTTCAGAAACAGCGCTTGCCCCGGTTCGCCCACCGAGATGCAAAACTGGTCCATGATCCCGCAGGGCATACCGACAAATTCGTTCTCAACCTTGCGGGCCGCCACGGCCAGATCCACCGGGTCCATCTCGGCGCCAACCAGCCGGGTGAGGGCGCGGAAGCTCGCCACTTCCAGCGCGGCCGAGCTCGACAGGCCCGCCCCCATCGGCAGGGTGGTAACAAGCACCGCCCGCAGCCCATGTTGCGCCACATCCTCGGCCGCGACCGCCTGCACGCAGCCCAGCAGGTAATCCGACCAGTGCCCGGCCTTGCCTTCGCCGATCTGCCGCGTCTCGGTAGCGTGGAAGGTGTCCGACCAGGCCTCAAGCCTGCCCGGCGTGCCGCCACGCCCCAGCGCAATCGCCACGCCCAGCCCGTTCAGCGCAATCGGCAGCACATAGCCGCCATTGTAATCGGTATGCTCGCCCAGCAGGTTCACCCGCCCGGGGGCATCGGCCACCACATCGGGGGCGGTGCCAAAATGGGTTTCAAATGCCTTTGTGACGGTGGCTTGAATATCGGACATGCTCATCTCAGCCTCTTGCTTTCAATGCATCGCGGTAATGGATTTCGGAAAGCGCGCGCAGCCGCTCTGCGGCGCTTTCGGCGGTCAGGTCGCGCTGGGCTTCGGCCAGCATTTCATAGCCCACCATGAATTTTTTGACTGTCGCCGAGCGCAGAAGCGGCGGGTAGAAATGCGCATGAAGCTGCCAATGGCTCCAATCGCCTTCGCCCAGCGGCGCACCGTGCCAGCCCATCGTATAGGGGAAATCGGTCTCGAACAGGTTGTCATAGCGGGTGCAGAGCCGTTTCAGCACATCGGCCAGCCCGTCGCGCTCGCTCGCCGTCAGGTCGGGCAGGCGCTGCACATGGCGGCGCGGCAGAACCAGCGTTTCAAACGGCCAGACCGCCCACCACGGCACCACCACAAGCCAATCGTCGTTTTCCACCACGATCCGGGTGCGCGCCTCGGCCTCACGCGCGGCGTAATCCACCAGCAGCACATTCCCGGTCTCTTCACGATAACGCGCCTGATGGCGGTCTTCCGTCGCCACCTCGTTGGGCAGAAAATCCGAGGCCCAGATTTGCCCATGCGGGTGCGGCTGCGAACAGCCCATCACCGCGCCCTTGTTCTCAAACACCGCGACCCAATCCCAGTGCGCGCCCAGATCGGTGATCTGATCGGCCCAGGTATCGACCACGCCGCGGATCGCTTGCACCGGCAATTCGGCAAGGCTCAGATCGTGGCGCTCGGAAAAGCACACCACCCGCGCCGTGCCGCGCACATTCTCGGCCTGAAACAGCGGATCATCCGCGCGCCCGCCGCTTGGCGTGTCGGGCAGCATGGCGGGGAAATCATTGTCGAAAACGAAAGTGCCCTTGTAATCGGGGTTCACCGCGCCCGAGGTCCGGGCATTGCCCGCGCACAGATAGCAGCCCGGATCATGCGCCGGGCGGTCGCTGATCGTGCCGGGCTCCTGCTGGCCCTGCCAGGGCCGGTTGCCCCGTTGCGGCGAGACCAGCACCCATTCCCCGGTCAGCGGGTTCAGGCGGCGATGCGGGGCTTCGGTAAGAAGGGTATCGGACATTTCAGCCTCTCCCCGCCGCACGGCCGTAACGCGGCGTCTGGTGCCAGGCAAAGGCAGTTTCAACGATCTGTTCAAGCTCGGCAAAGCGCGGGGTCCAGCCCAGCTCGGATTTGGCGCGGGTGCTGTCAGCCACCAGCGTGCCCGCATCGCCATCGCGCCGGGGCGCCATTTCATAGGGCACCTTGCGCCCGGTCACGCGCTCGACCGCTTCGATCACTTCCAGATTTGTAAAGCCCGCGCCATTGCCCAGATTGAACTGATGCGCGCCGGGATGGCTGTCGAGGTAATCCAGTGCCGCCAGATGCGCCGAAGCCAGATCGAGCACATGGATATAGTCGCGCACGCAGGTGCCATCGCGGGTGTCGTAATCGCTGCCAAAGACTTTCAGCATATCGCGCTTGCCCATCGCTGCTTCCAGCACCAGCGGCACCAGATGGGTTTCCGGGTCATGCGCCTCGCCAATGCTGCCATCAGGGGCGGCTCCGGCGGCGTTGAAATAGCGCAGCGCCACCGAGTTCAGCCCAAAGGCTGTGGCGTGATCGGCCAGCATCTGCTCGACCATCCGTTTCGACCAGCCATAGGGGTTGATCGGGGCCAGCGGGTGGCTTTCGTCAATGCGGTCGGTCAGCGGATTGCCAAACACCGCAGCGGTGGACGAGAAGACCAGATTATTCACTCCGGCTTCGCGCATCGCGGTGATCAGGTTCAGCGTGCCGCAGACGTTGTTTTTGTAATAAAGCCCCGGCTCTGCCACGGATTCCCCCACCGCGATCAGCGCGGCGAAATGGATCACCGCGTCGAACTTATGCTGCGCAAACAGTCGCGACAGATCGTCGGGATTCAGCAGATCGCCCTCAACCAGAAACACGCCTTCAATGGCTTCGCGATGGCCTTGCGACAGATTGTCGAACACCACCACGCCATGCCCGGCTTCAATCAGCGCGCGCACCATATGCGAGCCGATATAGCCCGCGCCCCCAACGACCAGAACGTTGCGGCTCATGTCATATCTCCTGTGCTTTCAAGCGGTTCAAAGGCAACGCCGCAGCCGGGCACATCCAGCCCGCCATGGCTCTGCGCCTCGGATTTATAGTTGAACCAGATTCGGTGCGTGGCGGTATCGCGCCGCCGCAGCCCCTCTGGCAGATCGTCGGTTTCCAGCCCTGCCGCCTGCGCCGCATCCGACACAAAGCGGGTCAACGCCGCCGGATCGGGCCAGCCGCCCAGATAGCGGGCATGGCCATTACTCATCAGTACCGGCCAACCATCGGCGCTGCGTTCCAGCACCTCGGCTTCGCCTTCCAGAAACTCACGCCAGCGCACCAGCGCCCCGCCACCTGTGAGGGCAATCTCGGTGCCCGGCGGCACGCTTTCCACCCGCGCCACCGTGCAATCGAGCCGGGCCAGATTGGGCGGCAGCGGCACAGGGGTGGCGAAATTGCGGGTTTTCGCATTGCTGCGCGGCCCGATCAGCGCTTGGCCCTCATGCGCCTCCAATGCGGCGGCAAGCTCAGCGGTAAAGGTCGCCAGCCCCGGCACCAGAACCAGTTTCCACGGTGACAGATCAGCAGTCTCGGGCGGCACGATATCCACATCCAGCCCCAACTGCCGACAGGCGCGATAGAAGGCAAAGACCAGTTGGAAATAGTTGAAATCCTTGCCCTGCGGCTGGACCTCCCAAGCCCAGGCGCTTTCATAATCGAAGACCAGCGCCACCTTGCCTGGAGCGCAACCAGCATCTGGCATCGCCGCCAGCTCTTTCGCCACCTGCATCGCTTCGGCCAGAGCCGGGGCATCGGCACTATCGGGGCGCAGCAGCCCCGCATGCATGGTTTCCTGCGCAAACGGCGCTTGCCGCCAGCGGAAATAGCTCACCACCTCGGCGCCATGGGCAAAGGCTTCCCAGGCCCAGAGCCGCGGCATGCCGGGCAGGGGGGCCGGGTTCCACGGCGCCCAGTTCACCGGGCCGGGCTGCTGCTCCATCACCCACCAGCGCCCATGTCCCACGGCGCGGTAAAGGTCATGATGGAAGCCCTGCAAATCGGGGTCGCCCTGCCGCAGGAAGCGCTGACGATACGCATCGCTCACCTGCATCCGTTCCGAGAGGAACCCGATCGGATAGCTGTCCCAACTGGCCACATCCAGATCGGCCCCCACGTCGAAATGGTCAAACCCGGTCTCAAAGCCCATATAGTTGTGGATCAGCGGCGCATCGGTATGGCGGCGCAGGATCTCCACCTGCACCCGGTTGAACGCCGCCACCTGATCGGAAGCGAAGCGGCGGAAATCCATCACATGGGCCGGGTTGGGCTCGGTCACGGTCAGGTTGGGCAGCTCGATCTCGTCAAAGCTCGCATAATCCATCGACCAGAACACATTGCCCCAAGCCCGGTTCAGCGCCTGCGGGCTTTGATATTTCTGAGCCAGCCAGTCGCGAAACCCCGCCAGCGCTGCGGCGGAATAGGATAGCGTGGTGTCGTGGCAGGAATATTCGTTGTCGATCTGCCATGCGGCCACATGCGGGTTGGCCCCGTAGCGTTCGGCCAGCACGCCCACGATCTGCGCGCAGTCGTCGCGGTAGCCCTTATGGCTGAAATCATAATGCCGCCGCGAGCCAAAGCCGCGCGGGCGCCCATCGGCATCGACGGCAAACATATCCGGGTGCTTGGTTGCCATCCAACGCGGCGGCGTGGCGGTGGGGGTGCCCAGCACCACTTTCAGCCCGGCCGCGCCCAAGGTTTCAATCGCCCGGTCAAGCCAGTCCAATTCATAGCGCCCCGGGGTTGGCTCCATCCGCGTCCAGGCAATGGACCTAAGTTTTATATAATGAAACCCTAGGCCCGACTCCCCCAAATTGTCAATGCTCGGGCGGGGATGGTCAGGCCTGTTTGGTCAATCTGAAAGGGCGCATTGATGGCAGCAGAAAGCGGGACGGTGGGCAAAGCCCTTGGATTGCTCGACCTGGTAGCAGCTGCGGGCGCACCTTTGCGCTTTGCCGAGCTGCAACGCGCCTCTGCCATGCCGAAAGCCACGCTGCACCGGATGATCCAGACCCTCTCCGCCGAAGGCATGCTGGTGCAGGAGCTGGAGACCGGCGCCTATCGGCTCGGGCCGCGACTGCTGCATCTGGCCCGCGCGGCCTCGCAGCAAGTCGATATCGCCAGCATCGCCCGCCCGCATCTGGACGCTCTGGCGGGGCGTGGCGATCTGAGCCTGCAACTGGCGCAGCTCGATTATGGCCATGTGGTCTATCTGGACCGGCTCAGGGGGCAAAGCCATGCCGCGCCTCTGGCTGGTCCGGGGGCCATCGCGCCCGCCTATTGCACCGCCGAGGGCAAGGCGATGCTGGCCTATCTGGACCCGCTCGCACTGGATCAGGTGCTGGCGATGCAGAATTTTCAGCGCTTTACCCCGGCCACGCTTTGCAGCGAGGCGCTGCTACGTCAGGCGCTGGCGAAGATTGGCGAGCGCGGCTTTGCGATAGAGCTGGAAGAGCATCACAGCGGCACGGTTTCGGTGGCAGTGCCTATCCTGTCGGTGGAAGACCGGGTGCTTGGGGCAGTCGGCATGTCGGGCGATGCTGGCATGCTCACGCGCGCCGATCTGGAAGCATGGGTGCCGCAGCTACGCGATTGCGCCGAGGCGATTGCCGTGGATCTGATGCAATGGACCTTCCCCGTCGAATAGGCGGCGGGGCAGGGTGGATTTGCGGGGCTGTCGGTTTGGCCGGAGTTAATAGCCGCGGCGCATGACGATCGTCACCAGCGTCAGCCAGATAATCCTCATATCCATAAGCACACCGGCATTGCGGATATAGGCAATATCAGAGATCGCTTTGGCGCGCGTTGCGTCGATGCCTTCTGCATAACCAAGCGTGACCTGCGCCAAGCCGCTGATGCCGGGGCGCACCGTGTGACGTGCGCGGTATTCGGGGATCAGCTCAAGATATTCCTGGGCGTGACTAAACGCGTCGGGGCGCGGCCCGATCAGGCTCATCTCGCCGCGCAGAACATTGATGACCTGCGGCAGCTCATCAATGCGCGTCTTGCGGATCACCTGGCCAAGCGCGGTGATGCGATGGGTTTCGATGGGGTCGTTCGCACCACGAGTGATCTCATCGGCAGGCAGCATCGAGCGGAACTTGATGGCCAGAAAGGGCTTTCCGTCCCGTCCCATCCGTTTTTGCCGGAAGACGAGAGGGCCACGGTTCTGAAACGGGTTCAAAACCAGAAGCAACAGCGCGAAAAACAGCATAACTGGAAGCAGAAGCAGGCTGACGCCGATATCAAACACGCGTTTTACGCCCCAAAAGACGCTGGAGCCACCAACCAAATCATCAGATTGGGCGGGTGTCGTCCAGGCTAGATCAGCGATAGCACTATTATCGAGCGACATTTGGGCGCCTCCAAGATGCATAGATACCGGTATCTGCTGCGCTAGTGTAGAAATTACTCATAACAATTTTCTTACACCTCGGGCGATCTTCTCAAATTCTACTTGTAACGCATATCCATATTTCCCCGGTGCTGCAAATCTGAAATTGGATTCCCGTAGAGGCTGCGCGGAAAATGACACAAAGTGAGCTGCTTGAGCCAAGTATTGCCCAAAGGCAAGGCGGCAGTCGGACGATTTGCCGCAAGCTGCCGAGCTGAAACAGCCGGCAGATTCGCGAATATTTTGATGTTTTGTGCTTCACTACGGGCAAATCTGGCCCGCCAGCGCGATCTTGCTGTTCAGCTCAGGCGGCGATGGGGGTGGCGTCGTAGCCCGCGTCTTTGAACGCCGCCAGCAGGGCCTCCTGTCCGATCCCGCTTTCCACGCTCACTTCATGGTTGTCGAGATCACAGGCGATCTGTGCCTCGGGATCGGCGGATTTTAAGGATTTCTCAATCGCGGCAGTGCAATGACCGCAGCTCATATCGGGGACGCTGAATTTCATCGGTTTTTCCTGATCGTTTCGGTGTTTGGGTTGATATGGAGCTTCCAGCAGGGGGAAGGTCAAGGTCCAGCCGTCTTGGCGCGACATTTTCCACCCCTCCGTTAACCTTTCGAGCTCTTGACCTTCCAGTGGCTGGAAGGCCTATATACCTATAAAAGCGAGCCGGAGGCCGTAATGGGCGAAGAAATAAGCGTGATCCTGTCTGTCGAGGGTATGTCCTGTGCCTCTTGTGTGGGGCGGGTGGTGCGTGGGCTGTCCGCTGTTGATGGGATCGACGATGTGGCCGTCAATCTGGCGAGCGAGACGGCGCAACTGCATCTCGATAGCCCCGAACGGCTGCTGGAGGCTGCTGATACGCTCGATAAGCTGGGCTATCCGGCGCGGCGAGCTGAGGTGGTGCTGAGCATTTCTTCAATGACCTGCGCCTCCTGTGTCGGGCGGGTCGACAGGGCGCTGGAAGCCTTGCCGGGCGTGCTCGAGGTGAATGTGAACCTCGCCTCCGATACCGCCCGCGTGTCTTATCTGGAAGGCTCGGTAACGCCGGAGGCGCTGATCGCTGCGACCACAGCCATCGGCTATCCGGCCGAGATTGCCGAGCGTTCGGGCGCGGAAAGCCCGTCGGCGCGCAAGGATAAAGAGGCGCGGGCTCTGCGGCGCAAGCTTGCCTTGGCGGCCATTCTGACCCTGCCGGTTTTCGTCGTGGAAATGGGCGGGCATGTAATCCCGGGTTTCCACGATCTGATCATGGCGACGATCAGCCGCCAGACGAGCTGGATTGCACAATTCGTACTTACAACGCTGGTTTTGGTCGGCCCGGGGCGGATTTTCTATAAAAAAGGCATCCCGGCGCTGTTGCGCGGGGCTCCGGATATGAACAGCCTCGTGGCGCTGGGCACGCTGTCGGCTTACCTCTATTCCACCATCGCCACCTTCCTGCCGGAGCTGCTGCCGGAAGCGGTGCGTGCGGTCTATTTCGAAGCCGCCGCGATGATCGTGGTGCTGATCCTGTTCGGGCGGTTTCTGGAAGCCCGTGCCAAGGGGCGCACCGGGGCGGCGATCCAGACATTGCTGGGGCTGCAGATCCGTGTGGCGCAGGTCATGCGCAACGGCAAAGCGGTGGAGCTGCCGGTCGAAGCCATTCAGCCGGGCGATGTGGTGCTGGTACGACCGGGCGAGCGCATTGCCGTTGATGGCGAGGTGGTCGAGGGCGAAAGCCATGTGGATGAAAGCATGCTCACCGGCGAGCCGATGCCGGTGGCGAAATATGCGGGCGATGAGGTGACTGGCGGCACGGTCAACGGGGCCGGGAGCTTTCAGTTCCGCGCCACCCGTGTGGGGGCGGATACCACGCTCGCCCAGATCATCCGCATGTTGGAGCAAGCGCAAAGCGCGAAACTGCCGATTCAGGCAATGGTCGACAGGGTTACGCTGTGGTTTGTGCCCGCCGTAATGTCGGCGGCGCTGCTGACGGTGCTGATCTGGCTGATCTTCGGCCCCAGCCCGGCGCTGACCCTGGCTCTGGTCGCGGGTGTTTCGGTGCTGATCATTGCCTGCCCCTGCGCGATGGGTCTGGCGACGCCGACCTCGATCATGGTGGGCACCGGGCGCGCGGCCGAGCTTGGCGTGCTGTTTCGCAAGGGCGATGCGCTGCAGGAATTGGGTCATGTCAATGTGGTCGCCTTCGACAAGACCGGCACGATCACCGAAGGGCGCCCGGAAATGGTCGATTACATCCTGCCCAAACGCGGTATACGCGAAGAGCTTCTGGCGCGCATCGCGGCGGTTGAGGCGCGCTCAGAACACCCGATTGGCGCCTGCATCGTCCGGGCTGCCGAGGCCGAAGGGCTGGAATTGCCGCCGGTCAGCAATTTCATCTCCTATACCGGGCTGGGCGTGCGCGGCACGGTTGAGGGCCATGATATTCTGGTCGGCGCCGACCGGCTGATGAGCCAGGAAGGGATTGATCCGGGCATTCTGGCCGGGGTGGAAAAAGCGCTTGCGAGCAATGGTCAGACGGCATTCTATGCTGCGCTGGATGGCAAGGTGGTGGCGGTGATCGGTGTGGCCGATCCGCTGAAACCGGCCAGTGCCGAAGCGATTGAGGCGCTGCACAAGCTGGGGCTGAAAACCGCGATGATCACCGGCGACAAACGCGAAACCGCCGAAGCGATTGCGGCGGAAACCGGCATTGATCATGTGATTGCGGAAGTGCTGCCAGATGGCAAGGTGGCGGCGTTGAAAGAGCTGCGGGGCCTCGGCAAGAAAATCGCCTTTGTCGGGGATGGCATCAATGATGCCCCGGCGCTGGCCAGTGCCGATATCGGCATTGCCATTGGCACCGGCACCGATGTGGCGATTGAAAGCGCCGATGTGGTGCTGATGTCGGGCGATCTGCGCGGCGTGGTCAATGCTTTCGCGATCTCGATCCGCACCATGCGCAATATCCGTCAAAACCTGTTCTGGGCTTTCGGCTACAACACCTTGCTGATCCCGGTGGCGGCGGGGGTGCTGTATCCGGTGCTTGGGGTGCTGCTGTCGCCGATGCTGGCTGCCGGGGCGATGGCCCTGTCATCGGTCTTTGTGCTGACCAACGCCCTTCGCCTGCGCCGTGTGGCCCCGGCGATGGATGAAAGATCCGCGCCGAAACCGGCGAGAAAACGGGGGGGCAGGAGATGAATATCGGAGAAGTCGCCCAGGCTTCAGGCCTGCCCAGCAAAACCATCCGCTATTACGAGGAAATCGGGCTGGTGCGGCCGATGCGCAGCGAAAACGGCTATCGCCATTTCCGCGACACCGATCTGCATAAGCTGAATTTCATCGGTCGCGCCCGAGCGCTGGGCTTTTCCATCGAGGATTGTCGGGCGCTTCTGGCGCTCTACGAAGATGAAAGCCGCGAAAGCGCCAGCGTGAAAAAGATCGCCCGCGAACATCTGGACCGGATCGACGAAAAGATCGCCCAGCTCAGCGATATGCGCGCAACCCTGTCGCATCTGGTCGATTGCTGCGCGGGCGATAATCGCCCGGATTGTCCGATCCTGAACGATCTGGGCAAGCTGGATGGCAGCCCGGCCTAGTAGGGCCGATTGAGCGCAGGCTCCCCCTCCATACATTCCGAATTTTCTATGTTTTTCCAAGGCTTGACCTGTAAGGCCAGTCAATTATTGAGCTTGGGTCGGGGGGCACGTCATCAAGGCGTGTCTATATTGCAATTTCGTGGGGGGATTGCCGTTATGCTGCGAAACTATTTCTTTTATGCTGTCTGTGCCTTTGCCATGGCCGCCGCTCCGGCGCGGGCTTACGAACAGTGCTCAATTCCGATGCGGCTGAAGGCCGATCAGGAATATCTGCCATATAAGGTCTATGTGAAGCCGAGCGAGATCAAGTTCGTCGCGAGCTATGGTTTCACGGTGACGCCGGGCCTGATTAATGGCTATGGGCTAAGCGCGAAACAGATCTTCGATTGGTTCGATGTCAATGGCTGCCAGGATGAGTTGGTGGATTGGGTGATGACAAAAGGGCTGAAACGGCTTGAGTACAACCCGCCAGCCGCTGCAGTGGTGACAGAGCCGGAGGTTATCGAGCCTGAGGTTTCTGATCCAGAACCCTCGGACCCAGAAGTCGAGATCCCGATGTAAGACCGCAGATTTGATGATCTGCTGGGCTGGTTTTGGCCGGGGCGGTTATCGCCGGATTGCCCGATCCTGAACGATCTGGGCAAGCTGGATGACCGCCCGGCCTAGTCCCCGAGAAATTTTTCACGATCCCACCTGTTGACAGGTCCCCTAACGCTGCCTAGCTATGCGCCGTTAGCACTCGCGTCCAGTGAGTGCCAAAAGTCTGAACAACAGAGTTGAGGAGCCTCTAAGATGGCATTTACTCCCCTGCAAGATCGCGTGCTTGTGCGCCGCGTCGAAAGCGATGAAAAAACCGCTGGCGGCCTGATCATTCCCGATAGCGCCAAAGAAAAACCCGCCGAGGGTGAAGTGGTGTCCGTCGGCACCGGCCTGCGTGACGATTCCGGCAACCGTATCGCGATGGACGTCAAAGCCGGCGACAAAGTGCTGTTCGGCAAATGGTCCGGCACCGAAGTCAACGTCGACGGTCAGGACATGCTGATCATGAAGGAATCCGACATTCTGGGCATCATCGCCTGATCGTCGGACCGGAATACTTACAGAATTTAAACAGGAGCTATGAGCATGGCAAAAGACGTCAAGTTCGGTAACGACGCACGCACCAAGATGCTGAGCGGCGTGAACATCCTCGCTGATGCAGTGAAAGTCACCCTCGGCCCGAAAGGCCGCAACGTGGTGCTCGACAAATCCTTCGGCGCCCCGCGCATCACCAAAGACGGTGTGTCGGTTGCCAAAGAAATCGAACTGGAAGACAAGTTCGAAAACATGGGCGCCCAAATGGTGAAGGAAGTTGCTTCCCGCACCAATGACGAAGCCGGCGACGGCACCACCACCGCCACCGTGCTGGCTCAGGCCGTGGTGAAAGAAGGCATGAAAGCCGTGGCCGCGGGCATGAACCCGATGGACCTGAAACGCGGCATCGACCTGGCCACCGCCAAAGTCGTTGAAGCCATCCAGGCTGCTGCCCGTGAAGTGAAAGACAGCGACGAAGTTGCTCAGGTCGGCACCATCTCCGCCAACGGCGAAGAAAACATCGGCCGCTTCATCGCGGACGCGATGCAGAAAGTCGGCAACGAAGGTGTGATCACCGTCGAAGAAAACAAGGGCATGGAAACCGAGGTTGAAGTGGTCGAAGGTATGCAATTCGACCGTGGCTACCTGTCGCCCTATTTCGTGACCAACCCCGACAAGATGCTCGCCGATCTGGACGATTGCTTCATCCTGCTGCACGAGAAAAAACTCTCGTCGCTGCAGCCGATGGTGCCGCTGCTTGAGCAGGTCATCCAATCGCAAAAACCGCTGCTGATCATCGCGGAAGACGTGGAAGGCGAAGCGCTGGCGACCCTCGTGGTCAACAAACTGCGCGGTGGCCTGAAAATCGCCGCCGTGAAAGCGCCGGGCTTCGGCGATCGCCGTAAAGCCATGCTGCAGGACATCGCGATCCTGACCGGTGGCCAGGTGATCTCGGAAGATCTGGGCATGAAGCTCGAAAACGTCACCATGGACATGCTGGGTTCGGCGAAATCGATCACGATTTCCAAAGAAGAAACCACCATCGTCGATGGCGCTGGCGACAAAGCCGAGATCGAAGCCCGCGTCGCTCAGATTCGCACGCAGATCGAAGAAACCTCGTCGGATTACGACCGTGAAAAACTGCAAGAGCGCGTTGCGAAACTCGCTGGCGGTGTGGCCGTTATCCGCGTTGGCGGCATGACCGAAGTGGAAGTGAAAGAGCGCAAAGACCGCGTTGATGACGCCCTGAACGCGACCCGTGCGGCCGTGCAAGAAGGCATCGTTGTCGGCGGTGGCGTGGCTCTGGTTCAGGCTGCCAAAGGTCTCGAAGGCCTCGAAGGCGCCAATGCCGACCAAAGCGCTGGTATCACCATCGTGCGCAAGGCTCTGGAAGCTCCGCTGCGTCAGATCGCTGAAAACGCTGGTGTCGATGGCGCCGTCGTGGCTGGCAAAATCCGCGAAAGCGATGATCTGTCCTTCGGCTTCAACGCTCAGACCGAAGAATATGGCGACATGTTCGCCTTCGGCGTGATCGACCCGGCCAAAGTGACCCGTACCGCTCTGGAAGATGCGGCCTCGATCGCTGGCCTGCTGATCACCACCGAAGCGATGGTTGCTGATCTGCCCGCCAAAGAAGGCGCTGGCGCCGGTGGCGGCATGCCCGACATGGGCGGCATGGGCGGCATGATGTAAGCTGCCGCTTGCGATAAATTCGGGAAGGGGTCGCTTTCGCGGCCCCTTTTCTTTTGCGCTTCTGCCTGGTGACGAAACCCCGGCAAAATTCCCCCCAAAGATTTTTCATCCTTCATCTTATCTTCGCGCCCGAAATGCCTTATGTTAATCTCAGTAACATTATAGAAGGGACGGAAAGATGTTGCGCATATTTGTGCCACTGCTTTGTCTGGCATTCGCCGCGCCAGCCATTGCCGAAGATAACGCCGATTGGCGCTTTGGCGGCGATGCCTATCTGGCGGGGCGCATTGTCACCCTGTCGGGTGATGAGGTTTCCGACCTGTTCGCTGCGGGCGACAAGGTAACGGCCACCAGCGATGTTTCAGGCTCCGCCCATATGGCCGGGCGCTATGTGACGATGGATGGCCGGGTCGGCGACAATTTCTATGGGGCCGGGATGGGCGTTGACCTCCACGGACCTGTTGCGGGCAATGCCACCGTTATGGGCCAGGATATCAGCATCACCGAACCGGTAAGCGGCAATCTGCGCGCCACCGGGCAGAATGTTGATCTGGTCGCGCCGGTTGCGGGCAATGCCATTCTGGCCGGTGAGCTGGTGACCCTTGATGGCGAGATCTCCGGCGATGTGGCACTGAGTGCCGCCGAAGTCGTCTGGGGCGATCATGCCAAGGTGATGGGGGCGCTCGACATCTATACCGACAATCCCGATAGCATCACCGTGCCTGCCAGCGTGGCTGACAACTCGCGTGTGAGCTATCACGAAGTGGATAGTTTCGACGCGGGCGATGTCACCTTTGAAAAACCCAGCCTGATGTCGCAGTTCCGCGGTTGGCTGGGCGGGGTGCTGGTGATCGGCATTCTGGGCACGATCTTTGCCGCCGTGGCGCCGTTCTATCTGGGCAAGTTGCGCGAACGGGCGCTGGCCCAACCGGTGAAAACCGGCATGGTTGGCTTTGTCGGCATCTCGGCTCTGGTCGGCTCGGTCCTGCTGCTGGCGATGACCGGTATCGGCGCGATCCTGATCCCCATCTCGCTGATCCTGGCGCTCTTGCTTGGGGTAAGCGGCTATGTGGTCGGTGCCTATGTGCTGGGTGTCTGGGCTGTCAGCATGACTGGCCGCGCCGCCCCGCGCAGCACCTCTGAACGCACCGTCGCCGCCTTTGCTGGCGCTGCCCTTGCCGCGCTGATCGCGCTGATCCCCTGGATCGGATGGCTCGCGGTGATGGTGATCTTCCTCATCGGTGCCGGTGCGCTGGTGGCTCGGATCACCCGGATGGGCGATATGCAGGAAGCCTACTAAGCCTGTTTTCGCCGAAAGGCCCTGAAACACGATTGGGCGCTGCGTTACCACGTGGCGCCCTCTCGCATTCCCCACCTGATCTGCCTATCTCTGACCCATGATAAATTTCCGCGCTACGCTCGCCCTGCTTTTCTCGCTCGCCCCGCTGCCCGCCACGGCAGAGCCGGGCGATTGCGTGGTGCTGCTGCACGGGCTGGCGCGCACGCCTGCCTCGCTGGTGGTGATGCAGGAAGCCCTCATCCAGCTTGGCTACACGGTGGTGAATGACGGCTATCCCTCCACCAAAAAACCGATTGAAGAGCTGGTCGATCTGGCCATCCCGCCAGCGGTCGCGAAATGCGGCGAGAAGCGTACGCATTTCATCACCCATTCCATGGGCGGCATTCTGGCGCGGGTCTGGCTGAAAGATCACCGGCCCGCCAATATGGGCCGGGTGGTGATGCTGGCCCCGCCCAATCACGGCTCGCAGCTTGTCGATGAGTTCCGCAATTACACCCTTGGCGATTTTGCCCCGTTTGAATGGCTCAACGGTCCGGCGGGGATGGAGCTTGGCACTGAAGCGGGCTCGGTTGCCAATACGGCCGGGCTGCCCGCCTATGAGCTTGGGGTGATCGCCGGAAACAGCTCGATCAACCCGGCCTTTTCCGCTCTGATCGACGGCGAAGACGATGGCAAGGTCTCGGTGGAAAGCACCAAACTGGCCGGAATGCGCGATCATATCGTGCTGCCCGTCACCCATACCTTCATGATGATCGACCCGCTGGTGATTGCTGAAGCCGTGCAGTTTATCGAAACGGGGG
>JARRIY010000076.1:0-21927 GCA_037379985.1 Maritimibacter sp.
GCATCGCGGCGCTGCATTCTGGGTGGAAAATCTGATGCGTGGTCCTCACAATATTTTCCGTCTGATCCGCACCGGCGCCACCTTTGCGCGCACTGGCGCACTGGGCGAAGCGCTGGCCGCGGTTGAAGCGCCGGTGACGCTGCGCACGGCGGCCCGGGCGATCAGCTGGCCTTTTGCCTTTCTCGGGGCGAAGGGCGATCCGTCGCTGCCCCCGGTGACCCGGGCGCTGACGGCGCTGGGCCCGGCCTATATCAAATTCGGTCAGATCCTTTCGACCCGCCCCGATGTGGTGGGCGAGGAGATGGCCGAGCAGCTGACCTATCTGCAGGACAAGCTGCCGCCGTTTTCCACCGAAGTTGCCCGCAAGACCATCGAAGATGAGCTGGGCATCAAGGTGGACGAGGTGTTTTCGGAGTTCTCCGACAGCATTGCCGCGGCCTCGATTGCGCAGGTGCACGGTCGCGCATTTCGAAAGCGTGGTGCTGGGCGAGCTTGACCTGCGGCTGGAATGCGCTTCGGCGTCGGAATTTGCCGAAAACACCGCCGATGATCCCGGCTTTGTGGTGCCCGAGGTGCGGTGGAGCCTGTCGTCGAAACGGGTGATGACCCTGGGCTGGGGCGAAGGCATCGCCGCCAATGAGCTGGAAAAAATCCATGCGGCCCGGCTGGATACCGAGGATCTGGGCAACCGTGTGTTGCAGCTTTTCCTCAGCCATGCGCTGCGCGACGGGTTCTTTCACGGGGATATGCATCAGGGGAACCTGAAATTTGCCCCCAATGGCGATATCATCGCGCTGGATTTCGGCATCATGGGGCGGATCGATGAATATACCCGCCGGGTTTATGCCGAGATCCTGTTTGGTTTTATCCGCCGCGATTACCGCCGGGTGGCCGAAGTGCATTTTGAGGCGGGTTATGTGCCTGCCGATCAGGATGTGGATGAATTTGCCCGGGCGCTTCGGGCCGTAGGCGAGCCGATTTTCGGCATGGATGCCACGAGGATCTCGATGGGGCGGCTGCTGCATTACCTGTTTGAGGTCACCGAATGGTTCGGGATGCAGACCCGCACCGAGCTATTGCTGCTGCAACGTACCATGGTGGTGGTGGAAGGCGTGGCGCGGTCGCTGAACCCGCAAATCAACATCTGGGAAGTCGCCCATCCGGTGGTGGAAAGCTATATCGCCGAATCGATTGGTCCGCGCGCGGTGCTGTCGGATCTGACCCGCACGGCGCGGATCCTGTCGCGGTTTGGTCCGCGCCTGCCCGAGCTGGCCGAAGCGGCGCTGATCCGTCAGGCGCGCGGGCAGGAGGATACGGTGCATCACCGCCCCCTGCGTGCGCTGGGTTATTTCGCGCTGGGCGGCGCCTTCACGCTCGCAGTTGTCGCGGTGGCTATGGCGCTTTAAGCGCAGCAGCCGGTCAGTTCGCGCTGATTTGTTGTGGCATCCGCAGTGCGTCGATGTCTGACTGCGCAACCAGGGTGCCGCCAGCCAGCACCAGCATGGTGGTGCCATTCTCGTTCCGCGCTTCGGTGATTTCCGAATAAACCGGCATTTGTTTGTCGTCGATTTGCTCGCCAATCGCGGTATAGCTTTCCAGATTGAACTTGTAGTTCCCCGGCTCAAGGTGTGTGCCTTCAGAGGTGACCCCGTTCCAGGTAATTTGTTGCGATGTCTTATCAACCGGCATCCGGTCCACCAGTGTGCCGGATTGGTTATAGACCGCGACATAGGCCGAATAGGCGCCAGCAGGCGGATCAGATTGCAGGGTGATGGGCGTGCTGCCGTCAAAGTGGCCCGCGGTCACGGCGCGGGCATCCATGCCGACCATGCTGGCCAGTTTGGTCATATCGCTGGAGGCGAGATCCGATGACAGCGAGGTCAGCAGATCATTGGTCTTCACCTGCTGCTCGACGCCCGAAAAGGTTGCCAGCTGTACGGCAAAATCCGTACTGTCCATTGGTTCCATCGGATCCTGGTTGTTGATCTGCGCCGTCAGCATCTTCAGGAAGGTCTGGAAATCCGACGAAATATTGGTGCCGGACCCGATTTTGGCATCGGTGCCCGCGCCGGTGTCGTCGGTGTTTTTGCCGGATGCCCCACCGAATCCGGCGTTTGCCGATTGTGCGGCAGAGGGATTTGTAACGGAAGTAACCATGGTTTTCTCCTGTCTCTTACAGACGGATATCTATGGAATCGCCCAATTGCCCGCTGCGGGGCTGGGCCTGGGGTGTGGGTTGCGGCAGATCGGGCGCTGAGTCGCGCCCGGCGGAGGCTGCAAAACCGGCCTCCTCGAAACTGCCCTGAGCGTTCTGTCCGTTCTGACCGGCACCGCCGCCCTGGAACGAAAAATCCACCGACTGATAGCCCAGATCGCGCAGTTCCTGCGCGAGGATGTCGATATTGCGGCGCATCATGTTGAGCGTGTCAGCGCGTTCGACCGTGACCGCAACTGTCATCCCGCCAGCACCATCCTGGCTGAGGGTCATGCTGACCTTGCCCAGCTCGACCGGATGCAGCTTGAGCTCCACTGAGCGCTGATCGGCGTTGTGGACCACCTGCGCGATCTGCGCGGCCACGTTATGCGGCGTATTGGGGTGGGTAACGGCCGGTTGGATGCCCGATGTGGCCTGCCCGGGCAGCATGCGTTGCGCCGAGGAGACGCCGCCAATCGCCGGGTCAAGCATCTGGCCCGGCTGCGGCGCATCACTGCGGGTCGCCACGGCACTTACATCTGCTGCCATAGCCGTTGTGGCTTTGGACGCTGCAGTCGTCACCTGTGCGCTTTCGCTGCGCAAGGCGGCCGGATCGGGTGCCAGATTGTCACCATCGCGGCGGGCTTCACGGGTCTCATAGCGTTCGGCTGCGGTGGCACTCTGCTGAGCAGCCGCCATATAGCTTTGCCGAGCCCGGGTATCAGGCGTCGGCCCTGATGGAATTGTTTTCGCGTCTTGGGTCGCCGATGCATCGGGTTTTGCTTCTGACACCTCTTTCGCGTTCAGACCTGCCTCAGGTTTCACGCTCTGTTTGTCAGAGGCTTTGCCTTGCGGGTTGGCTGCCGCGCTGAAGCCAGCAAGCTGAGGATCAGCTTTCGTGGCCTGCGCTACTGCGGAAGCGGGGGTGGATTTGGCCGCTATCGCGTCCGGCTGGACCGGCCCATCGGCTTTGGCGGCGGCTTTCCCGTCTTCGGGCTGATCGGCAAGTGCGAATTGCGCGGTCTTACCGGCATCGCCCTGTACCACACCCTCATCTGCGCCAGCTTGTGCAGCCGCAACCATACGGGCAGCGGTGCTCTCACCCCCTGAACGGCCTGCATTTTCTGTGACCGGACGGATCAGCTCGCCGTCAGCATCCGCCTCTGTGGGGGCTGCTTCTGCCTCTGTCGAAGCCACCATTTGTGCTGGTACGAGCGCCGCGAGATCGGGCGTTTGGGTGTCAATCTCAGCTTCGCCTTCGGTCGAAACCGTCTCGTCGGCATCGGCTTTCAGCTCATTGCCATCGGTTTCGAAATTTGCCCTGACGACCTTGTCAGAGTGTTCGTCACCCCGGCCAGCCTGCCCGGCTTTGCTGTCATCTGAGCTTGCTTGCGTGCTGTCTTTCGGAGCCTCAGTCCGTGAATCGGCCCGCGAATCTGCTTGCGAATTGGCGCGGTCATGCGGTTGATTGGTGGTCTTGGGGTCCGATTTTGCCTCAGCGGGATCTGCTTTGCGACTCACCGCAGCACGGTCATCGCGTCGCCGGTCTTCAGCTCTGGGCGCATCATCACGCCGACTGGGCGCAGAAGCATGTGCCTCCCGCGGTGCCGGGGATTTGTCCTTTTGGGAGAAGACATTTTCAAAGGAAGATGCCGCCCTGGATTCGCGCGCCGGTTCTGCGGCACGGATAAAGCTTTCATCCAAAGGCGGTTTGATAGCGGCAAACTGTGGTAGCTGCATGATATATCCCGGGTGTTCTGACTCCGTTGCGACTGACCATGACAGCGAGGAGTTACCGATTCTTTACTCTCCCTTGCGAAACTGCGGGAAATCGCGAACAATTTGAGGGATTCGCCATGACCCCCGTGCAGAATGCCGGATCGGTGCCCATAGCTTCACAACTTGCCTCGCCGGCTGCAAAACCAGCCGTCAATGAGCGCGACGCAAAGCTGATGGATGCAGCGAAAGAGCTGGAAGCGAATTTTTTGGCAGAAATGCTCAAAGCCGCCGGACTTGGCAAAATGCCGGAATCCTTTGGTGGTGGTGAGGGCGAAGAGCAGTTCTCTTCGTTCCTACGACTTGAACAAGCACGTGGCATGGTGAATGCGGGCGGCATCGGTTTGGCGCAAAGCCTGTTTGAAGCGATGAAGGAGCGTGCAGATGGGGCTCTTTAGTATGGCAAGTGTCGTTTCTCTTCTTGAAGATCTGCTCGAAACCGAACGCTCGGCCATTATGGCGGGCGAGATCGGGAGCTTTCAGCGGTTTGCGCAGGATAAGGAGCGTCTGCTTCAGCGCCTGGCGCGCACCGACGTGGAGCCGGACGAATTGAAGCGGGTTCAGCGCAAGGCGGAACGCAATCAGGAGCTGCTGGTGGCCGCCGCGCGCGGGTTGAAAGCCGCCACTGCCCGGCTGGAAATGATTGCCAGGCGGGGCAGCAATCAGGATCAGGGCAGTCTGCGCACCTATGGGCGCGATGGCGCCTCGTCGAATCTGGTTCGCAACCGTAGTGACATGAACCACCGCGCCTAATTGGGGTTTGGGCTTGCTGCCCAGAGCTGTCGCCCGCCGCAGGGCAAATGGGCCTATCGCAATCTGCGAGTCGCTTCTGGTCTGGGCATGCCACCGGACCAGCACTCTGATCAAAAAAACTCATGGGCTGCCTGTGCCGGGAGGATAGGGGGAGAGAACCCAATCCAATCACGGTGATGATGTCTGAGGCCCAGCCCCGGCGAAGCGATTCAATGGCCGGGTTTGCCGATCCGAGATAGAGCGCTCAGTTTTCCTCGCAAATTATTTAAAATTCATAGCAATTCCCGCCTACGGCTTTGCCCTTTTTTTGCCCTCATCTGGCAAGACTTGCCCGGTGGCCTCCATACCCAGTCAGCAAGTGTTATATGGAAAGCTGGCATTAACCACTATTACCAGTGCCACAATAGCCGCCCCGTTTCGTCTAAAATCTGACATATTCCGGGCGCAGTTATTCACTGTTCTTTAGGCACTTCCGTCTCAGATTGCTCATGCATCCTGAGGGGGTGGCGCGGATTGGGAAACCATTGATCCGCAGAGGTCAGAATGGCTCTGAACCTGCCCCGAGTGGGCGGACCTCAAACCAAGGCGTAAACGGCGCCGAACGACTGAAGGAACTGAATTTATGTCCAGCATTCTGACAAACACGAGCGCGATGGTCGCTCTGCAAACGCTTAAAGGCATCAACAAAAACCTGGCAATGACCCAATCGCAAATCTCCACCGGTAAAGAGGTGGCGACGGCGAAAGACAACTCCGCTGTCTGGGCTATTTCGAAGGTCATGGAAGCTGATGTGAACGGCTTCAAAGCGATTTCCGACAGCCTGTCGCTGGGGGAGTCGACTGTTGCTGTGGGCCAGAAAGCGGCGGAAACCGTGCAAGACCTTCTGGGTAAGATGAAAGAAAAAATCGTCTCGGCTCAGAACGAAAACGTTGACCGCTCCAAACTGCAAACCGATATTTCCGCCCTGCGCGATCAGATCAACACGGTGGTTGGCGCCGCCCAGTTCAATGGTCTGAACATGGTTCAGGGCACCGAAGATGTGAACGTGCTTGCCTCGCTTGACCGGTCTTCGGACGGGACTGTGACGGCATCGAACATCACCGTGAGCCGCCAGGATCTCAGCACCTCTGCTGGTACCTATGGTTCGGGGACGAGTCTGGCTGCCAACACCACTGACAGTGCCGCAGCGGTAGTGAATACCGCCAACACTGCAACAGTTTCCTATACTGGTACTTGGACTGCAAGTGAAACGGCCACCGTTACCGTCGCCGGTGTGGATGTGACCTATACCGGGTCGGCTACCACGGTTACTGCTATTGCTACCGGCCTCGCTGGTTCGATCAACGGGCTTGGCCTTGAAGGGATCACGGCCAGCAACGCCAGCGGCGTTCTGACGATCTCTTCGACCAAAGCCTTCGAATCCACGTCGGTTGCTGCGAGCGATACGAGCGCCGCTGGGGGTGGCACGGCTAGCGCTGCTTCGATTGGTGAGCGCGCTGAAAAAGTCTCCTTCTCGACTGCTGCGGCTGTCTCCGAAGGCGATGGCTACAAGGTAACCATCGGGGGTTCCTCGTATAACTACATCGCCGGCAAAAATGAGACGATGGAAGATGTCGCCAGGGGCCTCAAAACCGCGATCGACTCGGCCGGCCTGACCGATATCACCACCCGTGTGGTGCAGAACTCTACCACTGATGCGTGGGAGCTGAAGGTCGACAACGACGGCTCGTCGCTGGCCTTCTCCTCGACTGGTAACGCTGGTGGTACGGCTTCTGGTGGTCTGTTCGGTCTGGACAGCATTGATGTTACAACGAATACGGGGGCTGCCACGGCACTCGATAACATCGAGACGCTGATCAACAACTCGATCGACGCGGCTGCGGCCTTTGGTTCGGCTGCTGGCCGGATTGAGATCCAGAACGACTTCATCGGCTCGCTGAGCGATGCTCTGAAATCTGGTATCGGTACGATGGTCGATGCGGATATGGAAGCGGCTTCGGCCCGACTGCAAGCGCTGCAGGTGCAGCAGCAGCTCGGTACCCAGGCGCTCTCGATCGCCAACCAAGCACCGCAGAACATTCTGTCGCTGTTCCGCTAAGGAACGCTATGACGGGGCGCCAAAAGGCGCCCCGCCTACCAAAACCTGATCATAACCGTTACCGGAAGGAACTCCCGTGAACGCCCTCAATATGGCCAAAACGGCCTACGCCACGAACAAGGCCCCGATCAGAACACCACGCGGCACCGAATACGAAGCCTTCGTCCGCGTGACCCAGCGACTGAAAGCTGCCGCCGACAAAGGTGATATGGGATTTGCCGATCTCGCCCAGGCGCTGCACCTCAATCGTCGTCTCTGGACCATTCTTGCCTCTGATGTTGCCGACAAAGACAACACCCTGCCGCAAGAGCTTCGCGCCAGAATTTTCTACCTCGCCGAATTCACCACCCAGCACAGCCGTAAGGTTCTTAAGGGTGAAGATACGGTTCTTCCCCTTCTTGAAATCAACATGGCCGTGATGCGCGGTCTTCGCAGCACCGTGGAGGCAGCAGTATGAGCGGACTGGTTTTGAAACTCGGACCCCATGAACGGGTTCTTATCAATGGCGCCGTGATCGAGAATGGCGAGCGTCGCTCGCGCCTGTCGATCGTTACGCCGAATGCAAATATCCTGCGTCTGCGTGACGCCATTCATCCGGAAGAAGTGAACACCCCGGTGCGTCGCGTGTGCTATATCGCACAGCTCGTGCTCTCGGGCGACGCTGACAAAGATGAAGCGCGTCATCAACTGGTGCGCGGGATTGAACAGCTGAGCCAGGTGCTCACCGATTCCGACAGTCGCGCGCAGCTTGATAAGGCTACGGAAGCGCTGGTTGACGATCAGTACTACCAGGCCTTGAAAGCCCTGCGCTCGCTGATGCCACGTGAAGAGCGGCTGATGGCCGCCGCAGCAGGAGCATAAGCTATGGCATTCCAGCCGATCATACCTTTTGGCGGCATGGCCGGCTGGAATTTCCTGCAACGAACACGGGAATCCCAGCAGGAAACCTTCAACAATTCGCCGGATATCAAAAACGATATTGAATATTTCAAAGAGCATATCGGCGAGGTGCAGACCGCCGAAGATCTGGTGAGTGACTATCGCTTGCTCAAGGTGTCTCTTGGCGCTTTCGGGCTCGGCGATGATCTTGGAAGCAAAGCCTATATCCAGAAGGTTCTGGAAGAAGGCTCGCTCGATCCGCAAAGCTTTGCCAACCGTATGGCCGACAAGCGGTATCTGGCGATGACCGAGGCCTTTGGCTTTGACCTCGAACCGCCAAATACGCAGTTGAGTGATTTCCCTGACAAGATCATCGGGAAGTTCCAGACTAACCAGTTTGAAATCGCCGTGGGTGAGCAGAACAATAATATGCGTCTGTCCATGGTGATGCAGCGTGAACTGGGCGATATTGCCAGCTCGGACAACACCGATACCGGAAAATGGTTTGCGATCATGGGCAACAAGCCCTTGGTGCAGGTTTTCCAGACCGCGTTGGGCCTGCCATCCAGCACATCGGCGCTGGATCTTGATCAGCAAGTTTCCGTCATGCGTGACCGGGCAAGCCGGGTGTTTGGCGACAGTGAAATCAGCCAGTTTTCGGATGCGGACAAACTGGAAGAGCTGAACCGGTTGTTCCTGGTCCGCTCGCAAATCAATGCCAATGCCGCCGGATTGTCGTCCGGGAGCATCGCGCTGACCCTGTTGCAGGGTATCAGATAAGCAGATTCGACGGTGTGTTGTGGGCGGTCCGGTCCCTATCGGGGGCGGGCGCGATGCCGTCACACGGCCCCGCCGGAGCCGCGCCGCGCAAAACTCGCGCGCAGATGTTCGACTGCGGCCTGCACCACCTCGCTCGGGTCCTCCGCCACCATCAAGCCTAGGGCGTAATTCGGCAGCTCCGGCAGCCCGGCGCGCGCACCCACCTCGGCAATCGGCCCGCCGATGCAGCTCTGCGGCAGCTGCGCCACCGCCATATCGGCCAGCAGCGCCGCGCGCTGACCGGTCACATGGGCGCTTTCAAACACCTTGCAATAGGCGATGCCTTCCTCGTCGAGACGCTCGAGCGCGTACCGCCGCCACGAGCAGTTTGGTTCCCAGACGGCAATCGGCAGGGGCACCTGCTCCACCGCCACGCCCCCGGCCAGCCCGGCCCAGACCAATGGCTCGCGAAAGATGATCTCGGACCTAACATCCTCGCGAATCCCGGCTTCTGTGGTGACAACCGTAAGGTCGAGCTCACCCGCGTCGAGCATCTCGATCATCATGTGGGACCGGTCGACCACCACCTTGACCGTGATCCCCGGATGCGCGTCGGCGAACTGGCGCAGCATCCCCGGCATGAAGCGCTCGGCAACGTCATCCGGCGCGCCGAGTCGCACCTCGCCCACCAGATCGGGCGCAACGAAACGGGATACCATATCGCGGTTGAGCGCGAGGACCCGGCGCGCATGTTCGAGCAGCAACTCGCCGTCGCGGGTCAGCCGCACCGACCGGCTATCGCGCTGAAAAAGCTTCCGCCCGACCAGCTCTTCAAGCTTTTTCACCTGCATCGAGATCGCCGATGGGGTGCGCCCGACCGTGCTGGCGGCGGTGGAGAAATTGCCGGTCTGGGCAATCGCTTCGAGCGTGCGCAGCAGATCAAGCTCGAGCAGGGGAAGACGGAGATCGGCGGAAACGTTCATGGCTTGCCTTCAGAATCCCTGATAGATGAGTTCAGATCTATTCGTTTGATTGAAGCATCTGCGACGCGGTATGTCTATCCCCAGACTTCCGGAGGTCTTCCCGAACACCATTCAGGTCAGGAGAAGACAATGACGACAGATACGAACAGAACCACCATGCTGGGTCATATCTCGACCCGCATGCTGCTCCGCCGATTTCGCGACAGAATCCGCGCCCGCTATCAGGCCCGGATCAACCGTGTCGGCTATCGCCAGATGCTGGAGCTCGATCAGGATCTGCTGCGCGATATCGGGCTGTCGCGCGCCGATGTTCACTGGGCGCTGAGCCAGCCCGATGAGATTGATGTCGGTGCAGAGCTGCACGCGATCCGCAGGCGCGCATCATGACCGGCGCGACAGTCCCCCCAAACGAAAAACGCCCGCGCATTTTTGCACGGGCGTTTGAATTCCAAAGCGTCCTGCCTTAGCGGCGGATGCCGAGGCGTTTGATGAGGTCCTGGTAACGGGCTTCGTCTTTGGCCTTGGTGTAGTCCAGCAGCTTACGACGCTGAGCAACCATCATAAGCAGACCACGACGCGAGTGGTTGTCTTTCTTATGGGTTTTGAAATGCTCGGTCAGCGTGGTGATGCGCGAGGTCAGGATGGCCACCTGCACTTCCGGCGAACCGGTATCGCCTTCTTTGGTGGCGAATTCTTTCATCAGGCGGGCTTTTTCTTCCGGCGTAATCGACATCGGGGTCTCCTTCACGGATTAAGGGTTGATGGCACAAGCCGGGATGTCGTCCAGCAGGGCCCTTGGAGATGGTCCACTCTGGATCTGCTCGACGATCTGCTTGGCCCAATCGCCAATGACCGGGATGAAATCCATCGAGCCGAGCAGCTTGATCAGGATCGCCACCAGAATGGTTGCCCCCACCACCGAGCCAAGACCGAAAGCCAGCCCACGGGTGAGATTGAACAGCGCCACCCGCCAAAGCGAGCTTTGCAGCTTGAAATAGCGGTGATCGTTGAGCCGGTCGAGCGCTGCACTCAGCCGGGTCAGCTCCTCGGCGATTGCTTCGCTGGTTTCTGCACCGTCTGACATGGCCGCCCCCTTTTTCTGTTCGCCAGACCCTATCGCGCAGGAGGCTGAGAGGAAAAGACAAAAGCGCAATTCACATGGTTGAATTTGGAAACAAACTCCAATTTTCACTACTATCTTTTTCGGATTTGGAGACAGTCATGCTAGCCTATCCTTGCCTGTTTGCGGGGGCTGATGATGATCCTTTCATTCCTCATATTGGGGCTGTTGCCCCTTGCCTTGTTGGCGGATTTGTTCGTCGGTGGAGACGGTGATAGCGCTGAATCGGATGATCCGGTGAATGAGGATGCCGATATGTCGGCTGGCACCGGCGCCGGTGATGGCGGCGATTTGCTGACACCGCAAAACGATGCTGGCGATGAGGCCAATAATCAGGGCGGCGGTCAGGGTGATGATGCGGATGGTGGCGTGATCCTTCAGCCGCAGAACGATTCCATCGACGACCCGATCAACAACGATCCTATCGATGGTGATACCATTCTTGACCCGACCACTGATCCATCAGGGGATTATCCTTATGCGGCAGATCCCGGGCTGCTGCAGCAACGGCTCGAGAGCGAGACGGATTTCAATTTCGGCAGTGGCTATCTGGCGGAATTTGGCGATGAGCCGGAGCAGATCGAACAGACCGGCGATGATAATAGCTTTTCCGCTGTGGATGATGGTTTGGCCGGGACCGGCGAGGGTGCACTCAACACGCGGGACGGAACGCCGATGTTGGCAAGCGATACCCCGCGAAGGCGCGGCGGCGCTGTTCGGCGGGGCGGGCGATGACGAGCTGAGCGGCGGCGATGATAATCCGGTCTGGCTGGATGGCGGTGCTGGAAATGATGCCATTCAGGGTGGGGCCGCAGATGAGGTGATCTATGGCGGCGAACATGGCGCCAGTGGCGGCGATGCACCTGGAGACGACATTATTGATGGCGGCGGTGGCGATGATCAGATCAGCGGCGGCTACGGGGCAGATACGCTGTCGGGTGGCGACGGCGATGATGTGATCGACCATCTTGGCCGCTTGGAACAAGAGGTCGCCTGGGAACGGCACCGGTTTGACTGGCATATCGATAATGAGGCCGACGCGCTATCGGGCGGGGCCGGCAATGACATGCTGATCATGGACCGTGCTGACACGGCCGAGGGCGGCGAAGGCAATGATACATTCTGGGTCTATTTCGATGCGGGGAGCGGTAGCGGCGCGGCCGAGATTACGGATTTTAGATACCTTCTGGGTCTATTTCGATGCGTGGAGTGGCAGTGGCGCTGCCGAGATCACAGATTTCACTCCGGGCGAGGATTTTCTGCGCATCAGCCTGAACCCCGATATTGTGAAAAGCGGTCCAGAGATTTCGGTTGGCCCCTCTGAGGACGGGCAGGATGGGCTGGTGATAGTGAATGGCGAAACGGTTGCCGTGCTGCGCGGTGCGCCCGGTGCAACCGACGCCGATATCTATATCGATGTCACGGATGACGTCTTTGGTGGTTGAGCGAGCTTAGCCCCAAAGCTCCGGCTGTTTCTGATAGCTGATATAAAGCGGGTGTTTCGGGTGGCCCGCTTTGGTCAGCCCAAGATGATAAAGCGGCAGGCCCGTGCCGCGCAGCAGGCTTTCCACCGCCGGACCGCGCATCAGATGTTCGCCATGGGTGCCCCAGGCGCAGATGATCTGATCGGCCCAGCCCGCGCTTTCGGCAATCGCCGCATCGTTTTCCGGCCCCACCGGATCGGCAGCGGCGCGCATCTTTTTCGGGTCGGTATCGCGCCAGGCAAAGATATTCGTCACCCGAAAACTGCCAAATCCCAGCGCCCGCGCCCGGCGTTCGCAGCGTTCGACCGTCGGGTCATTCTGCACTTCGGTGGCGGTTGAGGGGTTCAGCATCACAAACAGGGCGCGTTCGCCCGCTGGTTCCCAGACCCGGGTGAGCATATAGCGATACCGCTCGCAATCCGAATAAATCGCAGTGGACGGCGCGTCGTCTTTGATATGCTCGCGGGTAATCATGGGCCGGTTGTGGCGGTTTCGGATAAAAATGGCAAGCAATGGCCCTTGCGAAATTTGTCCAAAGGGTCAAAGTGACGGTAAGGAGAGCCAAGATGCTGATACAGGAAATCATCCGTCACAAACGCGATGGCAAGGTGCTGAGCCGCGAAGAAATTGCCGCGATGGTCGATGGCATTGCCACCGAAACGGCCAGCGAAGGGCAAGTGTCTGCTTTTGCCATGGCAGTGTTTTTTCAAGGCATGAGCCATGAGGAGGCCGCCGCGCTGACCCTGGCGATGCGCGATTCCGGCGATGTGTTTCGCTGGGACCTGCCCGGGCCGGTTGTCGACAAGCATTCCACCGGCGGGGTGGGCGATAACGTATCCTTGATGCTCGCGCCCATCGTAGCGGCGGCGGGCGGCTATGTGCCGATGATTTCGGGCCGGGGGCTGGGCCATACCGGCGGTACGCTCGACAAGATGGATACCATCCCGGGCTATACCAGCCAGCCCGACAATGATCTGTTTCGCAAGGTGGTGGGCGAGGTCGGCTGTGCGATCATCGGCCAGACCGCCGCGCTGGCCCCGGCCGATAAACGCTTTTACGCCACCCGCGATGTAACGGCGACGGTGGAAAGCGTGCCGCTGATCACCGCCTCGATCCTGTCGAAAAAGCTCGCCGCCGGACTCGATGCGCTGGTGATGGATGTGAAATCCGGTAATGGCGCCTTCATGGACAGCTTTGATCGCGCGGTGGAGCTGGCGAACAGCATCACCGGCGTGTCGCGCGAAGCGGGTGTGGCCTGTAACGCGCTGATCACCGATATGAACCAGCCGCTGGCAAGTGCGGCTGGCAATGCGCTGGAAGTGGTGAATGCGGTCGAGTTTCTGACCGGCGCCCATCGCGATGCGCGGCTGGAAGCGGTGACGCTGGCATTGGCCGGTGAAATGCTCGCGGTGACCGGGCTGAGTGCTGACCGCGCCGCCGGGCTGGCTAAAGCCAGTGACATCCTCGACAGCGGCAGAGCAGCAGAGATTTTCGGCCAGATGGTCACGGCCCTTGGTGGCCCTGCGGATTTCGTTGAAAACCACGGAAATTACCTGGCCAAGGCGAAACTGACCCGCGCCGTTTCCGCTCCGAGCGCTGGCCATATCGCCGCGATTGAAACCCGCGATGTGGGGCTGGCAGTGGTCGAGCTGGGCGGCGGACGGCGCCGGGCCGATGATGTGATCAATCCGGGCGTCGGGCTAACCGGCCTAGTCGAGCTGGGCCGTGCCGTTGAAGCGGGCGACCCGCTCTGCCTGATCCATGCCGATAGCGAGGCCGAAGCCGATGCCGCCGAAGCCAAAGTGCTGGCCGCTTATCGGATTGGCGACGCGCCGGAGCTGGGTGAGCCGGTGTTGAAGGTGATTGATTAGGGGGCTCGGTGCCCTTCGGCACGCAGCCTAGCTGATCAGCTTAGAGAACGGGCGACGCCCGACCCTGGGTGGGCGCTGTGCCGAGAATGTGCTGAATGCAGTGATCAAAAAATCCATGCCCGATCAGTTTTTCATGGCATCGCCAAACGCCCTCCCGGGGGGAGGGGCGGGGTATGTGAGCTATGCGCTGCGTTGACCGATATCGTTGCGCTACTGATTAAACACCCGCGCCGGGTGCAGCTCACCGGCTTTGTAAATCCCCACGGCCACCGCTTTGCCTTCAAAGCTGGCCCAAGCCTCGTCGCCATATTCCACATCTGACGCGATCACCATGCCGGGATTGCCGTGGCGCAGGCGCGTCGCGCCTTCATGGGTGGCGGGCAGTTCGGGCAGGTCGTCCAGCCCCTCTTCCAGGGGGCGCAGATATTGGTCGAGCTCGGGGCTTTTCGCCAGCTCTTCTACCAGATCCATGCTCACCCCATCTTCGGCGTCAAACGGGCCGGACCAGATGCGGCGCAGGGTGGCGACATGACCATGGCAGCCCAGAGCCTCGCCCAGATCGCGGGCGATGGCACGCACATAGCCGCCCTTGCCGCAGGTCATTTCCAGCACCACGTGATCGGCATCGGGGCGCTCGATCAGCACCAGCTCTTCCACCCAGAGCGGGCGGGCGGCGATCTCGAATTCCTCATCGTCGCGGGCGAGCTTATAGGCCCGTTCGCCGTCGATTTTGACGGCTGAAAACTTCGGCGGCACCTGCATGATGTCGCCGGTAAACTGCCCCAGTGCGGCGGCGATCTCGTCATCCGTCGGGCGGGCCTCAGAGCTGGCGATCACTTCGCCTTCGCCATCATCGGTATTCGTCGCCTGACCCAGCCGCACGGTAAAGCGATAGGCCTTCAGCGCGTCGGTGATATAGGGCACGGTCTTGGTGGCTTCGCCAAGGGCCACGGCCAGCACGCCGGTGGCTTCCGGGTCGAGCGTGCCCGCATGGCCCGCCTTTTTCGCATCAAAGGCCCAGCGAACCTTGTTCACCACGGCGTTGGAGCTGATCCCGGCGGGCTTGTCCACGACCAGCCAGCCATGCACATCACGGCCCTTTTTCCTGCGTGCCATCCTGCGACCCTCATAGTGTGTTGAGCCTGGCCTGCTAGCCTTTGCCGCCTGTCGCGTCAACCACGCCGATCATCGGGCCGATCTGTGGGCCATAATCCCGACGCCCCAGAGACGGGGCATAGATCTGCGAAATATTGGCATCGAGAAACAGCGCGTCGGGCAGGTGCAGATGATCGCGAAACAGCCGGGCGAAATCGTAGAAATTCACCGGCTGATTGGCGATGGCAAACACCGCATGGCTGCCATCGGCGCTGCTGCCAACCCCGTTACGGATCAGCCGCGAGGTGGAGCCTTCGCGAATTTCCGGATGAAATTTGCCACCGATCACCAGCATCGGACCGGATTGCGTGGCATAGTGGCAGTCGGGCGCGGCCTCAGCCCAAGCGGCGCTTTCCCAGACCCGGATCGTATCGGAAATGCACAGGATGCCATTGGGCAGCAGCCCGAAATTGCCATAGCCGCCCCCATCCGAGGCTGGTTTGAGCTGCTCACCATCTTCGATATAGAGCCCGACCGGGTTCAGCTCGGGATCATACATGCCGGCATTCATCGCAAAGGCGAGCGCGCCGTTCAGTTCGCTGTTCAGCGCCGCAAAGCCGCCCATCACCGCGCCGCTATCATCGCGCAGGAACAGGCGCAGATCTTCCCCGGCAGTGACATCGCAGATCGTATAGGAATTGCCATCAAAACTGATCTGTTCGCAGTTCACGGCGCGGGCCGTACCTGCCAACACGAGGCCGCTCAGCATGGCCCCCAGCCATATGAGCGCGCGCAGCTTCATTCTTCGTCGCTGTCATCCCGGCTCAGATCGCGCTGCACGGTCTCATCGGAAAACAGCCTGCGGGTCGCATCCATCTGATCGAAGGTTTCGTCGATCATGAAGCGCAGATCGGGGGTGAATTTCAGAGTGGTCACCTTGCCAACCAGCCGCCGCAGCTCGTGCTTGTTACGAGCCAGCGCCTTCACGGCTTCGGCTTGGTTTTTCCCGCCCAGCGGCATCACATAGGCGGTGGCAATTCTCAGATCGGGCGACACGCGCACCTCGCCCACCGTGATCGACATGCGGTTCAGGTCGGGATCATGAATTTCGCCGCGCATCAGCGCGTCGCTGATGGTACGCCGGATCAGCTCGCCAACGCGGAGCTGTCGTTGCGAGGGGCCCTCGCCGGGATCAAAACGGTTCTTTGCCATATTGCCCCTCTAAGCCTGATTGCCTGACGGTGCAACAGCGCATAGATGTGAGCCAAACAGGAGGCGGAAATGAGCGACTTGCCAGGTATCGTGATCAACGGGGCATCGGGCCGGATGGGGCAGATGCTGGTGAAAGTGGTGAATGAAAGCCCGAAGGCTCGGCTGGTGGGGGCGTTGGAACGTCCGGGCCACGATTGGATCGGGCGCGATATTGGCGAAGCCATGGGCGGCGCTGCGCTGGGCGTGACCGTGACCGACGATCCGCTGGAAGCCATGGCCAAGGCGCAGGCGGTGATTGATTTCACCGCGCCTGCCGCGACCGTGCCGCTGGCTGACATTGCCGCGCAGGCCCGCGCCGTGCATGTGATCGGCACCACCGGGCTGAGTGGCGAAGATATCACTCGGCTCGACGCCGCCGCGCGCCACGCCATTATCGTGCGGGCGGGGAATATGAGCCTTGGGGTCAACCTGCTGGTGCAGCTGACAAAAAAGGTCGCCGCCGCGCTGGATGAAAGCTTTGATATCGAGATCGTCGAAGCCCATCACAAACATAAGGTCGATGCGCCGTCGGGCACCGCGCTGATGCTGGGCGAAGCCGCTGCCGAGGGTAGGGGCGTGGATCACGATGCCATGGCCGACCGGGGCCGCGATGGCATTACCGGCGCGCGCGAGGCCGGGCATATCGGCTATTCCGCCATTCGCGGCGGCGATATCATTGGCGAGCATGATGTGATTTTCGCTGGCGAAGGCGAGCGTATCACTCTGCGCCATGTTGCCAGCGACCGGGCGCTTTTTGCCCGTGGCGCGCTGAAGGCCGCGCTTTGGGGCGTGGGGCAGAAACCCGGCGCCTATGACATGCTGGACGTGCTGGGGCTGTAACCCCGGCTCGTTCTCGGCGCTGAGGGGGCGATGGGCGGAATTTCCTAACAAAGCTGAGGTGGAGGGCGTTCGCGTTCCCCTCGGGCGGTCAATTTCAGGTCGCTTGGCGCGCTTGCCGATGCGAACACGGGCATTACCTGACGACCGCAGAGCGTTTGCTGTGTCGCCCGTGAGCCATTGAAGCACGGCCCTGCGCTGACAATCGATCTGGACCACTCAACCGGGGATGATCACATGTCCCATTGACTATGAAAAAAGTCTATATAGCCTGAAGACTTAAGAACACTTATGGGCTTGTTTCAAAGCCGTTTTTTCTAGGAATTACTCATTGGAGATTTTCAATATGGCGCGTTCACTACGCTATTTTTTTGTGGCGATGGTTTGGCTTTTTCTGCAGTCCAACACTGCTTTCGCAGGTGATGATTTTGAGGCTGTCAGATCGCAGTTGATTGCAGACAATCCAGATATGCAAGAAGACCTGCGATCACTATCCTATTCGGGTAGTGAGTTCATTGATCTGTTAGGCCCCATCAGCGACATCAGCGCCCTGAGCGCTCTCTCCACGCTTGAGCGCATCGATCTTGACTATGCTGCGGTCAGTGACATCAGCGCTCTGAGCGGTCTCACAGCGCTGGAGCATATTAGTCTCTGCAACACAGAGGTCAGTGATATCAGCGCCTTGAACGGGCTTACTGCGCTTAAGAGTATCTACCTTTCCTCGACACGGGTCAGCGATATCAGCGCCCTGAGCGATCTCACAGCGCTTGAGGTTGTTAATCTCAGGCTAACAGAGGTTCGTGACATCAGCGCCTTGAGTGGCCTCACAGCGCTGGTGCATGTTAATCTCAGCAGCACAGAGATCAGCGACATCAGTGCCCTGCACAATCTCTCCACCCTCAAGAGTATCGATCTTGCATATACGCAGGTTCGTGACATCAGCTCTCTGGCTGGCCTTACAGCGCTTGAGACTCTCTATCTTGACGGAACGCAGGTCAGTGACATCAATACTCTGAGCGGCCTCACAGCGCTGGAGCATGTTAGTCTCAGCAGCACAGAGATCAGCGACATCAGTGCCCTGCACAATCTCTCCACCCTCAAGAGTATCGATCTTTCATCTACGCAGGTAAGTGACATCAGCGCTCTGGCTGGCCTCACAGCGCTTGAGACTCTCTATCTTGACGGAACGCAGGTTAGTGATCTCAGCCCGATCCAGTCATTGGTTGATAATGGGCTGAGCGTGAGCCTGCCATAGACTGAGGGTGCCGCCGTAAAATATCGGTTACTGTCACGCGGGGGCCGTGAGGTGCTCCAGATTGAGGGGCGGGGCATCTCGGAGAATGTGATGCCCTTTGCCGCGGCCCAGGCGTGCCAGAGAATGCGTGGCCCAGGAATCCTCCCTCCGAAGACACTTTCGCTGGGGTTGAAGCCATCAAAATAAGGTGTCAGCAACGAAAACAACCGGAAAACGGGGCCTTTACCGGATTTCTGGGCCGTCCTCAGAAACCTCTCAAGCGATTTGATGTATCCGGATTTGGTGGAGAGCGCGGGCGTTGCCTGATGCTGGCGGTAGATATGATGGCAGACAAGGCAACCACGGTGGGGATGTCATGGGCGAGGCGCTTGAGGAATTCGCGCGTGAAAACCGCCTGATGGTCAGCCGTTGCTCATAGCTTCCGGGTCGTCCGCCCCGGCGGCAGCATCCGCGTCGGGCCTGTCGTCGAGTGTCTGTCTGAGCAGATGGACCGCGTCTGCAATATCCGCTTGGATGGCCAGCCCGAGCGCTTCGGCGTCACCGCGCCGGATCGCTTCGAGGGTCATCTGGTGCTTGTCCACGATGTCGGATTTCTCTTCCATTTTGAACACGCTGCGCATGAAGGGGCCAAACTGCATCCAGACACTTTCCAGCAGCGGCACGAGCACTTCCGAGCTGCCGGATCTGTAAAGCGTGAAGTGGAACTTGTAATTCTCCCGCATATAGGCACCGGCGTCGCCTGTGGTGTAGCTATGGTTCATGCGCTGGTCGCAGGCTTCCATCTTGGCGATTTTCTCTGGCGTCATGGATGGCAGGGCGCGCATGGCGCAAAGCGGTTCAAGCTGTCGGCGGGCCTGCATCAACTCGTCGAACCGATGGCGGGTCAGCGCCGGAACACAGAAGCGCCCATTGCGCTGAACCTCAAGCGCGCGTTCCCCGACCAGCTGCGTGATCGCGCCGCGCACAGGCATAAGTCCCACATCCATCATCTGACTGATGCCACGGGCATTCACATTTGTGCCCGGCGCGAACTGCCCCGAAATAATCTGCTCGCGCAGGGCTTGGTAGATCTGTTGATGCTGGGTCGAAATATCTCGCATCAGGTTGTCCTGTCAGATCGTGTTGCCGAAATAGTCGAATTCCTCAGACGTGACCTCGGCCATGAAGCGATCGTATTCCGATTGCCGCAGAGCCAGGAACACATGCGCCATCTTCTCGCCCAGAGCCTCTTTGACGAAGGTCGACCCTGACGCAAGCGCGATTGCCGCCGCCCAGTCTTTTGGCAAAACATAGTCGCTCTCTGCGTCATAGGAGGTGGCTTCGGCATCGGGGAGGAGTTTGTTCTGTATGCCCTCATACATCCCGGCAAGCACGCCCGCCGCAACCAGATAGGGGTTGGCGTCGACACCGGCGGTGCGGTGTTCGATATGGCGATTGGCGGGGTTCCCGGCGGGCACGCGGATGGCGACACTGCGGTTGTTACGCCCCCATGTTGCGGCGGTGGGCGCATAGCTGTTCTTGCCGAACCGACGCCACGAATTGATGTTGGGCGCGAAAAGCAGCATCGATTCTGCCATGTTCTTCTGCAGCCCTGCCACCGCGTTTAGCAGCAGCGGCGTTAGCTCTTCACCCGTGTCGGCCATCAGGTTCTCGCCCGCATCATTCGCAAGGCTGGTGTGCAGGTGCATGCCAGAGCCAGAGCGCCCGGAAAACGGTTTGGCCATGAAGTTGGCGCGCATCCCGTGCCGGATCGCGAGGCCGCGTACCAGCCGTTTCAGCATGATCAAATCATCCGCCGCGCGCAGGCCAGAGTTGCGGTGCCTCAGGGTCAGCTCGTATTGGCCGGGCGCATATTCCGAGATCATAGTCTCGACCGGCAAGCCCTGCACCTCGGCATGGGCATAAAGCTCGGCGATGAAGCCTTCCATATTGTCGAGCGGGTCCAGACTGTAGACCTGATTGGCCTGCACCAGATCACCGGTGATCGGCATCCGCGCGGGTTGCGGGCGGCCTTGGGCGTCACGATTGGCATCCAGTAGGTAGAATTCCAGCTCAAAGGCCATCACGGGCATCATCCCGATCTTGCCAAACGCCTCGATCTGACGCGACAGCGCATGGCGCGGGTCAGCCCCCATGCGTGTGCCATCAAGCTCATAGAGGCTGACGCGGACTTCGCCGCGTTTGGGCGAGGTCCAGGGCAGTTCAACCAGCGATCCGGCAATCGGCCAGGCAATCCGGTCCGCATCGCCGTCATCCCAGACCAGCCCGGTCTCATCCACGTCCTCGCCCGTAACATCGAGCCCAAGGATCGAGCCGGGCAGACGCCGACCGGACTTGAAAAGGCCAAGAAGTTCATGGCGACGGATGATCTTGCCGCGTGCGATCCCGTTCGGGTCGATCAACACAAGATCGAAGGCCGAGATATCGGGGTGTTTGGCAAGGAATGCCTCTGCCTCTTCGATCGAGGCGGCTTCGGTCGGTCTGGTCTCGGTCATCACGCGGCCTCCTGTCCGATAAGACGGGCAAGCACCTGTTCAAAGGCGCCAAGCAGCCCCTCGATCTGTGCTTCCGTCGTGGTCGGCGCAACCAGCACCATGTTGTGAAACGGTGTTACCAGGTAGCCTAGGTTGAGCAGGCCGATATGCAAAGCGTGCTGAATGTCATCAATCGCCGCCGCGCGCGCCTCTTCTGCGTTACGCACCGGGGTGGCAGAAAAGACGATCTCCAGCCGCGCGCCAACGCGGCTGACATGCCAGGGCAGCCCGGCGGCGCGGATCGCGTCGGTGAAGCCCTGTTCCAGCCGGTCGGCATGGCGGTTCATCACCTCATAGGCCTCTGCTGTCATGACCTCGGACAGGCAGGCGCGCAGGCATGCAATTTGCAGCGTGCTGCCCGAAAGGGTGGTGCCGATACCGGAATGGCCGATCCCGCTCATTTTGGCGCGGATATCGCTCAGCGCCTGCGCCACATCCCTCGACATGCCCCAAATCGCCACCGGCACGCCGCCCCCGACGGGCTTGCCAACCACAAAGATATCCGGCTCAAGCCCGTGCACGGCGGTGTAGCCGCCAAGGCCGGTCGAAATCGTGTGGGTCTCGTCGATATGAAGCAAGGTGCCCGTGGCGCGGGTCAACTCGCGCAGCGCGGTCAGATAGCCATCATCCGGCAGGATCATGCCGCAATTCGTCATCACTGGCTCGGCCAGAACAACGGCAATCTCGCCGGTCTCCAGCGCGGATTTCAGGGCGTCGAGGTCGTTGAACGGGATGCTGACGGTGGTCGTGGTGACATCGACAACCTGGCCCAGCAGGTTCTTGCGCGGCACCGTCTTACCGTCTTCAAAATCGACCAGAGTTTCATCGACCGCACCGTGATAGCAGCCATCGAAAACCAGAATCTTCTTGCGGCCCGTCACAGCCCGCGCAACCCGAATGGCAAAGCGATTGGCATCGCTGGCTGTGGTGGCAATCTGAAAGATAAACGGGCCAAAGCGGCTGGACAGCAGCTTGCCGACCTCTACCGTTTCGCCTGAGGGCAGCATCGTCGTCAAGCCGCGTGTGGCCGATTGCGCC
>JARRIY010000077.1:0-10174 GCA_037379985.1 Maritimibacter sp.
TCCATGACTGATCCTCCGATCCGCCACGCCCTCCCACATCGACAACCCGACGTTGACCATGGCAGCATATCACAGGACGCCGCGGCGGTTCGAAGTGCGCAATGAGCCCACGGTGCAGGCTGTGCCAACCCTGATCACACAGGGCTCCGCTGCAGTCGCGAACACGAGGGTGCGCTTTGCGGAAGTGAGAGCGGAGACACATGGGAATCCGCCGCAATGCAAGGAGGGCGTTCCTCAGAGTCGTAACCGTGCGGCTGTTCGGGGCGCGATGAAGGAACAATGCGCTTCATGATGCAAAGGTCGCCATAGCCGCGTCCGACGCGGAGGTTTGACGCGGTTGAGCATGCGCATTCGGCAAGGTTCCGCAAAAAACGCCTAAATTATGTGCGATAATGAGGCTATCGAGGCTTTGTAGACAATCTCCAATCAAAAACGCTTCGGCTGTGCCTGCAAACATTGTAGACAATCTACATCATGGAATCACCAAAAGAGCTCACGATGACCGGCATGATTAAGCGAGAAACGATGGGCGCCCAGCTCGGCAGTCTGCTGCGCGACGCCATCCTGTCGGGCGAGTTCGAGCCAGGGGAGGCGGTGACGGAAACGGCACTCGCTATTCGCTTCGGCGTGAGCCGGGGGCCGATGCGCGAAGCAATGCGGCATCTGATAGACGAAGGTCTGCTCGTCACTGTTCCCTATACAGGTACGCGGGTGCTGCAACTCACCTCGGCCGACATTGACGACATTTACTCCATGCGCATTTGCCTCGAGATCTTCGCCTTTGAGCAGATCTGGGAGCGGCGCGACGAGGCTTTCCACGCGGCGCTCATAGCGCGACATGCGGCGCTCACCGAGGCCATCGACGCCGGCGACGACATTCGCTCCATTGACGCCGAACTCGATCTTCATGGCCTCGCCTACGAGACGTGCGGCAACAGCATCCTGCTGTCGAGCTGGAGCGGCATCCGCGCCCGTCTGCAGCTCTACTGGGCGGCACACCACCGCGCCCACGGCATCACTGGCCCCAAACGGGAAAGCCACGACGACTACGTCCGCCTTGCACTGGGAAACAGCTGCGAGCGGATGAAGGACGAGATCCGCGACCACATGAGCCGCGGGCTCGATAAAACCATGGCCTTCGTCTCCTCGATTGAGGTGCAGAAGGTCAGTTCCAACAGGAGATAGAAATGAAAAGACGTACCTTCATTCTCACCGCCACGGCTGCGACGGCGCTCGCGCCAATGGCTCGTGCTCAGGACGGCGGCACCATGGCGCAAGTCAAAGACTCCGGTAAGCTGCGCATCGGCGTCGCATCTGCCGAGCCGTGGTTCTACAAGGACCCGATGTCAGAACAGTGGACAGGCGTTGGCGTTGCCATGGGCCAGCGCATGGCTGATGAGCTTGGCGTGGAGATGGTCCCTGTCGAGACTTCCTGGGCCAATGCCGTGGCCGGTCTGCAGGCCAATCAGTTCGATATCATGTTCGTGCTCGACCCCACAGAGGAGCGTAAGAAGGCGCTCTCCTTCCCGGAGAACCCCCTGTTCTACTACGCCATGGGCGCGCTGGTGAAAGAGGACTCCGAGGCGAAAACCTGGGATGAACTCAACACGCCTGAGACCCGCATTGGCGTCACTCTTGGAACCTCGCTCGACCGCAATGTGACCGAGATGATGACAGAGGCGCAGATTAACCGTTTTTCGTCCAACGACGAAGCTATCGCTGCCTTCGCTGCAGGCCGCATCGATGCGGTTGTTCAGTTTCATCCGGCACTGGTGGTGCAGTATTCTCGTCTGAAGATTGGAAAGGTGCTTCTGCCAGAGCCGGTAAACCCGGTCGCAACTTCGGCAGGCATGCGTCAGGAGGACAGCACCGCTTTCCTCGATTGGGTGAATAGCACCTTCGCCGATTTCTACGCCGACGGTGTCCCGGATGAGCTTTTCGGTGCTTACCTCGCGAGCAAGGACATTGATCCCACCGGCATCCCCGGTCTGGTCAAGGAAGACTGGTAAGGCCAAGTGCGGACCCGCCACCAGACGGCAGGTCCGCACCCCTTCTGACCTAACGAAAGCCGTTACATGGACTACTCTTGGGATTTTGGCCCGGTTCTTGAGCGTTTCGACATGCTCGCACTGGGAATGCTCAATACCGTCAAGATCGCCGCTGTTTCGATCGTGCTGGGCGTCCTCGTCGGACTTGTCCTCGCGATGATGCGCCTCTCGACACGCAAGTGGCTGAATATCCCGTCGCTTGTCTTCATCGAGTTTTACCGGAATACACCGCCCATTGTTCACTTCTTTTGGTTCTTTTACGCGCTGCCGGTGATGCTGGCCATCAGCCTCGATCCCTATTTCGCCGCAGTTCTGGCGCTGTCGACTCAATCTGGCGCCTTTTATGCCGAGGTTTTCCGAGGCGGCATCGTCTCGATCGAGCGCGGCCAGTGGGAAGGCGGTCGGGCGCTTGGCATGACCCATTTCGCGCTCATGCGCCGCGTGGTCTTGCCACAGGCTATCTCTCGTATGGTGCCCCCATTCATCGAAAGAAGCTTCGAGCTGCTGAAAACGACGGCATTGGCGTCGACGCTTGCCTACGCAGACTTGCTCTACCAGGCAATGTTGGTGAACGCTGAGACCTTCCGCCCGCTCGAAGTCTACACGACCATCGCGCTGATGTACCTCGTGCTGCTGGTTACAGCCAGTCAGCTCGCCCGCCTCGCCGAAGCCCGGCTGACGGCCTACCAGTGAGGATGCTATAATGAACTACGTCCCTGATTTCAGCATCGTCACCGACAATTGGATCGTCCTGCTGCGCGGGCTCTGGGTCACCATCCAGATCTGGATCCCCTCCATCGTCATTGGCCTCGCGGGTGGCCTCCTGCTGGCTCAGGCACGGCTGGCACGCAGCGGCTGGATCCGCGGCATCGGCCTCGTCTATGTCGAACTCTTCCGCGACACACCGGTGCTGATTCAACTGATTTGGTTCTACTACGCCTTTCCGATCCTCGTCGGCGTGCAGCTCAGCCCATATGCCGCAGCACTGCTCGGGTTGACCCTCAACACGTCGGCCTATGCCTCGGAGATCTTCCGCGGCGGCATCAAGTCGATCCATCGCGGCCAGATGGAGGCTGCGCTTGCCATTGGCATGACCCGCGCGCAGGCCATGCGCCGCGTGATCCTGCCGCAGGTGATCAAGCGCATGCTGCCGGCCTTTACAAACCGTGTGATCGAGGTCGCCAAGATGTCTTCGCTGGCCTCGGTGATCTCGGTGCATGAACTGATGTACCAAGGCCGCCTGCTGTCTTCTACATACTACCGCCCCTTCGAAATCCTGACGGCAGTAGCTTTCATCTACTTCGTCCTGATCTACCCCGGCACCTTCCTAGCAGGGCGCCTCGAAAAGCACTTGGCGCGATCCAACTGACCCGGAAAGGAACTCTCATGACCGGCAAACCAATTCTGGAAATCAAGGGCCTGCACAAGTGGTTCGGCGACCACCACGTGCTCAAGGGGATCGATTTCACCGTCGAGCCGGGCGAGCACATTGCGATCATCGGCGGCTCTGGCTCCGGCAAGTCCACCTTCCTGCGTTGCATGAACTTCATGGAAACGCTGAGCGAGGGCGAGATTTGGCTGGACGGCACCCGCATTGGTGCCGAGAAGAAAGGCGTCGTCACCTATCCCGAGAAACAGCTTTGTCAGGTGCGCGAGCGGCTCGGCATGGTGTTTCAACAGTTCAACCTCTTTCCGCATATGAGCGTGCTCGACAATGTCATGGAGGGGCTGGTGACGGTGAAGGGCATGTCCAAGACCGAAGCGCGTAAGATCGCCGATGCAGAGCTCGCCAAGGTTGGCCTGTCTGAAAAGTACGACGCCTGGCCCGGGCACCTCTCCGGCGGTCAGCAGCAGCGCGTCGCAATCGCTCGCGCGCTGTCGATGCAGCCCGAGATCCTGCTTTTCGACGAACCGACCTCCTCGCTCGATCCCGAACTGGTGGGCGAGGTTTTGCGTGTCATCAAGCAGCTAGCCGAAGAGGGGCGCACCATGCTTCTCGTCACCCATGAACTCGGCTTCGCCTATCACTTCGCCACCAAAGTGATTTTTCTCGCCGACGGTGTCTTCCACGAGGTCGGCACGCCCGACGAGGTTCTCAAGAACCCCAAGCAAGCGCGCACGCAGGAATTCCTGCGCCGCTTCGGCGAATTTACATTCTGAACACCCCTGACATTAAGGTAAGACCATGACACCCCTTAGCAGCTCCTCTTCCCAGAGCTACGTGAAAGACCCGCGCAACGATGGCGTGGAAATCTACGTGAATGGCGAATTCTTCAGCCGGGACGAGGCCAAAGTCTCGATCTTCGACGCGGGCTTCGTGCTCGGCGACGGCGTTTGGGAAGGCATCCGCCTGATCAATGGCAAGCTTCTTGCCATAGACGAGCACATAGACCGCATCTTCGAGGGCGCACGGTCGATCCAGCTCGACATCGGCTTCGACAAGGCAGGTCTGGTCGAGGAAATCTGGAAATGCCTGCGCCACAACAAGATGGAAGATGGCGTCCACATCCGCATGATGATTTCGCGTGGCCTCAAGTCGACACCGAACCAGGACCCGCGCTTCATCGTCGGTGGTGCCACCATCGTCATCGTCGCTGAATGGAAGCAGCCCAATCCCGAGTTGAAGGCCAAGGGGCTAAAGCTGATGACCTCGACGATCCGTTGTTCGACGCCGGACGTCTTCGACCTGCGTCTGAACTCGCACAGTCGGCTCAACTTTATCCAGGCACTGATCCAGGCGATCAACATGGGCGCGGATGAGGCGTTGATGCTGGATGATCGCGGGTTCGTAGCCTCCTGTAACTCGACGAACTTCTTTATCATCCGCGGCGACGAACTCTGGACCTCGGATGGCATGACCTGTTTCAACGGCATCACCCGCAAGAAGGCCATCAAAGTCTGGAAGGATGCGGGGCTCACCGTCCGTGAAGCGCCCTTCACCCTCTCGGAGGTCTACTCCGCGGACGAGGCCTTCTGCACCGGCACGCTCGGCGGCATCACCCCTGTGGTCACCATTGATGGTCGTCCCATCGGCACGGGTAAGCCTGGCCCGAAGACGGCCAAGATGAACGATCTCTACCAAGCCTATATTCAAGGCTGAGGGGAGGCCGACCGCATGCGCCTTCTTCGCAGACGGTCGGTCTTGGGCCGACTTTTTGCGCCGTTCCGACTACGAACGCTGATCCGGCGCAATGAAATCGCCTGTGCCGGCGAAACGAACGAGCGTCTCACCCCGGCGCGACACTGAAAGGACCTTTTCGTGCGACTTCTTTTTGTTGGCTGCGGCAACATGGGAGCGGCAATTGCTGCCGGTGCGCTGCGCAAGCTACCCGCCACCAAAATCACCGTCGTCGATCCCAATGTCGAGCGCGCCCGAGGTCTCTTGCCTGCAGGCGGGGTCGAATTCCATGGAGAGCTGCAGGATGTCGCCGACGAGGCTTTTGACGCAACCATACTCGCGATCAAGCCGCAACAATTCCATGCCTTGCCGGGTTCCTCTCTACCTAAAAACTGTGGTGCGCTTATCTCGATCATGGCAGGGGTGACGCTGGACGGGATGCAGACCAAACTTGGGACCAATCGTATCGTGCGCACGATGCCGAATCTCCCCGCTCTTGTGGCGCGAGGAATGACCGTGGGAATTGCTGCAGCAAATGTCTCGAAAGCGGACAAAGCGTTGGTTTCAGATATCTTCGAGGGATCGGGGCGGTTCGAATGGCTCGAGAGCGAGGATCAAATCGACAGCGTAACAGCGGTTGCAGGCAGCGGTCCCGGCTACATATTTGCCTTTGCCCACCACATGATTGAGGCAGCCAGGGCCGAGGGGTTGCCGGATGATCTAGCTGACACTCTGGTACGTCAGACGCTGCTTGGGGCGGCAGAACTCCTGCACTCCGATGCACGCTCTGCGCTGGAACTGAAGCAAGCAGTTACAAGCAAGGGCGGCACGACAGAAGCGGGGCTTGCTGTGTTCGAAGCCGAAGCTGGGCTGTCCGCTTTGTGTCGGCGTGGTGTTGCTGCCGCGCGTGCCCGAGCCGAAGAGCTGGCCAGGGAAGACTGATCGGGACGGGTTTCAATCTCAGATGCCGATGTAAGGGGCGTTCTTCTCGTGTAGGGGGCGTTCTTCTCGAGCTGCGATACCGCCCACGGATACTGCGGAATGGGAAGATGCCTTCGAGATTGCGTGACGGTGTCCCAGACAACCACCAATCACTCTTGGTGGGTCTGCAATCAATCGACCAATTGTCCACAGAAGGAATGATGCCGCAATCCGACGAATGACCGCAAAGCGGGCTGCGACCGCAGAATCTTAGGGGCTGCTATATGTCGCGTTGGGCCGTTCACTACACCACCACAATCAACCGCTCTCCATCCCTCAGCCGATTTGTGCAGCAAAGCCCTCGAAGAATGTAAACGGCTGAAATAGCCCCATGCCGGGCGCAAGGTTTCGCTATTGTGACATTTGCCAGATTGCTTAACGCGCAGGAGCGGGGCAAGCTGATCAAAAGTATTCGGAGACTTGAATGCGATTCCTGCGTCGGGGCCTGACCGGGCTGTTTCTTCTTGCTGTGACCATCGCGCTTTTGGCCTTGGCCGGGCAAACCCTGCGATCTGCGATTTCCGAGCGTATGGCGCAACAAGCGCGGCAGATGCCCGCGCGTGAACGGGTCTATGCGGTCAATTTGGTGACGATCGCACCGGAAACTCTGGTGCCGGTGATGTCGGCCTTTGGCGATATTCGCGCCCGGCGCACGCTGGAACTGCGCGCGCAGGTCGGCGGGCCAATCGTGGCGCTTGGCGACGGGTTTGAGGATGGCGGTCAGGTTCGCGCTGGTCAGCTGCTGTTGAAAGTCGATCCGACCGATCTGGAAGATACGCTGGCACTGGCAAAAACCGATCTGACCCGCGCCGAAGCCGAGAAACGCGATGCCGAAGCGGCTCTGGCGATTGCGACCGACGATCTGGCCGCGGCCCGCCGCCAGGCCGAATTGCGGGCGGTCGCGCTGATCCGTCAACAAGACCTGACGGCAAAAGGCGTGGGCACAACAGCGGCAGAGGAAACCGCCGCGCTGGCCGATGCCTCGGCGCAACAGGCGGTGTTGTCGAAACGCACGGCGCTGGCCAATGCCGAAGCCCGGGTGGCACAGGCGGAAACCGGGCTGGACCGGCAGCGCATTGCGGTGGCCGAGGCGCAGCGCCGTCTGGCTGAAACCGAGCTGCGCGCGGCGTTTTCCGGCACTCTGTCACAGGTGACCGCCGCCGAGGGGCGGATCGTGACGGCGAATGAGAAAGTTGCAACGCTGGTCGATCCGGGCGCGCTGGAAGTGGCGTTTCGCCTGTCCACCGCACAACATGCGAGGCTGATCGATACCTCGGGTCAGCTGATCCATGCCGACGTAACGGTAAAACTCGCCGTGTCGGGGATCGAGCTCAGCGTGCCAGGCAAGATCGACCGGGAAAGTGCGGTGGTCGATGCCGGGCAAACCGGGCGGTTGATCTATGCGCGTCTGGAGGCAGCGCCGGGCTTGCGGCCGGGCGATTTCGTGACCGTTGAAATTCTCGAACCGGCGCTGGATGGTGTCGCCAGCCTGCCCGCAAGCGCGCTTGGTGGCAGCGATACGGTGCTGGTATTGGGCGAAAATGACCGGCTGGAAGAGCTGCCCGCAGAGGTGTTGCGCCGACAGGGTGAGAATGTGCTGATCCGGGCGGGCGATCTGACTGGGCGTGAAGTGGTGGCCGAGCGGCAACCGATGCTGGGGGCAGGCATTCGCGTGCGTCCGTTCCGCGATGCGCCCGCGCCAGAACAGAGCACGGCGCCGGCCTCCGCCCCCGCTTCTGTCGCGCCGGAAAGCATTGCCCTGGATGAGGCCCGGCGCGCACGGCTGATCGCTTTCGTGAAAGACAATGACCAGATGCCGGAAGATGCCAAGGCACGGCTGTTGGAACAATTGGAACAGCCCGATGTGCCGGTGAGTGTGATCGAGCGGCTGGAAAGCCGGATGGGAGGCTGAGCATGGCCACGCCTCCCGCACCGCATGGGATCCTGAGCTATTTCACCCGCCACGGCACGGCGTCAAACCTGCTTCTGGTGGTGCTGTTCGCCATCGGGCTGGCACTGCTGCCGAAAATGCGCGCGCAATTCTTTCCCGATGTGGTGATCGAAAACATCAATGTGCGGGTCAGTTGGTCAGGTGCCGGGGCCGACGATATTGACATGGGCGTGGTGCAGGCGCTGGAGCCGGCGCTGCTGGCGGTGGATGGTGTCACCGGCACCTCGTCACGCTCAACCCCGGGCAGCACCCGGATCAGCCTGGAGTTTGAACCGGGCTGGGATATGGCCCGCGCCCAACGCGATGTGGAAGAAGCGGTGAACGGGGTCAGCACCCTGCCTGCCGAGGCCGATGCCCCGGTTGTCACCCGCACAAACTGGCGCGATCCGGTGACAGATGTGGTGATTTCCGGCCCGGTCGGGATCGACCAACTGGCCCGCTTTACCGATGAAATGGTCTCGCGGCTTTACCTCAAAGGCGTCACCCGCAGCACGATCCGGGGCGTCGCGGCGCCGCAAACGCTTGTCGAGGTCGCCACCGCCGAACTGATCCGCAACGACATCACCATGTCCGAGATCGCCAGCGCCATTGCGGAAGAGGCCGTGGCAGACCCGGCGGGGAATGTGTCGGAAGGTGGCGCACGGGTCAGCACCGGCGTTGCCAAACGCCGCCCGGAAGAGATCGCCGCAATTGCCCTGCGCGCCAATCCGGACGGATCGAAGCTGACCATCGGCGACGTGGCGCAGGTTTATGAACAAGGGATCGACCGCGATATCGCCTATTTCACCGCCGGGCTGCCCGCTCTGGTCATCAATGTCAGTCGGTCTTCGGAAGGCGATGCCATCGCCATTCAGCACAGCGTTGAAGAGGTTGCCGCTGAGATGAAACGCAGCTTGCCTGACGCGGTGTCGATCAAGCTGATCAACACCCGTTCGGCCCTGATCATCGCCCAGCTGGATGTGCTGAAACAGAACGGGCTGATCGGGCTGGGGCTCGTGGTGCTGTTGCTGTTTCTGTTCCTCAACACCCGCACCGCCTTCTGGGTCGCCGCAGGCATTCCGGTGTCGATGCTGGTGGCCGTGTCGATCATGTATCTGTTCGGCCTGACCTTTAATATGATCTCGATTTTCGCGCTGATCATCACATTGGGGATCGTCGTCGATGATGCGATCGTGGTGGGCGAACATGCCGATTTCCGCGCCAAGCATCGCGGTGAAGCACCGATCATCGCTTCGGAATCCGCTGCGCGGCGGATGTTTGCGCCGGTGCTATCGGCCACGTTGACCACGGTTATCGCCTTTTACGCGCTGGTCGCCATCGGTGGGCGTTTCGGCGCGATCATCGAGGATATTCCGATCACCGTGATCGCAGTGCTGACCGCCTCGCTGCTCGAATGCTTTTTGGTTTTGCCCAACCATATGGCCCATGCGCTGACACATTCGAAAGAGCATCATTGGTATGACTGGCCGTCGCGGATGGTCAATCGCGGCTTTCGCTATATTCGCGAACACCTGTTCCGCCCGCTGATGCGTTTTGTCATCTGGGGGCGCTATCCGGTTCTGGCAGGCGCGCTCTTGCTGCTCGCCAGTCAATCGGCGCTGTTTCTCAGCGGCGATGTGCGCTTTCGCTTTTTCAACGCCCCGGAAGACGCCAATGTGACCACCAATTTCGCCATGGCCCCCGGCGCTACGCGGCAGGATACCGAGGATATGCTGGCGCTATTGCAGGACACGGTGCAAGCCTATGGGCGCGAGCTGCAAGACCAATATGGCCAGGATCCGGTGCTCTACGTGCTCGGGCAGGTGGGCGGTAATGCCGGGCGCGGGCTGGCCTCGGCGGCGGATAAAGACCCCGACCAGCTCGGCTCGATCTCGATTGAGCTGATCAATGCCGATCAACGCCCCTATACCGGTTCGGATTTCGTGCGCGAGCTGCAACAGCGGGTGCCACAGCATCCGATGCTGGAACAGTTGAGTTTCCGTGGCGGGCGCTTTGGGCCGGGCGGGGATTCCCTGAGCGTAAAGCTGTCGGGCGCCAATGCCGAAGGGCTGAAAGCCGCCGCGGAAGCGCTGAAAG
>JARRIY010000078.1:0-33012 GCA_037379985.1 Maritimibacter sp.
CTTTCTGGCGCTGCCACCCGGCAAAGGGCGCGCCGTCATATTCGATTTTCAGGGCATAACGAGGCATGCAGGCGGGATAGCGCGGCGGATGGGGGCTGGCAAGGGAGGAGAGGGGGCGGCGGGAGCCGGTGAAGGACAAGGCGAGTGAGGGTAGGCCAAGCGATTCCGTTGTGATCTCGTAACCAAGTTCGCCCGAACCGCGCCGAAAGGTGCCGAGCGAGCGCCTGCCCGTGCCCCCGACTGGCGCTTTGGAGCCTCAGCAATAGGCAGGACGGCAGGCAGTTTGTGGCGGGCATAAATGGCGCGGATCAAAACGCGGGATGAGCTACCCCGGGCAGGCGCCCGCCTGGCTTGCCTCAGTCCTTCCCAATTCCGCCCCGCGCCGCCAGCGCTGCGCCCCCACAAATCTTGACTTTTCCCCCGCTTTCAGGTAGTTTGATTTCTAACTACCAAGGTGCGTAATCATGACGTCTCCCACCGACCAACTGGGTCGGGGTGTGGCTCGGTTCATGCTGCATGTCCCGTCTCATCTTGACCCGATCCTATATCGGACCGAGTTCGGTGGGCGCGATTTTCTATCCAGCGATATTTCTGTGGTGATGCTGCTCTCGGTGCGTGGGGCGCTATCGCCCACCGCCATTGCCCGCGCGTTGAATATGCAAAAGGGCAGCCTGTCCTCGGTGCTGAAACGGCTGGAACGGCGCGGCATCATCGCCCGCCGCCGCAAAACCGGCGATGATCGCAGCTTTATCATCGAACTAACGCGGGAAGGGGCTGCCCTGGTCGCGCATATGCAGGCACAGCGTCAGCGCGGGCTTGGCGCGCTTTTTGCCGCGCTGCCCGCCGAAGAGGCCAGCGCAGCAGCGCAGGGGCTGAAACTGATTTCGGATTATTTGGAGAAGTTGGAGGACGAAACTATGGCAGACACGCATTCCAATCCATTGCACTGGTACTATGCCGCCAGCGACGAAGACCGGAGAGAATACGATGCTTACGGCCCTTGGGTGGTCGAAGTGAAAAGCGAGGCAGATATGCCGCCTCGTTTTCGCTCTTTCTATGAGGCAGACAAATCGGCGAATCTGCTCCTGAAGCTCCCCCGCCGCGAGGAACGTCGCGAATTACGGCCCGGTATGGATCTCTATCGTGCCGTGATCGCTCTGCGCGAAGACGGGGTGACGCTGCGCGAAATGCTCGAAGGCAAGGTTGTCAGCCGTGATATTGGCTGGGATGAGATCGTCGCCATTCGCTGCCGCAATGATCTGTTGATGGGGCATTGGAAGCTGCTCCTGGGCGACGGCACTGAGATCGACCAGCGCTTCAACCGGGTGTCGTCAGATGTCATGAATCAGGCCACTGATATTGTTCGCGCGCATCTGACCACATCCGAGGTGCTTGCGGGCGCGGACGAGCCGCCGGTGATTGAAATCCCGCAATCCGAGGTGTTTTTCGGCTCGGTTCTGCAGGAGATGACCCGGCGTGGGCCGGAGCCGGTGGTGCCGCTGCATTTTGAACCGCAAAAAGCCCCCGCGCGGGGCAGGGGTAAGTCCGCAGCAACCGGGGTGCTGATGGTCAGGATGCCCAGCGAGTTGGTGATTGTCAGCCGCGATGAAGACCAACGCGATCCGGATGAGCCGGCCTATGCGTCCAACGATCTGTTCCTGCCGCTCAACCGGATTACGGCATTCGCCATGGATGCGCCCGGGCCGAATGACAAGCTGCCCTATCCGCTCTTGTCGCTGCATCTGGGGCGCCAGCTGTTTCGTCAGTCCTGCCGCACCGCGCCGGATGGTGTTGTGGCAGAGCTTACTGCGCTGGGTATCCCGAGGGTTTCCGACCGCTGATCGGGTTGGCATCATAGGGCGCTGGATAGGGCCAGCCGGGACGCTAACCGGTTGGTTCTGTCTGGAAAAATCCGCCTGTGATGGGCGTCACTCCGGGTAAAAAGGGGCAGCTTTGCTGACCTGTGCGTAGCAATATTATCCATATGTTTGACGGTATCGCGTCTTCCAAATGCGCAAAAACCGGGCAGAGTAAGTACAGGAGGACAGAACTACCCTGGTTTTGGAGCCCGACATTCGGGCGCATAGGGGGAAAGAGGAATTTCAAGGTTGTATGGTGATGCACCGCACCGCAAGGTGTCGGTGGGCATGGACGGTTATACATCATCAATCAAGATGCTGAATCTTCGTCGCCGAACATCGCCCCGCACACGGATTCCCCCCGACCGCGTTGGGATGAAACCTTGTTCACATCGCGCCTGCAGGCGCGAAAGTACCGGAGGATTACATGCAAGGATTTAAGAAACTCGGAACGTCGATTGTTGCTGGCGCGCTGGCAATGACCGTGGGGCTCGTCGCCGCACCGTCATTCGCTGATGGCTTCGTCGGTATCTCGATGCCCACGAAATCGTCGGCACGCTGGATCTCAGACGGCAACAGCATGGTCGAACAGTTTCAGGCCGCTGGCTATGAAACCGATCTGCAATATGCTGAAGACGATATCGCCAACCAGCTGCAACAGATCGAAACCATGTTGCTGAAAGGCGTTGACGTGCTGGTTATCGGCGCGATTGACGGCACCACGCTGTCGGCCGCTCTCGAAAACGCCGCCGCGTCGGGCGTCAAAGTGATCGCCTATGACCGGCTGATCCGTGATTCCGGCAATGTCGACTACTACGCCACCTTCGACAACTTCCAGGTTGGTGTGCTTCAGGCGACCTCGCTGGTTGACGGGTTGAAAGCTCGTTTCCCGGATACGAAACCGTGGAATGTCGAACTGTTCGGCGGTAGCCCGGACGACAACAACGCCTATTTCTTCTATGATGGCGCGATGAGCGTGATCCAACCGATGATCGACGATGGTTCGATCAATATCGTTTCGGGTCAAATGGGCATGGATACCGTTGGTACGCTGCGCTGGGATGGCGCCGTGGCGCAGGCCCGTATGGATAACCTGCTTTCGGCGAACTACACCGATACTCAACTGAACGGCGTTCTGTCGCCCTATGACGGGCTGTCGATCGGCATTCTGTCGTCGGTGAAAGGTGTTGGTTATGGCTCTGGCGATCTGCCGATGCCGATCGTCACCGGTCAAGACGCGGAAGTTCCCTCGGTCAAGTCGATCCTGGCTGGCGAGCAATACTCCAGTGTCTACAAAGACACCCGCGAACTGGCGCGTGTGACCGTGGGCATGGTTGACGCTCTGCTGAAAGGTGGCGAGCCGGAAATCAACGACACCACCACCTACGACAACGGTGTCAAAGTGGTTCCGTCCTACCTGCTGAAACCGGTTCCGGTCGATGCAAGCAACTGGGAAGCAACCCTGATCGACAGTGGTTACTACACCATGGATCAGATCCAATAAGAACTCTCCCCGGGTGGCGCCTTCGGGCGCCGCCCACCCCGAATATCAATCCAAGAAACACGTCCGCCAAAGCGGAGAGGACCCAATGACTGCCATTCTGGAGATGCGCAATATCACCAAGACATTTCCCGGGGTGAAAGCGCTGAGCGATGTCAACCTGACGGTGGAAAAAGGTGAAATCCACGCGCTTGTAGGCGAGAACGGCGCGGGTAAATCAACCCTGATGAAAGTGCTTAGCGGTGTTTATCCGCATCACAGCTTCGAGGGCGATATTTATTACAACGGCGAGAAACAGTCGTTTGCGACGATTTCTGATAGTGAAGACAAAGGCATCATCATCATTCACCAGGAGCTGGCGCTGGTGCCGCTTCTGTCGATTGCCGAGAACATCTTTCTGGGCAACGAAACCGCGAAAAACGGCGTGATCAACTGGCATGAAGCCCATGCACGCGCCACCGAGCTTTTGAAAAAAGTCGGGCTGAAGGAAAACTCGGCAACCCTGATCGGCAACCTGGGTGTGGGCAAGCAACAGCTTGTCGAGATCGCCAAAGCGCTGTCGAAAAAGGTCGATCTGCTGATCCTTGACGAGCCGACATCGAGCCTCAATGAAACCGATAGTGAGGCGCTGCTGGAGCTTCTGCGTGAGTTCAAATCGCAGGGCATCACCTCGATCATCATTTCGCACAAGCTCAACGAAGTGGCCGAGATCGCCGATACGATCACTGTGCTGCGCGATGGGCTGACAGTGTCGACCTTCCCTTGCGATAAGGGGCCGGAGGTCGAAAACCGGATCATCAAGGATATGGTTGGGCGCGAGCTGACCAACCGTTTCCCGCCGCGCGAAGTTGTGCTGGGCGATAAGGTGATGGAGCTGCGCAACTGGAACGTCCATCATCACATCTATGCTGACCGGCATGTCGTTCAGGATGTGAATCTGGAAGTGCGTGCAGGCGAGATCGTCGGCATTGCCGGGCTGATGGGGGCAGGGCGCACCGAGCTTGCGATGAGCGTTTTTGGCCGCTCCTATGGTCAGAAAATCACTGGCGAGGTGCTGCTGAAAGGCGAACCGGCCGATGTGAGCACCATCAACAAAGCGGTGGCGCATGGGCTGGCCTATGTTACGGAAGACCGTAAGGAATACGGGCTGGTTCTGGAAAACACCATCAAGAACAACCTGACGCTGGCCAATCTTGAAGGCGTGGCAAAAGGTGTGGTGTTGAACGATCGTCAGGAACGGCAAATCAGCCGCGAATATATCGACAAGCTGAATATCCGCTGTTCGTCGATGTTGCAGGAGGTGGTGAACCTCTCTGGCGGCAACCAGCAAAAGGTTGTGCTGGGCAAATGGCTCTATTCGCATCCTGAAGTTCTGATCCTCGACGAGCCGACACGTGGCATCGACGTGAATGCAAAATTCGAAATCTACACGATCATCAATGAATTGGCCGCCGAGGGGAAAGGCATTGTCTTTATCTCGTCGGAAATGCCCGAGCTTCTGGGGATGTGCGACCGGATTTATGTGATGAGCGAAGGCCAGATTGTTGGCGAACTTACGGCCGAAGAGGCCTCTCAAGAAAAGATCATGCGAATGATCGTCAAGAAAGATGGGTGATACCGTGCAAGACACAACGAGCGCCACAAGCCCCGCGGGGGCGGAAAACAAAATCACAATCGGTAGCTATCTCCGCGCAAACCTGCGTGAATACGGGCTGCTGTTTGCACTTATCATTGTCATGGTTTCCTTCCAGGTCATGACCAGCGGCATTCTGATGAAGCCGCTCAACATCACCAACCTGGTGCTGCAAAACAGCTATATCGTCATCATGGCCATCGGCATGCTTCTGGTCATCGTGTCGGGCAATATCGACCTTTCGGTCGGTTCGATCGTTGGCTTTGTCGGCGCTTTGGCGGCAGTTTTGATGGTATCAATGGAGATGCCAGTCCTTCCAGCCGCGGCGATCTGTCTGATCACCGGGGCCATTATCGGGGCGGCGCAGGGCTATTGGATCGCCTATCACAAGATCCCATCCTTCATCGTCACGCTGGCGGGGATGCTGGTTTTCCGTGGTCTGACTCTGGCGATTCTGCACGGCCAGTCGATTGGACCGTTCCCGGTCGTGTTCCAACGCCTGAGCTCTGGCTTCATCCCGGATATCGCACCGATTGGTGGTATGCATGGGCTGACCCTGATCCTGGGCGCCGTGATCAGCATCTATCTGGTCTGGTCGAGCTTCCGCGCTCGCGTAGCCCAGTCGCGCATTGCTGCGCCGGATGAGCCGATGTCGGTGTTCATGCTGAAAAACGCGCTGATCCTGGTTTCGATCAACTACTTCACCTATCTGATGGCGACCTATCGTGGCCTGCCGAACGTGCTGATCGTTATGGCCATTCTGATCGCGGTCTACACCTTCATCTCCAGCCGCACGACCATCGGTCGCCGCATCTATGCGCTGGGTGGTAATGAAAAAGCCGCGAAACTGTCGGGCGTGAAAACCGAACGGCTGATCTTTCTGACCTACGCCAATATGGGGCTCATGGCGGCGCTGGCCGGTCTGGTCTTCGCGGCGCGGCTGAACTCGGCATCGCCGAAAGCCGGTGTGGCCTTCGAACTTGACGTGATCGCGGCTGTGTTCATCGGTGGTGCGTCGATGTCGGGTGGTGTTGGCCGTGTGGTCGGTGCGGTGATTGGCGCCTTCCTGATGGGTGTTATGAACAACGGCATGTCGATCATGTCGGTGGGCATCGACTACCAACAAGTGATCAAGGGGCTGGTGCTTCTCGCCGCTGTGATCTTCGACGTCTACAACAAGAAAAAGGGCGCCTGAGCTAGGCTTGGCCCCTTCGGGGCGTATCGCTAGAGGTTCCTCCCAGACCCGCGATGCGCCCCGACAAATACCCTCCTTCCCGATCCGGCGTCCTGATTGCGCCTGATTTCGTGTTTTGAAAGGAAGCGTTGTGCTGAAAGACCTTCGTGAAACCGTGTTGGAAGCCAATCTGGAACTGAACCGCCGGGGCGTGGTGCTCTACACCTGGGGCAATGTCAGCGCGATTGATCGCGAAAGCGGGCTGATCGTGATCAAGCCCTCGGGCGTGTCATATGACGACATGACCGTCGATGATATGGTGGTGGTGAACCTGCAGAACGAAACCGTCTGGGGCGAAAAGAAACCTTCGTCTGACACCAAGACCCATACCGCGCTCTATCGTGCCTTTCCTGAACTGGGCGGGATCTCCCATACCCATTCCACCCACGCGGTAGCCTGGGCACAGTCGCGGCGCGGCATTCCCTGCCTCGGTACCACGCAGGCCGATTATTGCGCTGGCGAAGTGCCTTGCACGGCGCCGCTGCCCCCCGATGAGGTGCAGGCAGATTACGAAACCGCTACCGGCGACGCGATCATTCGCCGCTTTCAGGGGCTGAACCCGGTGGAAGTGCCGATGGTTCTGGTCGCGGGCCATGGTCCGTTCACCTGGGGCAAAGATGCCGATGAAGCGGTGCGCAATGCGGTGATCCTAGAGGAAACCGCGAAAATGGCGGCGCTGACCGTCAGCATTTCCGGCCACAATCCGGAACCGCGGGAAGACTACGTGCTCGATTATCACTATCAGCGCAAACACGGCAAAAACGCCTGGTACGGTCAGAAATAGCGCTTTTTCCGCTGCCCTACACACGGCGCGCGCTCAGTCCTCCTGCGGGGTGGGCGCGTCCTCTGACCTATCCTCTGGCCGGGTGGCCGCAATGGCCTGCTCGCTTTTCGCCCGAAAGGCACGCGGGCTCATCCCCACATGACGATGAAAAACCCGGCTGAAATAGAGCGGGTCTTCATAGCCGACCATGGCCGAGAGCGATTTGATCGGCTCGTCGGAAATCCTCAGCACCTGCATCGCATATTGCACCCGCTGGCTGTCGCGCCACTGGATCGGCCCGGTGCCGACACAGGTGCGAAACAGATGTGACAGGCGCGACGGCGACAGGCAGACATGCCCGGCAATATCAGCCACGCTAAGCGGTTCATGCAGCTTGTCGGTGATCAGTTTACAGGCCGCAAGCACCCGTTCATCCATCTGCACCGGGGTTGGTTGATGCGCCCGGTCGGTGCGCGCGGCGGAAAGCAGGATCTGTTCCAACCGGTTAAAAGCAAGGTCGATGGAAAGCAGATCGTCCAGCGCGGCCCATTTCTCGACCTGCACGAAAAGCCGCGCAAATTCGCTGGCATTGCTGTCGCCGCTATCGGGCAGGATAAAGACGCCACCGCGCTCCTGTTCCCAGGCTAGCCACGGTTTCCAAAAGGCACGCGGCTGGAAATAGATCCAGCGATGCCACCATTTTTGCGCCTCTGGGTGGCGTCCGTAGTAATGTCGTATGAAAAAATCAAGCAGCATCCCCCGTTCGATCGGGGTGATGCCCGCCATCAGCCTGACATCAAAATCAAATCCGGGAAACAGCGCCGCAACTTCGCTGTCATCCGACGCGGGACGTTCGGAAAAGAATGCCAGCTTGCGGATAATGCCGCGAACCTGCGAATCTTCCGTTGGGTCAAATGCGGTGTGATTGTCCATGTCTGTAGCCGAATGCTGTATTTGAGCAGATGCGCTTGAGCAATAGTCTAAAGGCAATAGCGCTTGATTGGAAGTCGCCATGCTGGGCAGTCAGAGGAGAATTGTCCATTGCACATTCCAGGCGCGGCAGGGCAGGCCAATGGCGGTGCCGCCCAGATCTGGAGAGGAGAAACGAACATGTCGACAGCAGGCGAGACTTGCGTTTTAGGGCTGGATTTCGGGTCCGACAGCGTGCGGGCCGTGGTCGTTCGCGTCGCCGATGGGGCCGAACTGGCTTCGGGCGTGGCGGAATATGAACGCTGGATGCAGGGTAAGTACTGCGATCCGACGAAGCAGAAATATCGCCAGCACCCGAGCGATTACATGGAATCGATGACCAGCGCGGTGCGCTCTGCCTTGAGCGAGCTGTCAGCGACCCCGCCGAAGATTGTTGGCATCGGTGTCGACACGACCGGCTCTTCCCCGATTCCGGTGGCAGATGACGGCGTGGCGCTGGCGCTGAAAGATGGGTTTAGCGAGGACCCCGACGCGATGTGCATCCTGTGGAAGGATCACACCGCCGTTCAGGAAGCGGAAGACATCAATAAGCTGAGCCAGGAAGAGGGTCAGCCGGATTACATCACTATGTTGGCGGCATCTATTCCTCGGAATGGTACTGGGCCAAGATCCTGCATATCGCCCGCACCAACCCGACCACCTACAAGGCTGCCGCCAACTGGGTTGAACTCTGCGACTGGATTCCGGCGCTGCTGACCGGTGTTGACGATGCCAGCAAGGTGGTGCGCGGGGTTTGCGCTGCCGGGCACAAGGCGCTCTGGCATCCCGAATGGGAAGGCCTGCCCGATCAGAACTGGCTGACCCGGCTTGATCCGGCGCTGTCGAACATCACCCAGCCGATGTATTCGGAAACCCGCACCTCGGATATGGTCGCGGGCAAGCTGACCCCCGATTGGGCCGGGCGCTTTGGCATTGATGCGGGCATTCCGGTGGCCGTCGGGGCCTTTGACGCGCATATGGGTGCGGTCGGGGCCGGGATCGAACCCTATTCCATGGTGCGCGTGATGGGCACCTCGACCTGCGATATTCTGGTCGCTCCGCCGGAAGAAGTCGGCGATACGCTGGTCAGCGGCATCTGCGGACAGGTGCCGGGCAGCGTGATCCCGGGCATGGTCGGATTTGAAGCCGGGCAGAGCTCGTTCGGCGATGTGCTGGCCTGGTTTGAATCTGTGCTCTCCTGGGGCCGCAGCGGGGCAGGGGCCAAGGGCTCGCTATTGCCGGCGCTGGAAGCCGAGGCCGCCAAGCTGCCCCCGGGCGCGCATGGCGAACGGGCGATTGACTGGCTGAATGGCCGCCGCACCCCGGATGCCGATCAGCGCGTGCGTGCTGTGCTGGCCGGGCTGCATTTGGGCTCAACCGCCCCGGCGATCTATCGCGCGCTGGTCGAAGCCATGGCCTTTGGCGCGCTGGCGATTGTCGAACGGTTCGAAAGCCAGGGCATTCCGGTGAACAAGGTGGTCGGCATCGGCGGTATCGCCCGCAAATCCAATCTGGTCTCGCAGATCTCGGCGGATGTGATGAACCGCGATTTCCACGTGGTCGAATCCGATCAGGCCTGCGCCCGCGGTGCGGCGATCTTTGCGGCGGCTGCGGCTGGGCAATACCCGGATATCGAAGCCGCGCGGGCGGCGATGTCGAGCCCGGTGGAAAAAGTGTTCAAACCCAATCCCGAGGCGCATGAGGCCTATAAGGCCATCTATGAAGACTACAAACGCCTCGGTGCCTTCTCCGAAGAGTTTTCCCGGCGCTGAGGGGAAAGGTGCACAGAACCGGTCGGAGTGAAAGCTCCGGCCGGTTTTGTTTTGTGAACTATCGATAGGTGGAAGGGCGTGCCGCGCCTACCCGCCTAGTTGACCTTGCGGGTGGGGATGAAGGGCAGGGGGGCGACGGGAACGCCATCCTTGATCAAGGCGATGGCCTCGTCGGCGCGGGCTTCGCCATAGATCGGGCGCTCGGGCGCATCGCCATCATGGATCGCGCGGGCTTCTTTGGCGAAGCTTTCGCCAACATAATCGCCCTCAGCCTCAATCTTGCGCTTCAGCTCGGCAATTGCCTGTTCGGTCAGGGGTTGATCAGCCGGTGCCGGTTGCGCCGAAGCCGGGGTCTGCGCCTCGGCTCCGGCCTGCCCGGCCTGATCTTCCGGCAGCGGAGTGGCCTTGCGGGCCGAATGCACATCCGGGGTCATCAGGCATTTCATGATATCGCGAGTGCCGCACTTCGGGCAGGACACCAGCCCACCCGCCAGAAGCCCGTCAAAGGCCTCGGCGTTTTGAAACCAGCTCTCAAAACGGTGTCCATCAGAGCATTTCAGTGCGTAGCGGATCATTGGTCTTTCCGTTGTTACACATAAATATGTAGGCGCGCGCCGTAGCGGCACAATGCCGAAATCATTCGCACCCTTTACAACTTTCGCCCTGTCAGGCGCAAATCTACTGTCGGCGTGGGTCAAACTGACGGATCATTTGTGCCAGTTCCGGTTCGCCGATAAGCCGGGCGGCCTTTTTCCGGCTCACCCAGGTGCGCTTGCGTTCGCGCTTCTCCGGCCAGGTTTTATGCAGCTTTTTGACCTGGAGCGGGAACACCGTGACCATGACCGGCAAATCCTGTTCGCCTTTAACACGGCGTTTCCTGTAGCCATAGAACCCCAAAACCATTGGGGAAAGCTTACCTTCGATCCCGGCTTCTTCATAGGCTTCGGTGGCCGCGGCTTCTGACGGGGTCTGGCCATGCATCGGCCAGCCTTTTGGAATGATCCAGCGGCCCGATCCGCGCGAGGTGATCAGCAGGATCTGCACCTTGCCAGCCTTGAGCCGCCAGGGCAGCGCCCCGAACTGGGTGCGCACCCCGTATTTATCGGTCCCGGTCAGTTTGATCGGTTTTTGCTTGAGGATCATGGTCATACGCTCGGCCCGGTCCCGCCCCACCGCGACGGGCAGGGGCATTGCTTACAGCCTGATCATAGCCGGGCTGGGTTAATCTGCAATGACCCGCTGCCCGGGAGTGTTACGCAATCAGTCGCGCTGGCCAGAGAATTTCTCCGCCCAGCCTTCGCGCTCTTCATCGCTGATCTTGCCAAACAGGTTGTCGGGCACGGTGAAGGCATGGCCTTCCGGTAGCGCGTTGAAGGCAGCGGCAACATCTTCCGGCCAGTCCAGGCTGCTGCCCATCGCCTCAGCCATTTTCGCTGCGGCATCGGGGATGAAGGGGGCCGAGAGCGCGGCATAGATCGGGATGAGGTTGAGCGCGAAACGCACAATCGCGGCGGCCTGATCGGTATCGGTCTTGAACACCGACCACGGGGCGGCGGCTTGCAGGTATTCGTTGCCTGCGGCGCAATTTTCACCGTGAGATCAGCGATCAGCGCCTGTTCGGCCTCGCCAAGCGCACCGCCTGCCGGAACCTCTTCGCTAAATTTCGAGCGGCAGAATTTGGTAACCCGGCTGACAAAATTGCCCAGCACATCGGCTAGGTCCTTGTTGATCGAGGCCTGGAAATTTTCCCAGGTGAATTCGCTGTCGGAGTTTTCCGGGGCATGGCTCAAGAGCCACCAGCGCCAGTAATCGGCGGGCAGAATCTCCAGCGCCTGATCCATGAACACGCCGCGCCCCTGCGAGGTCGAGAACTGGCCACCATCATAGTTGAGGTAGTTGAACGACTTGATGTAGTCGACCAGCTTCCACGGCTCATTCGAGCCCATCAGCGTGGCGGGGAAAGACAGGGTGTGGAAGGGCACGTTATCCTTACCCATGAATTCCACATATCGAACATCATCAGCGCCTTTATCGGTGCGCCACCAGCGTTCCCATGCAGAATCCGAACTTCCGTTGGCTTCGGCCCATTCGGCAGTGGCGGCGATATATTCGATCGGCGCATCGAACCAGACATAGAAGACCTTACCTTCCATCCCCGGCCAGGGTTCATCGCCCTTCTTCACCACGATGCCCCAGTCCAGATCGCGGGTGATGCCGCGATCCTGCAGCCCGTCGCCGTCGTCGAGCCATTTCTTGGCAATCGAGGTGGTCAGCACCGGCCAGTCGGTTTTCGCGTCGATCCATTCATGCAGTTTGCCGCGCATCGCCGATTGTTTCAGGAACAGATGCTTGGTTTCGCGCACTTCCAGATCGGTTGAGCCGGAAATGGCAGAACGCGGGTCGATCAGATCGGTCGGGTCGAGCTGCTTGGTGCATTCCTCGCACTGGTCGCCGCGCGCACGCTCATAGCCGCAATTCGGGCAGGTGCCTTCGATATAGCGGTCAGGCAGGAAGCGGCCATCGGCATTGGAGTAAACCTGCTTTTCGCTGACCTCTTCGATCAACCCGGCCTCGGCCAGCTTGCCCGCCAGATGCTGGGTCAGCGCGTGGTTTTGCGGGGACGATGAGCGACCGAAATAGTCAAAGCTCAGCCGGAAGCCTGCGGCGAGATCGGCCTGCACATCATGCATCCGGGCGCAATACTCCGCCACCGGCTCGCCGGTCTTGGCTGCTGCCAGCTCGGCCGGGGTGCCATGCTCGTCGGTGGCGCAGATGAACATCACCTCATGGCCCCGGGCGCGGTTGTAGCGGGCATAAAGGTCGGCGGGCAGCTGCGAGCCCACGAGATTGCCCAGATGCTTGATCCCATTGATATAGGGAAGCGCGGAGGTGATCAGAATACGTGCCATGTCTCGTCTCTTTCTCGGTTCGTACCGCCTTTATCGCATGGGAACGGGCATGACCAGATGGGAGAGGGGATGAGTGGGCTAGAGATTGAATAAGGTGCGGAGAACGGCTTCGGGGTGGTTGTAGCCCATGCCAAGCGACGCCCGCCGCCAGACCCACCAATAGGCATTGGCGATACCCCAGCCGATCAGCTCATAGCGGTCATGCCCGGTCTCACCGCACACGGTTTCAACCACCTTCAGGGCATGGGCGCGCGAGCGGGTGATGTTGCTGTGATCCCATGGGTTTAGAAACAGGTTGGCATAGTCATAGGCAGCGGCGCCTGACAGCCCGACCGGGTCGATCACGCACCAGTCTTCGCCGCGGCTCAGAATATTGCGCGGCTGAATGTCACCATGCAGGGGGCGAGGGGTATGCGGTTTGCTCAGGTTTTGCACGGTCCGCTCTTTGGCCCGGGCGAGCAGGGGCGAAGGCGGCTCCCAATCCAGCGCCTCGGCAAAATATGCGTGCAGGGGGAGCAGACCCTCGGGTGCACCTTGCTTGCCATGCAGCCGCTTGACCAACCGGACGCTGATTGCGACGGCCTCGCCATGACGCCCGGCTTGCCAAAGCTCGATCAGTCGCGCGCCGTCGATCCATTCCAACAACAGCGCATGATCGTGCCGCGCCAGGACCTGCGCCGCACCATCCCCGCCATACCATTCCATCAGGGTTGCCCCGCGCAGCTCTTCTTCGCGCGCTTCCGGCAGGGATATTTTCAGCAAGGCTGGCCTGTCACCCGGCGCGAAGCCGGAAATCAGGCGGTTTCTGCCACTATCGTCCAGCAGCTTGGCATCCTTCAGCCCGAACGCCTGCACGAAAGCTGTGTCTTCAGGTGTCATCCTACCTCGCATTGCCTCCGGAAACCGCCTTGCGCCCACCCGGCGGATCGGAAATCCTGCGCGCAACATAGGAGAGACACGCATGAAAATGAACAAACTTGCCGGAGGTGCGCTTGAGGTGAGCGAGCTGTGCCTGGGCTCGATGACCTGGGGCAGTCAGAATACCGAGGCCGAGGGCCATGCCCAGATCGACATGGCGCTGGATCACGGCATCAACTTCATCGATACCGCTGAGATGTATCCGGTGAACCCTGTGCGGCCCGAAACGGTGGGGCGCACGGAAGAGATTGTTGGCAGCTGGAACGAAAAGACCGGGCGGCGGGGCGATTATGTGCTGGCCACCAAAGTGTCGGGCGACAGCCGGATGATCCGGGGCGGCGAGGGGTTTTCGGGGGCGAATATCGCAAGCACCGTCGAGGCGTCGCTGAAACGGCTGAAAACCGATGTGATGGACATTTATCAACTGCACTGGCCGATGCGCGGTTCGTATCACTTCCGCCAAAGCTGGAGTTATGATCCGTCGAGCCAGAACCGCGAAGAGACGCTGGATCACATGCGCGGCGTGCTGGGCGCGATGAAAGAGATCGTGGCCTCGGGCAAGGTGCGCCATTTCGGCCTGTCGAACGAAACCGCCTGGGGCACGGCGATGTGGTTGAAACTGGCGCGCGAAATGGGCGCGCCGGAGGTGGTGACGATCCAGAACGAATATTCGCTGCTCTGCCGCCTCTACGATACGGATATGGCCGAGCTTTCGGTGAATGAGGATGTGGGGCTTCTGGCCTATTCGCCGCTCGCCACCGGGGTTCTGACCGGCAAATATCACGGCGGTACTGTGGTGCCCGAAGGCTCACGGTTGGCGCTGAATGGTGATCTGGGCGGGCGGGTCACGCCGCGCATCTGGCCTGCCGCTGAGGCCTATCTGGAGATTGCCGCGCGTCACGGGATCGACCCGGTGCATATGGCGCTGCGCTGGGCGGCGGATCGGCCCGGCTGGCTTGATCTGGCCCCGCCGTACCCCATATCGACCCTAAGGGGTGGTATGGAGTGCTCAAAATGTACAAGTTTTCCCGGTTTCTGGCGATTTCCCTCGCCTTCATGGCGCTCAACAGCGCCCCGGCCAAGGCCGAGGTTTATCGCGATCAGAACGTGCCCATCACCTCGGTCGAAGCGCTGGATATTAACCAATATCTGGGCCTCTGGTACGAAATCGCCCGCTTTCCCAACTGGTTCGAGCGCGATTGCCAGGGCGTGACGTCGGAATATGCGCTGCGCGATGACGGCAAAATCTCGGTGCGCAATACTTGCCCTAAAGGTGCACCGGATGGGCCGGAGAAAGTGGCGAACGGATTGGCCTGGAAGGCCGCTCCGGGGCAGCTCAAAGTGACCTTCACGCCGCTTCTACCCTTCATCAATGGCGATTACTGGGTGCTTTATGTCGATCCCGATTATCAGGTTGCCGTGGTTGGCTCGCCTGCGGGCAAAACCGGCTGGGTGCTGGCGCGCAGCCCTGACATTGCTCCGGCCGTCTATGACAAGGCTGTTTCGGTCCTCACCGCGATGGGCTATGATATCAGCAAGTTGGAACTGATAGCGCATTGATTTGGTGAGGCTCTGATGAGAGCAGGATTGGCATTGGTCATTCTGATGGGGGTGGCGGGCTGTATGGATGACGGCCCCGACCCGAGCGATCCGCAGGGGCGCAGTGCCAGCCAGCTTTCTGATCAGCGGGAGGATTGCGAAGCCGATGGCGGGCAGTTTGTCACGGCGGGGCTGGGTGGGTTGACCTGTGTGCGCCCAACTTCAGATGCCGGGCAGAGCTGTTCGCGCGACAGCGATTGCGAAGATCTGTGCCTGGCCGATGCGGGCCCGGCAAATGCGCCGGATGATCCGACCGCGACGCTTCAGCGGCTGGCCCAGAGCACTCCCCCGGCAGAAGAGGGCGTGATGACCCCGCCGCCAATGCCCACCAGTGGCGTCTGTTCGGCGCAGTCACCGACCTTTGGATGCCACATGATTTTCCGCGATGATGGCGAGGTGACTGAGCTATGTATCGACTGATCCTGCTGGGCGCGCTGGCGCTGAACATCGACGGTTGCCATTTCAAGGATGAGCCGGATAGCCCGCTGGAACAGGTGAGCCAACAGCAACCGGTGCCGCAAAACGAAAGCGATTGCCTTGCCGCTGACGGGCGCTGGGCCTTGGGCGGCTTGTCACGGCAAGAGCTGTGTTTCCTGCCCAATTCCGATGCCGGGAAGGCCTGCACGAAAGCCAGCGATTGCGAAGGCGTTTGTCTGGCGGAAACCAAAACCTGCTCCCCCGAGCGCCCGCTTTTCGGCTGTTATGGCTATCTGGGCAAAGATGGGGCCCAAGGGATGATCTGCCGGGACTGATCGCTCAAGCGATGCGGATCAGCCCGTCAAGCCCGGCCCCATTGCGATAAAAAGGCACGCTGTCCGGATCGCTCAGATCGGGCAGGCGGGCCGTGACCTCGCCAAGCACGATCTTGGTGATCCCGGGCAGATCGAAATCGCGCAGTGCCGATACAGGGATCCATTGCAGATGAGACAGCTCATCGCTGGCATGGGTGAAATCATCGGGATCTGTGGCCAGACGAGCGGCATCGGTGAGGAAAAACCGCGCATCAAAGCGGCGCGTCCGCCCCGGAGGCGTGATCGCGCGAAAGATGAAAGCCAGCCCTTCGGCCGAGGGCAGGTGCCCGGTATCAGCAAAGCTTGCCCATTCCGGCGGCGGGGGGGCAGACCAGCGCCCGGGTGTGCCCAGCACCAGTCCGGTTTCTTCCCATAGCTCCCGAATGGCCGCGGCCAGCAGATGCGGGCCGATGCCGTCGGGCGCATCATGGGCGAGCCTTGCGGCGATAGGTGTAGTGCTGGCCCCCGAGACTTCGACCGCCTGATCGGCCAAATCTACAGCCCCGCCGGGAAAGACGAATTTATTCGGCATGAAGGCGGCTTCTGCACCGCGCTGGCCCATCAGCACTTTTGGCTCCGGCCCATGCGGATCGCGCAGCAAAACCAGCGTTGCTGCGTCACGGATCAGCAGTGATTTGTCCACCCCATGCACGCGGTCAGCCTTCTCCGCCGACGAATTCCTCTTCGCCCATATCCTCACCACGGGCGAAGCCATGCATCCGCTTGGCCCATTGGAAGCCAACCATCCCGCCTTTCAGACGGGGCAGCAGCCAGAGCGAGGCGGCGACGACACCGACGGTAAACACCGTGGCCATCACCATCGGATCGGGCCGGAAGGCCACCCAGGTTGCCCCCATAAGCGGGGCCATCAGATGCCCGACAATCAGAATGGTCAGATAGGCAGGGCCGTCATCGGCGCGGTGATGATGCAGCTCTTCGCCGCAGACCGTGCAGGTGTCACGCACGGTCAGATAGCCCTTCATAATCGGGCCGGTGCCGCAGGAGGGGCAGCGCCGCCGCCAACCGCGCCACATCGCCTCGCGCAAATCACGATCGGGCAGATCTTCCTCGGGAAGCACTGCCAGCACGGGTATTTGTCCATTACCTTCAACAGGCGCTATCGTTGCGTCCATCCTGTATGGCCTTTCACTTTAATCTGTTCGCGTCACTACACGGGCAACATAAGCATCGATTGCTCAACAACCGTTGCGTCCCGTTGTCGCAATTATTTTGCGACAGTTGCGACGGAAACTCCTCCTGTCCGCGTAGAAGCCATACGACACCGATGATCATCGGTCAAATGAATGGCGATCATCATGGGCGTATGGAAAGGGGAACGGGATGGAAAAGACATGGAAGCGGAAAGGGTTAGATGGTGCGGCGCGGCGGCTGAACCGGGGTGGGAATGGCCCTGCGCCGGGAAAGTGGCGGGAGCCGCAGCCATGCGTGTGAGCCGTCAGCGTTGCGATATGAGCGTGTAACGGCTACGTCGGAGGCAGGATGAATATGGCACTCGACGCACAGCACGAGGTCTCGGATGAGGCACTCCTGGTCGCCTTCGGCAATGGCGACCGGTCGGCAGCGATGGCGCTGACGGCACGGCTGACGCCGTTGGTGCTGGGGCTGTCTGTGCGGATGCTCTCAGGCGACCGGGGCGAGGCGGAAGACGTGGCGCAGGAAGCCATGCTGCGGCTGTGGAAGATCGCGCCGGACTGGCGGCAGGGCGAGGCCAAGGTCACAACCTGGCTGTATCGGGTGGTGCAGAACCTGTGCACCGACCGGCTGCGCAAACGCCGCAGTGTCGATATCGACGCCATTCCGGAGCCTGAAGACGGTGCGCCGGGGGTGGCCGAGAACATGCAGGATGCGGCAAGGGCCGCGGCCTTGCAGGAGGCGCTGAACGATCTGCCTGAACGGCAGCGGGTGGCGGTGGTGCTGCGGCATCTTGAAGGGCGGTCGAACCCTGAGATTGCCGAGGTTCTGGAGATTAGTGTCGAGGCGGTGGAAAGTCTGACCGCCCGGGGCAAGAAAGCGCTGGCCAAGGCTTTGGCCGGACGGCGCGAGGAGTTGGGATATGACGATGCCTGATGATGATATGCTGAATGAAGCGGCGCTGGACGATCTGTTCCGCGCGGCCCGGGCCGAAGCCCCGATGCCTTCGGCGGATCTGCTGGCGCGGGTGATGGCGGATGCCGAGGCCGAAATCGCGGCGCAACCGGCGCCTCTGCCGGTGCGACAAGCCGCGCCCCGCAAATCGCATCTGCGGTCTTTGCTCGAGGGGCTGGGCGGTTGGCCAGCCGTTGCGGGGATGATCACCGCCTCGGTTGTCGGGCTGTCGATGGGCTTTGTCTCGCCTGATCAGGTGAATTCATTGTCGGGCGGATTGCTGTTGCAGAGCGACATGAGCACAACCAGCAGCTATGATCTGGAAGATATGCTGCCGGGATTTGGTGCCCTGGATGACCTTGGGATGGAGGGCTGAAGATGAGTGACAAGACACCGACATCCCCTGTGGAGGGGGCAGCAGACAGACCGCAGGCAAAGCGCTGGCCGCGCGTCTTGCTGGTGCTGTCGCTGACCCTGAACCTGTTGATCCTGGGGGTGATCGCCGGGGCGCAGGTGCGCGATGTGCGGGACTTGCGGCGGGCGCCGCCGCCGACCCGGGAGACGCTGCGCGATACCGGTATGGCGCCGTTTTTTGATGCGATGCCGCGCGATATGCGCGGGCGGATGGGGGCGCAGATGCGGAGCCGTATGGGCGCGCATGGTCCGGATCGCGATATGCTGGCGCAGGAAATGCGCGATATGATCGCGGTGCTGAAAACCGAGCCCTATGATGCGGCGGCGCTGACGGCGCTGTTGAACGCGCAGCAGGCACGGGCCGAAGCTCGGGCGGCGGCGGGGCGTAAACTGCTGCTCAACCAGATCGCCGGGATGAGCGCGGCAGAGCGGGAGAGCTTTGCCGATGAGCTGTCGAAACTGTTCAGCCAGTCGCTGGCACAGCACCCGCCAGCCCCGCCTCCGACCCCGCGCGGGAATTGAGGGCCTGTTGGTGTTCCATGCTTTCAGACATAGGTGATACCCGACCCAGTCGGGCGAGCGCCGATCCGGGGATTGGCGCTCCTGACTTTTGAGCAGCGCCATTTATGCACGCCACCAACTGCCAACCTTGTCGCGTGTTGCAAGGCTTGGATAGCGCCAGTCCTGCGGACGGACGGGCGCTCGCCCGGCGCCCTAAGGGGCGCTATTCGGGCGGGTAGGTGCTGAGGTCATTCAAAACCGGACAGGCGCACGGCCCTGTGCAGAAACCCCGAGCGTTACGCCGCTTGGTTGCCCGCGAAGGTCACAAGATTGCGACCTTCGGATTTCGAGGCGTAGAGGGCTGCATCGGCTTCGTCCATCAGCGCCTGCATTTGCGGCTGACCGGCGGCTTGCCCGGTAAAGACACTGACCCCGATGGAAACCGTCACCTGCACATCCTGATTGCGGTGGACCGAATGCACGGGGGCGTCGCCGACCACCCGGCGCAGCCGTTCGGCCATGCGCTGGGCATCGGCAAAGCTGGTGGCGGGCAGCGCGATCAGGAATTCCTCGCCGCCATAACGGGCCAGCAGGTCAACCTCGCGCATATTGCGGCGCAGCCGGTCAGAGATTTCGATCAGCACTTCATCGCCCACGGCATGACCATAGCGATCATTCACGCCTTTGAAGTGGTCGAGATCGAGCAGCATCAGCGCAAAGGGCTGGCCGGTCTGCACGGTTTCATCGGCCAGACGGCGCAGATAGGTATCGGCATAGCGGCGGTTGTAAAGCCCGGTCAGCGGATCCTGCATGGCAAGGCTGAGGCGCTTGTCGAAACTGGCGCGCAGCATGTCGATCTCAGCTTTACGGGTCAGCAGGGTGTTCAGCCGCGCCGCCAGTTCCTGCGCGTCAAAGGGCCCGCCAACAACCGCATTGGCACCGATATCCAGCGCCATCGCGGCGGTGTCGAGCGCATGGGCTTCATCCAGCACCAGGATCACCGCGTTGCGCGATTCCCGGCGCGAGCGCAATTCGCTGACCAGTCGCAGCCCGTCGCCATGACGCATCATATCGGCGGCGATGATATAGGCATCGGGGGCTTCGGCGCTGGTTGACCAGTCAAGCGCGTCGGCCGGCGACAAGGCCAGAATGCGGGCGGGCAGGGCGGTGGCCAGTTTGCGCCGCCAGATCAGCGCGGTTTCCGGGGCAGGGGCGATCACCGCCACATTGGATTTGCGGGCAAAGCCACGGCTGGGCTCGGCAAAGCCCATTTCAACACTGACATCCTGCCGCCGCGCCAGCTCATCAAAGCTGCTGCGGGTACGCAAAAGGCGGCGGACCAGCGCCAGCAATCCGGCTTCGTCCAGCGGGCGCGACAGGTAATCATCGGCCCCGGCGCGCAGAGCGTCGAGCCGTGCTTCGCGGGTGCTGACCCCGTCGATCACAATGATCGGAATGGCGCGGGTTTTCGGGTCGGCGCGTAGGGCGGCGCACACTGCTGAGGTGCCTCCGCCGGGCAGATGCCCATCGAGCAGAATCAGGTCGGGCCGTTCGGTCCGGGCTGCCTCGATGGTTTCCGGCCCCGTCGCCGCCTGCAAGACTTCATACCGGGCTGCCGACAACGTCACCTTCAGAACGATGCGGTTTGTCACGGTATTGTCTGCGATCAGGAGCTTGCCTGTCATTTTCCCCATCCGAATTGTTTCGAATTGTGTTCTTCTTGGTAAGACTTGCCTTAGAAACGTTAACAAAGAGTTGCTGAAATCAATAAATGAGGCTGAAATGCGGCAAGAATCTGCTGAAGTGATCGCACTGAAGGCGCTGGGCTGGTTGCTGGGCGACAGTGAACTTCTTTCGGTATTTCAAGGAAGTAGCGGAGTAAGTGAGGCTGAAATCCGGGCCGGGGCCAGCGATCCGGCTTTTCTCGGCGCGGTTTTGGACTTTGTTAATCTCGATGACAAATGGGTGATGGCTTTCTGCGATGCAGAAGGTCTGGCATATGACATGCCGATGATGGCGCGGCAGGCTTTGCCGGGCGGGAGTGAGATGCATTGGACCTGACATGCGCGTAGACGGAATTTTGTTCGACAAAGACGGCACCCTGTTCGATTTCAACGCCACATGGGTGGTCTGGGTCGAACGGATGATCGAAGAGCTGGTGGCGGGCGATGAGAGTTTGCGTGCCGCTCTGGCCGGGGCGCTGGGCTTTGATCTTGCAACGCGGGAGTTTCTGCCCAGCTCGCCGGTGATCGCGGGCACACCGGAAGATGTGGCCGAAGCGTTGGAGCCGATTCTGGGGGGCGTGATGGTGGATCAGCTCAATGAGCAGGCCGCCAATGCGCCGCAGGTCGAGGCGGTGCCGCTTGCCCCGCTGCTGGAATATTTCCGGGCGAAGGGGCTGCGGTTGGGCGTGGCGACCAATGATGGCGAGGTTCCGGCCCGGGCGCATCTGTCGCGTGCCGGGGTCGACGGGCATTTCGATTTCATCGCCGGGTCCGATAGCGGCCATGGCGGCAAGCCGGAGCCGGGCATGTGCCTGGCCTTTGCCACGTCAGAGGGGCTTGATCCTGCGCGTGTGGTGATGGTTGGCGACAGTACTCATGATCTGATTGCGGGCCGGGCGGCTGGTATGCAGGTGGTCGCGGTGCTGACCGGGCCTGCCAGTGCCGAAGTGCTGGCACCGATGGCCGATGCGGTGCTGCCCGATATCAGCCATTTGCCCAATTGGTTGGAAAGCTGATCAAAAGCTAACAATCCCGCCTCTTGCGCTTTTCTCTTCGTTAAGACCTTTCTCCTAGAGTTTCCCTGATGGGATTGGGATTTTAGGTATGAATGGTCTTATCTATCGGTCGTTTGAAAATTTTCTGCGCAATACATATGGCGCGGAACTGTGGCTGCGGACCATGGAAGAGCTGGACGAAGGAATCGAATCCTTCGAGCCAATGTTCGAATATGATGCCACGCTCATTCAACGCATTACCCTGATCGCCAGCGAATTTCTCGACAAGCCGCGCGAGGTGCTGCTTGAGGATTTCGGCACCTATCTGGTGGCGCATCCCTCGTCGGAACGGGTGCGGCGGCTGCTGCGCTTTGGCGGGGTGGATTACAAGGATTTCCTGGATTCTCTTGAGGATCTGCGGGGTCGGGCGCATCTGGCCGTGCCGGATCTGGAATTGCCGGAAGTGCGGTTGGAAGAGCTTGGGAAGGGCGAATTTGAGCTGCATTGCCAAGGCGCCGATGACGGTGCCGGTCATGTCTATGTGGGGCTGCTCAGAGCATTGGCGGATGACTATGGGGCGCTGGTGCTGATCGATTTCGATGGGCGGCATAATGGGGTGGATCAGATTTCGGTGCGGTTGCTGGAAAGCGATTATTCCGAAGGCCGCGGATTTGCCCTGACGCAGCAGGCGAGTTGAAGGGGCTGACCGGATGACGATCCAAACACCTATCTCGATGGCGCCCGGTGCGCTTGACCTGATGATGCCGATGCATGTGGTCGTCGATGCCAATGACAAAATCGCGCATGTCGGCCCGACGCTCGCCAAGGTTCATCCGGGTCGCAATCTGGAAGGCCTCAATTTCTTCGATGTTTTTGAGCTGCGCCGGCCACGCAAGGTTGATGGGCTGGCAGAGCTTTGTGGCAAGGCGGGGGCGAAATTCTATCTGCGGCTGCGCGATCCGGATTCCACCCCAATAACCGCCAGCGCCACGGGGCTCGCGGCAGAGCAGGGGGTTCTGGTGAACCTGTCCTTTGGTATTGCGGTGATTGATGCGGTGGCGCGGTTCAATCTGGCCGGGTCAGATTTTGCGGCCACTGATTTGACGCTGGAAATGCTCTATCTGGTCGAGGCGAAATCGGCGGCGATGGAAGAATCGCGCCAGCTGAACGAACGTTTGCATGGGGCCAAGGCGGAGGCTGAGCTGCAGGCGATGTCGGATACGCTGACCGGGCTGAACAACCGGCGAGCCCTGGATGTGATGACCAGCCGGGTGCTGGCGCGGGGCCAACCGTTCACGCTGATGCATCTCGATCTGGATTTCTTCAAACAGGTCAACGATACGCTGGGCCATGCGGCAGGCGATATGGTGCTGAAAGAAGTCGCGAAAGTGCTCCTGGATGTGACCCGGGGCGATGATGTGGTCGCCCGTGTCGGTGGCGATGAATTCGTCATTCTGTTCAAGGGGCTGACCGAGCGGAAGCGGCTGGAAAGCATTGCCGGGCGGTTGATCGAGCGGCTCGAAGTGCCGATTGCGGTGGATGATGGCAACAAGGCCCGTATTTCAGCGTCCATCGGCATGGTGACCTCGCGCCATTATAACGACATCAGTATCAAGCAGATGATGCATGACGCCGATGTAGCGCTCTATACCTCGAAGGATCGCGGGCGGGCGCAATATACCATGTATAGCTCTGAACTCGATGCGCTTCTGGCCGAACGGCTCGAAGACGGCAGCGAGGCGGCGAGCCGCTAACAGGCTGCCTGAGGGCACCTGCCGTGGGTGCTATGCTCGGCTAGCCTTGGTCCGCAGCGCAGGAGCGAATAGCCTTCATCGCAGCGGAGCTGCCCAGCAGCGGCAGGCGATAAAGCGTATCGCCTTCGCCCCCTGACAGGCGGGTTTCCAGAAACATCGCGCGGCCGATCCGGGTGCTGGCCTCGCTGAAAGTGCCCAAAGCAAATTCCCAATGCTCGCCGGTCCAGCTGCCTGAGCTCTCGCCCAACGCCCTGCCATCAATTCGGATCGCCGGGTTCAGCTCTGCAGCACCCGCAAACACCTGCGCCGGGGCCACCTGCAGCACCAGATTTTCGGCCTCGATCCCAAAGGTCAGGCTGGCATCGTGCAGCGGTGCGGTGGCGGTGCAGTGGCTCTCGTCGATCTGCCAGAGCGGCGCGGCCAGATGGCTGAGCTGCCCCAGCGAGCGGCATTGGCGCATTTCGACGCCATCAGCCCCGGCCAGGCGGAAATCCAGCCGTGGCACGGTTTTGACCGGCGGCAGTCCGGTGATCTCGACAGCGGGCCCGTCCTGATGATTGCTGATGCAGTGATAGCGCGCGCCATAGCTATCGCCACTGCCATCTTGCTGCTGAAGCAGGCATTCGGTTCCAGCCTGATCGAAAAAGCTCAGATTCTGACTGGTGATCAGCAGCAGGGCCTGATCGGTGGTATCTTTGCCCGTTGGGGGCAGGGTGGCGTCGAGCGAGGTGGGTGTCTCACGGCCGTCGAGATAGCTGAGGCAATCGGCAAGGGAATGCGCCCAGATCCCCCGCGCCAGCGCCGGGATGCGGGCATCTGCCGAAGCTGTTGCTGTCGGATAAGGCGCATGGGTGGCCGGAGCCGCGGGGAGGCTGACCTCCTCTGGCTCAGCGGTTTCCGCTTCGCTGGTCGCGGGCGTCTCCGAAGCAGCAGGCGCGCTGGGGGGCGTGGTCGCTTGCGTCGCCGTCGCTGTGGTAAGCGTATCGGTCTCAGCGGGGGCCGGGGCCTGCTCACTGTCTGCCACTACGATGGCTGGGGCGTCTTGACTGGCCTCTGGCTCTGGCGCGGGGGAGCTTTCCTGACTGGTGGCCTCGTCAGATGCCTCCGTCGCGGTGGCAAATCCGGCTCTGGCGCTTCGGTCGCATCAGCCATTGCACGATGCTGATCCTGTTCCGCGCGGGCGATCATCACTGAAAACCAGCTACTCACCGTCGCGGCGCTCATCTGTGTGCCGTTCAGGGCAAAGCTGGGCCAGTTTGAATAGAGATCGGCCCCCTGACCAAGAAAGCTATCCTGTGCCCGGTTCCAGTCTGACAGATATTGCACTGCTTTGGCTCGGTTGAAGGCGCAGTTCTCGACTTTATCGGCCTCCACCCCGGCGCTGTCATAGGCGGTGGAAATCACCTCGCGCAACAGCGTCTGATCACCTGCCTGGTCAATCGCGGTGAGCGCGGTCTTGCCTGCTTCGCTCAGCAGAGCCCCGCGTGTGGCCTCATAGCCTGCCGTGCCCGCACAGATCAGCGAGAGATTGGCCCAGATCGAGCTTTCCTCGCCGGTGAAGGTGAAAAGATGGGTGACGTTCAACTGGCCCAGCTCGACGGCATGCTGAAACGCCTCTGCGTTCAGCCCGTCGAAATCACCACCGAGATCGCTTCCGGCATGCACGAAAACCAGCCGGTTCGGAGCATCTTGCACACCTTGTTCAACAGCATAGGCGGGGTCCATCAAAGCCCCAGATTCCACGCTGATACTCTCAGCCTGAACAAGCGCAGGGCTGACGAGGCCACCAGTCAGGAAAGCTCCCCCGATTCCCGTTGGGCGCGTGGGTGTCAACTGCCAAGGCAGGTTTCACCATGCGTGGGCGTATCCATGTCGGTTGCAGGTTTGAAATGGAAAGCTTCAGGAAAACGGTAGGTCAGGCACGTGCGGCGCTCAGCTCTGAGTTGAAATGTCATCTTGGCATTCAATGGAAAGGCCGCTTTACTGCGGAGTTGGAGCGGGACGAACACGTGACAGGTCTTGGTATGAAAAGATCCGACCTCTCCCGCATCAAATCGGGTAGCAAGTGGACAATTGCGGGCGCTGTCGCGGGCGTGTTGAGCCAGCTGCTTATCATGCTGAGCCTCGCCCTGTTCCTCTCGCCCGCGGATGTTGGCCTGTTCGCGGTGTTTCTATTCACACTCGGGCTTGGCATCACCTTGCTGCCGCTGGGGAATGATTTTTCCTTTGTCCAGGCGGATATCCTGTCGGTGGGCGATCTCAGAAGGTCCGTCGTGGTGGCGGTTGGGCTATCCCTCGCTGCTATCCTCGTGGCCCTGCTTGCCTCGCTCAGTTGGGGGAAGCTTCAGCCCCTTCTGATGACCGTGATCTTCGGTATTGTCGTTGGCCTTCTCGAAGCGGTCTTTTTGCTGTTTTCCGCCGCGCTCCAACGCGGCCTCAATTACCGGGCGATTGAGAAAGCCAACATCCTGCGGCAAATCCTGACATTAATCCTGTCGATCAGCCTGCTTGCCCTGACCGGGAATGTGGAAGGGGCGTATCTTGGGCGGGTGCTCTCAAACCTCGCCGCTTTCACCCTGTTGCTTGCCCCCTTGCGCGCAGCCCTAGAGCGCGGGCGACCGGCGCAGCGCTTCGTAACCGAGGTGTCCAAGGACATTTTTCGCGCCAATCTGATCGGCTACCTGTCACGAAATGCCGAGATCCTTTTCGCCGCGCCCCAGCTCGGGGTGGCAGGTATCGGGATCTATGATTTCGGGCGCCGGATCATCGCACAACCAAGAACGCTGATCGGTTCGATCCTGTTGAAATTCACCTATCCTCTGTTTTCCGGGATCAATCGGATCGAAGACCATGGGCTCAGCCAACGCTTTCTGAGGCGGGTATATCGCAACGTGTTGAAGGGGGCTGCCTTGGTTGGCTTCCCCGTTTTCGGTCTGGCGCTTTTGCTTTCGGATCCGGTCATCCCGGCGCTGTTTGGGCCAGAATGGAGGCAAGCCGTTCCGGTTGTGCAGGTCTTTGCGCTGTTTGCCTTTGTGCAAGTGCTTGGAAACAATATTACATCTTCTGCCCTGACGGCGCTGGGGCAATCGGGGGCTGTGCTGGCTGCCGAATATAAAACCGTGATCCCGCGCATTGCAGCCGTCGTGTTGGCCTCATTCTTTGGCCCCGTATGGGTCGCGCTTGCCATGTGCGTCGCCGATCTGGGGAAGCTGCTGTTGATGCAAATAGAGCTAAGCCGGGGTGGGGTACTGGGTTTGCGGACGGTCTTTGCCACAACCCGGTCGATATTTGCGGCTCTGGCTGTAAGCCTGCCGGTCGGTTTTGGCGTGAAAGCGCTGCTGGGCGGCCTGTTGGGGGCAGGCGTCGCGGCGGCTGTGTTTGTGATCTTGTTCGTGGCGGTGGTTCTGCTCGGTGATCCCACAATTCGGTTGAGTGTCAGCAGAGCATTTAGAGGCGCGCGTATAGGCGAAGGAGCGTTGCCTTGGCAGTCGTAAGCCCCATGGAGTTGACGCGAAGCCGCGGGCAGGTTTTGGCCCCGAGCAGCTCCCATGTCGCGCCGCTTGTCATGGCTTATATTGCGTTTTCGCCATTCGCCTCCGGTCTGCGAGGCTTTTCGCCGGGGCTTGGAAATGTCGCGCTGCTTGTCGCGGATAGCGCTCTGATTTTGTCATTTGCGATCGCGATGCTCCGTCCGATGAATTTGAGCCATGCCTTTGTGCTGTTTTTGATTTTCTATGCGCTGGTTCAGTATGTTGCATCACCAATAGAAATCGACCCGCTCACGTTTTATCTCGGGTTCCGAAAGACCTTGTTCGTTTTGATGGCCCTGATTGTCGGGGTGACGCTGACCGGCACCGAAGCGCGGAGCGCATATCGGGTCATGCTTCTGAGCCTTGTGCTGATCTGCCTCTACGGGATCAAACAGCATTTCCATGTTTCGCAGTTCGATTTGGCGCTTCTGGATGCACTGGCTGCGGATCAATACACCAATATGATTGACGGAAAGATCAGAGCCACCTCTCTGCTATCATCCGGATTTCACCTGGGCATGGCCGGAACGGTATTGATGACGCTGGTCTTGTTCAGAAGCGGCAGCAGGATCGGCGGTATCATTCTGATATCTATCGCGATTTTCGCTACGCATCATACACGAGAACATTCCTTGGTCTGGCGATCATAATCCTGCTCTTTCGGACCTTCCTGTTCGGTTATCTGAGAAGCTTTTTGTCGCTGGGGCTGTTGGGGCTGTTCCTGCTCTTTACCTATATGGCGGGCTTCGACCCGTTTGGCTGGGTCTTTGAAACGCTTCTGGGCGATCAGCGTTTCACTGAGCGGAGCCTGAGCTATGTCCAGTTTTCGTCCTTCATAAGCGACGAGCCGGAGCTGGGTTTATTCGGGTTCGGCCTTGGCTCGGCAGGTAGCACGCTTGGTGGTCACTTCCCCTATGGGTATTGGCTTGAGCCCCATAATATCTTCCTGAAATACCTCTTTGAGTTTGGCCCGATTATGGCTGTTTTGATTTTTGTCTGGGTCGGCGTCATGACTTGGAAATCAACAAAAACCGCAGTTTCGGCACCGCTTTTTCATCCGGCAGTGCCCCCCGTTCTACTATCCATACTTGTGATCTCGGGCCTGTTCATCACCTCGGTCGAAGCCTGGCCGATCAGCGAATATGTCGCCATCTTGATCGGCAGCATTTCGAAAATCCGTGATGACACGAGCATGGAATACGGCTGCGAGATGCCTGATCCGGACAGTGATAAATGCCATTCCTCCCGAGTGTCACCGTTGGCACCTGCCAATATCGAATTTCATCACCGACCCGCTTCGAAATTATGGAGGTCGGGTCTTTGACCAAGGTCGCCATCATATCCTTTCGCAGGCTTGGATTTGCGCGGACTTTCGGATTTACCGTGCGCGATCTGATGATCCTTCGTGAGCTGATCGGGATGGAGCAGATCGAACGGGTCGACTGGTTCGAACGCCCGGGCCTGCCACATGAATACCTGCGCGATCTTGTCCGAGGCATTCCGTATCTCGGAGACAAGCTGCGCGTGCATGGGGGGCTGGACCTTGGTTTGGCAGGCGCCCTGAAACATCGCAGGATGTGGACCCATCACGCGATGAAACGTCACGACTATGGGTTGCGTGATTGGGCACGGGAGGCCGGATCGGGTGGGATATTGATCGACTTCAATCCCTTCTATCGCCCGCCCGGGGATCTCGTTGATACCGTGCATTCTTGGTACGATCTGATCGACAACTTCACCAAGCACAACCTGTTCTCAGAGGCTGAAAAGGCCGGTGTGGCCGAGAAATACGCCTTTGTTCAGGGACATACTGATCTGATCACCGGGGTGACGGATGCCGCCGTCGCGCCTTTCAATGGCGTCACGCTCGCCAACCGGCTCTTGCCTGATGCGCTTGGAGAGATCGGCGTAACCCCGGATTTTGATCTGGGCTATCTGGGCTTCATCACTGACAAATTCGATCTGGAAGGCTTACGCGAATTCGCCGCGCAGGGCCTCAAAATCCTGATCTGTGGCCGTGCCTATGACAGGGCTATTGCCGGACAGATCAGCGCGATCCCTAATGTAACCTATCATGGCCCGTTTTCGGCCCATGAAGCCCCGGCGCTTATCGGCCGCTTCAAGGTCGGCATGGTCCCTTACAGGCGCGACAAGCGCCATGACGAAAGCCCGATCAAGTTTTTCCAATATATCGCCCATGGTCGCCCCGCCATCCTTTCCGCATCATTCAACGTGATCGAAAAAGATTTCCCGGAGGCGGTGCATTACTATCGCCACGGGGAAGGGGGTGCGGTGCGCCAGTTCGTCGACGAATGGGGGCAGGGAGCCTATGCCGAGAGGGCAATGAGGCTTGCGAGGCGCGCGCGCAATCATCCGGACCTGTTCTGGGATCACGCGCTTTCGGAGCTGCTGGCGCGCCTGTCAGACTGAAGCCCGGCCCAGCCTGCCAGAGTCGGGCTTGGGCGCTGGATCAAAGCGTGCCTGCCGGGTAGACGATCATCGACCGCAATGTGCCTGATGCAAGGGCAGGGGGCCAGTAGCCCGGCGTGACCGCTTGCGCAAGGAATGTGCTGACACTCCCCGAGGCCGTTTCAGCGCGCAGGTCATAGGTTCCGTTAAGGGGTGACAGCCCGATGGTTTCATCCTCTCGCGCTGTGGCGCTCGGGATCGGGGAGCTGACAATGCTGCCTTGCTCAAGCTGGGCAAGGGTCGAGCGTAAAATCAATGCTCCCTGACGTGTCGAGCCGCAACCCAATTTGCAGCCGCTCCGACGCCGCTTCACTCAGCGAGCCGATGAAAGACTGGCGCTCCAGATTGTCGGTGATACTGGTCAACAGGTTTGTCCCGTTGAAATTGACTGTGGAGCCGCTGACGAACCCGCCGGAAGCTGTCCAACCAATGCCATAGAAGCGAATGTTGCTGACATTGCTGAAGCTTCCGCCTGACAGCGCAAGAAAAGCAGAGGCCGCCCAGGATTGCCCCGCACTCGCTACGATTTCCGTCCGGGGCGAGAAGAACACATAAACATCGCCGGAGGTCGGTGTGCCGGAGATTTGCAAGCGAATACGGGGAAGCCCGGATAGCGGGGTGATGTCAGTTACGGTAACGGCGCTCGATGCGATGTTGAGGGTGGACCATCCCGTTGGTAGGGTCCCGCCGGAAGAAAGCGCCCCGGTTGCCATTCCCGTCATCGCGGGAGACGGGAGTTTGTTTTGCGTGCCGGGTTCGAGCAGTAATCCAAGCCGGGTGCCATCGTTCAGCGACGAGAGCAATCGCGGCTCATCCGCGGTGAATTCCGCGAGCATACCACTGGCATCATATCGGTGATCAGTTTCATGCCAGCACCAGCGCGTGGATGCCGGAGGCCGTTGTGCCAGTTTCCATTACCCGCTGCACGCCGAGGGGCAGGATCGAAAAATCGTCAACATTCAGGGTGCGCGTGGCCCCGGTGACTGTCTGCACCACAAGCGTGCCGCCTGTTTCGACATAAATCCCAACGGCAACATGCGATAGATCGGTCGTATCGCTCGGGGTCACGGGAAGCGCGTCACGCGCCGGGCCAGACAAGGGAATCGCGCGGTTCTGGAACGGATTGGACATCTGAGGCATCCTTGTTAGTGGCGGGGCTTTGCCCGGCTTGAGCTTGGTGGAATGCTTCGCACGCTATGGTTAATCTCTTAACAAGGATTGAGCCGAGCGCACGCTGGGTGTTTGCGGCGGCGGGTCAGGCCAAGGCGGCTTGGCGTGCCAAAACCGCTTCATATGCGCTGAGGATCTGGTCCCAACGGAAACTTTCGGCATGACGTGCAATGGCAGCCTGTTTTGCCCGTGATCGCCGCTCAGGATCGGTACTGATCTCGGCCATCCGATCAGCGACCGCATCTGCGCTGTCAAAATAGAATTGCTCGGGGCCGGCGGTCCACCGATTGAAACGGTTGTCATGGGCAAGCACGGCATTGCCTGCCCCCAGAGCTTCGACAAGCGAGGGATTGGTGCCGCCCACCTGATGGCCATGCAAATAGGCAAGGGCGTGAAAGCGGAGCGCCTTGACGATGGTCTGGTCATAGATGGCGCCGGGGAAGATCACCGCATCGCTCGCCGCAGCCCGGACCTGGTTGTGATAGGCGTTTTGCTCATCAAGCTTGCCGAGCACCACAGTCTTGATCGTGCCACCGATACGGCTTGCCCCCTGAACCAGTTCAAGGATCGAGTTTTCGGGCTCGATCCGGGCGATTGATACAAAATACTGGTTGGGTGTGATGCCAAATGGGGCGAGCAGCCCGGGATCTGCGCCCTCGACGAGGTCACTGCCATAGGGGATCATGACGGGGCGCTTAAAGCACCGCCGCGACACGTGCCGGGCGATCTCGGGATGATCCGCGATGGGCACATGGGCGAGGTTCGCACCGATCAGCTCGTTGAGAAAGAACCACGCCTTTGGCCCAAAACCCCACTTGGAGCGCTTCCATTCGATCCCATCCATGTTCATCAGAACCCGGCGTCCGCGCAGCCGCTGCGGCAGGTTAAACACCGCCGTATTATAGCCCAACACAAGGTCGATCCCCGGTTCGCCGGTGACATGGCGGGCGCATTTCAGATCAAATTCCATCGTGCCAACGGGCCCGTGCCGGGAGGCGTGGAAAAAGATCCGGTTGATGCCATTCCAGATGTCGCGCTGGCCATCCGTATGGCGTCCGTCATCATCCTGGCAATAGACATTCACCGTCCAGCCCTGTGCGACCAGATAGGGCGCTAGCTTGGCGGCGAAGGTTTCAAACCCTCCATGTGCGGCCGGAATGCCGCGCGTGCCGAGTATATTGACGTGCCGATGGGTCATGGTGCACCACCATTTCCAATTCGCACCCCGGCGCTGGAGATCCCCCGCTAGCCTAGCAAGGACGACAGGTATTTTCCATACTCGGATTTTCCATAGCGTTTGGCATGGGATGCGAGGGCGTCCGCGTCGATCCATCCCATGCTATAGGCGATTTCCTCGGGGCAGCCCGACTGCATCCCCTGCCGCAGGGAAAGGGTACGCACGAAATTCGCAGCATCCAGCAGGCTGCCATGGGTGCCGGTATCGAGCCAGGCATAGCCGCGGCCCATACGTTCGACGTTCAACGCCCTTTCGCTGAGATAGCTTTCCAGAAGTGTGACAATTTCCAGCTCGCCCCGGTCCGAGGGGGTGACCTCACGGGCGCGGCGGGGGGCGTCTCCGTCGAGGAAATAAAGCCCGGTGACGGCGAAATTCGACGGCGGCACTTCGGGTTTTTCGATAATCTGAAGCGCCCGGCCTTCGGCATCGAATTCCACCACCCCATAGCGTTCAGGATCGGCCACGCGATAGCCGAATACCGTGCCGCCAATCGTGCGGGCATCGGCTTCCGCCAGCACTTCGGGCAACCCGTGACCGAAAAAGATGTTGTCGCCCAGGACCATGGCACTGGGCGCGCCATCCAGAAAATCCTCAGCCAGAATATAGGCTTGCGCAAGCCCGTCAGGCGACGGCTGGACGATATAGGTGAAGGAAAGCCCCCATTGGCTGCCATCGCCAAGTAGCCGCTTGAACTGCGCCTGATCTTCCGGCGTGGTGATCACCGCGATCTCGCGAATGCCCGATAGCATCAGCACCGAAAGCGGGTAATAGATCATCGGCTTGTCATAGACCGGCATAAGCTGCTTGGAGACCGCAAGCGTCAGCGGATAGAGCCGCGTGCCGGAGCCGCCTGCGAGGATGATGCCTTTACGTGCGCTCATTGCAAAATCTCCAAATCTTTCAATACATCAGTTAGTCCGGCCGCCCAATCCGGCCGGGCGATGCCAAAGGTGGTTTGCGTGGCGGTACAATCCATACGGCTGTTGGCGGGGCGTTTGGCCGGGGTGGGATAGTCGGACGCCGGAATATCGCTCACGGACACATCGCGCCCGGAACTGGCAAAAATCGCCCGGGCAAAATCGGCCCAACTTACATCCGGTGCGCCAGAGAAATGTTAGGGACCGCTTTTGGAAGGATTGGCGTCAAGCTGGTTGGCAATAGCGA
>JARRIY010000079.1:0-9884 GCA_037379985.1 Maritimibacter sp.
TTCGATCTCAACTGGGGCCGCATCCAGCGCCGCTTCAATATCGCCACGCGCCCAGGTGACCGGGCCATCATCGATATAGCTTTCCGCCGCCAGCGCCTCGTCGATGCTGATCAGCGCCGGGTGTGTGTCGATGGAGATTTTCGCCAGACGTGCCGCTGCCCGGGCCGCGCGGTGGCTGGTGGCAGCAACGATGAAAATCGGCTGGCCGTGAAACAGCACTTCGCTGCTTGCCAGAAGCGGTTCGTCATGGGCGCTGGGCGAGGTATCGGCGGGGCGGTCGAGATCATCTGCCGCGATCACCGTCACCACGCCCGGCGCGGCGCGAACCGCTGTCAGGTCCAACGTGGTGAGAACCCCATGCGCTTCGGGCGAGAGGCCAAAGGCCAGATGCAGCGTGCCTGCGGGCGTCGGGATGTCATCGACATAGCGCGCGGCGCCGGTCACATGCAGAGGGGCGGAATCGTGGGCGAGCGGTTTTCCCGCCTGAGTGTTGTCGATGCTCATGGCGTCACCTCCTGCACCGATGTCAGCGCGCCCTGATCCTCCAGCCAATAGCGCAGAAGCATGTTGGCGGCGGTGTCGAGCCGGTAGTCGCTACTCGCCCGTAGGTCGGAATTCGGGGTGTAGTCTTCGTCCAGTTTCGCCATAGCCGATTCGATGGTTTCGCGGCTCCAATCCTGCCCGTTCAACGCATTCTCCATGGCGCGGGCGCGCTGCGGAATGCCCGCCATGCCACCGAAGGCGATGCGGGCGGATGTCACTTTTCCGGCTTCCACGGTGATATTGAATGCTCCCAGAACGGCAGAAATATCCTGATCGAACCTTTTCGAAAGCTTGTAGACCTTCAGCCGGTCGGGCTGTCGGGGCAGGGTGATGGCCTCGACAAACTCGCCTGCCTGCCGGTCTTGCTTGCCATAGGCGAGGAAAAAATCTTCCAGCGGGAGGGTGCGGTGGGCATCGCCCTTGCGCAGCAACAAGCTGGCTCCAAGCGCAATCAGCGCGGGGGGCGTGTCTCCGATGGGCGAGCCATTGGCGATATTGCCGCCCACTGTCGCCGCCCCGCGCACCTGCTCCGAGGCAAAGCGGCGTAGCATCGCGGCGAAATGCGGGTGATAGGTTTCCAGCGTCGGGATCAGCCCGGCGATGGTGACGCCCGCGCCGATGCGGATGGCATCATCGGTAAATTCGATCCGCTTCAGATCATTGCAGCGGTTCAGAAAGGCTACCTTGCCCAGATCGCGCATCTGCTTGTTGACCCAAAGCCCCACATCGGTGGCCCCGGCGATTAGCGTGGCGTCGGGATGGGCCTTGTACCAATCGGCCAGTGCATCGACGCTTTCGGGGGCGATGCCATCGACCCCTTCCAGCGCTGCAACCTCAAGCGCCGGATCCTCCAGCCAGTCGGGAATATCTTCTGCCTCCACGGCCCGGGCCGCGCGCAGGATCGGGGCGTAGCCGGTGCAGCGACACAGATTGCCTGCCAGCACGGTTTCATGATCGCTGCGCCCCTGTATCTGCGCGGCGGCAAGGCTCATCACGATGCCCGGGGTGCAAAACCCGCATTGGCTGCCGTGATGCTCCACCATTGCGCTTTGTACCGGATGCGGTATGCCATCGGGGGCGGCGAGGCCCTCAATGGTGCGGATCGATCTTCCGTGCAGTTGCGGCAGGAACAGGATGCAGGCATTCAGCGCCCGCGTGCCGATCTCTTCTATATCGCTGATATCCGTCACCATCACCGTACAGGCCCCGCAATCGCCTTCGTTGCAGCCCTCTTTGGTGCCGGTCAGCCCGCGTTCCTCGCGCAGCCAGTCCAGCGCCGTCCGGGTTGGATCGACGCAAGATAGCTCGACGGCCTCTCCATTAAGAAGAAAGGCAATATCCATGGGTTTACCCGCCGCGATACCCTGTTGGCCCCTGATCCCTTCGATGCGGCGTAGAAGGGCGGGGTGTTTTCCTCAGCAAAGCCTAGAATGGGGGCGGTGGCAAGTCATCGTGGGCTGAGCCGTTTGTGTCTTTCCCGAAACGCCTAATACTTCATCTTCCGCCCGAATACACCGCAGGCGCCGGGCGAGCGCCGGTCCGTGTCATGCCGGAGGCGTGCTTTCAGCACGGCGGACTGGCGCTATGGATGCGTATCGATGCGCGGCTAGCCTGGCAGTTTGTGGCGGGCATAAATGGCGTTGCTCAAACGCAGAGATGCGCCAGCCCCCGGACCGGCACTCGTCCGGCTCGATCCTGTCTCACCTCACGGCAGAGCAATCACCGGAGCAGCACCAAGGGGCACAGGACCGATAAAGGTAATGCCGTTTTTGAACGTGAGCGGCAGGTCGAGCACCTCGGGATTATCCGACAGCGCGGCGATGAAATTCAGCCCGCGGGTGAGGGCGGCGTCATGTTCCGGGCCAATCGCCCCGGTAGCCCGCGCCAGCACCAGCATATCGCGCCAATGGGTGGCGCTGATGTCGATCTTGCCGCTGGGCTGACCGTTGGCGCCGATATCGAGCGTGCCCGTCGCGGTAAGCTGCATGCCCCCCCATTGTGCCGTGAGCGTATCGAGGTTGATGCGAACAGGCTGCGGGCGGCGGCTTTCCAGCGCGCGGCGATCCCAGTCGCGATCAAAAGCAATCTGCGCGGTGATCTCGGCCCCTTCGATCACATCGGGCAGGCCGGACAGGTCGCGAGTGAAGTTCAGGAAGGTTTCGCCGGGGCTCAGATTGTCGAGGCTAACCGCCACATCATAGAGATGCGCCGCCGGATCGGCCTCGGGGCGTGGACGCATGGCGATCTGGGCGTGACCCAGACTAGCCTGCCAGCCTTTGGTCGAGGCGACAGCGCCGTTTTGCAGCTCCACCACGGTTTCGACCAGCGGCAGCGATGGGTTCGGCTCCACATGCAGCGAGCCGCGCATATCGTGGGAGGTCAGCGTCAGGCTCTGATCGGGCAGGGCGATACTCTGCTCGCCGGGCCAGTAGAGGATCGCATGATTGGGCTTGTAGCTCAGCGACATGATCTGAAACAGCGGCGCTGACCACGCGGTGCCGGTATAGGGATCGGCAAGCTGCAGCCCGGTAAAGCTGGTGTCAAAACGGTTGGGCAGGCCATCGGTCTTCACCTCGGCTTCGGCCACCCAGCCTTCGGCGCGGCGATCAGCCAGCCAGGCCTGATACGCCCCTTCCATCGCCCGGGCGCCGATATACCAATAGGTGCCCCAACCGATTGCGGCCAACACGAAGAGCGTGACGAGGAAGGTGAGCTTGCGCATGATGATCTCTCTGCTAGGTGTAGGGCCGTTCTATCGGGGCAGGCGAGGAAGGACCAGAGCATGAGTGAGGCGGATCTTTGGGTCTTTGGCTACGGGTCACTTCTGTGGAATCCGGGCTTTGAACATGTGGAAACCGCGCTGGCGCAACTGCCCGGCTATGCCCGCAGTTTCTGCATGAGTTCGATCCATCATCGTGGCAGTGAGGAAAAGCCGGGGCTGGTGCTGGCGCTGGATGAACAGGCTGGGGTAAGCTGCAACGGGCTGGCCTTCAAAGTTGCCCCCGGCACCCATGAAGTGACGATGGAAGTGCTGCGCGAGCGCGAGCTGATTTCCTCGGCCTATCTTGAAAAAAACCTAGAGATTGCGCTGGATGACGGCCGTGTGGTGACGGCTGTGACCTATGTGATCGACCCCGATCATGTGCAATATGTCGGTGGGCTGTCGCTGGAAGATCAGGCGCGTATCATCGCCCATGCCCATGGCGGCAAAGGCCCGAACCGCGACTATCTGTACAATACCGCCAAGCATCTGGCCGAGCTTGGGATCGAAGACGAAGAATTGAGCTGGCTGGCCCGGGAAGTTCGCGCGATCTGTTCATGATGGGTTAACCCTTGTGACAGAGGGATCTTCCCCCTATCCTCACCGCGAAGACGAGACAGGCAAGGAGCGTCCCCCAATGGACCAACCGGATCGCGGGGTCGAGCCGAATTTTACCCAGCCCGTGCGGCAGATATTGCTGATCCTGGTCACGCTGACCTTGGTTGGCGTCGGGGTCTATCTGGCATTGCAACGGGTGCTGCCTGTCTTTCTGTCGAATGTCTACCTCAACGGTGTGATCCTGTTCGTCTTTGGCACCGGGCTGGTTGCGACGCTCTGGCAGGTGGTACAGGTGGCTCGTGCGGTGGGCTGGATCCGCGCCTATATGAACACGCCTCAGACGGTGAATATCCACCGACTGCCGCGTCTGCTGGCGCCGATGTCGGGCTTTCTGCGCGAACGCAGTGCGCATTTGCAGATCGGCACATCCTCGGCGCGCTCGATCCTCGATTCCGTGGCAACCCGGATCTACGAAGAACGCGATATTACCCGCTATATCACCAACCTGCTGATTTTCCTCGGGCTTCTGGGTACCTTCTACGGGTTGGCGACGACCATTCCGGCGGTGGTCGATACCATCCGGTCGCTCGCGCCGGGCGAAGGCGATAGCGGTGTCGATGTGTTCAACCGGCTGATGACCGGGCTGGAAAGCCAGCTTGGTGGCATGGGCACGGCATTTTCCTCATCGCTTCTTGGCCTTGCCGGGTCGCTGGTGGTGGGGCTGCTTGAGCTGTTCGCCACCCATGGCCAGAACCGGTTTTATCGCGAGCTGGAAGAATGGCTGGCCTCGATCACACGCTTTGGCTTTGGCCCCTCGGGCGATGCCGACACCGATGCGGTGGGGCCGTGGCTGGCCTATATGTCCGAACAACTGGACGCGATGCGGCTGGCCTTTGTGCAGGCGGATGCCCGCAATGCCCAGATGGATGGGCGGCTGAGCCAAGTTGTGGGCGCGATTGACGGGCTCGCCACCGAGATATCCAATTCCAACCGTCGCGAAGACGGCACGCCCTATCTGGAACGCATTGCCGAAGGGCAGGAAGCGCTGGTTTCGGCGCTGATGGATAACAGGTCCGAAGAAGGTGGCGGCGGGGCCTATGGCGATGCAGAAAGCCGGATGCGGCTGCGCTCGATTGATGTGCAGCTTCTGCGCATTCTCGAAGAGATGTCGGCAGGGCGGCAGGAAAGCCTGAGCGAGCTGCGCGGCGAGCTGGCGGCGCTGACCAAGGCGCTGAACCAGGCCAATAGCGGCGGGCAGGGCTGAGATGGCCCTGTCGCGTCGCTCGCAACGCATGAACGGGTCGATCTGGCCCGGTTTTGTCGATGCGATGACCGCGCTTCTGATGGTGCTGATGTTTGTGCTGACCATTTTCATGGTGGTGCAATTCGTGCTGCGCGAAACCATTTCCGGGCAGGCGAGCGAGCTGGACGAGCTGTCGGCGCAGGTGGCTGAGCTCGCCGATGCGCTGGGGCTGGAACGGGGCCGTACCACGCGTCTGAATTCCGAGCTGGATACGCTGAACGCGACGCTGGATCAGGCCCGGGCTGATAATCAGGCGCAGGCCTCGTTGATTGCTTCGCTTACGGCTGCAATTGCCACAAAAGAAGAAGAACTTGCCGCAAGTTCGGCGAAGATCACATCCTTCGAAGCGCAGGTTGCCTCGCTGCTGGCAGAGCGTGATACGGCGCTGGCCGAGGGCGAGAAGCTTTCGGCGCAGGTCGAGGATTTGCAGGCGGCGCAGGAGAAGCTGATTTCCGATCAGGAGGCGCTTAATCTGGCGCTGGCGAAAGCGCGCGATGAGATTGACGCGCAGGCAGAGGCGGCGAGGCTGGCTGCGGCTCGGCGCGAGGCGTTACAGGCGCTGGTCACGGATCTGCAAGCCAAGGTCGATGAGCGCGATACCTCGCTGGCCGCAGCCCTGGCCCGGTTGGAAGACAGTGACGCGCAGACGGCAGCCTTGAATACGCAGCTTGAGGATGTGCAGAGCCAGCTTTCGGCGGCGGAAGCGGCGAAACTGGCCGAAGCGGCTGCGGCGGAAGCCCTGCGCAAACGGCTGGAAGATGCGCAGGCTCAGCTGTCGGATGAAGAGGCGGCGCGGCTGGCCGAGGCGGCGGCGGCAGAGGCTTTGCGCGAGAAACTCAAAAACGCCGATGCAGAGCTGACCGCGATGACGCTGGCGCTGGAGGCGCAGCGCAAAAAGGCGGAAGACACGCTGACCCTATTGGCAGCGGCGAATGCGGCGAACAAGGATCTGGATGCTCGGCTTGCTGCCGCGCTGCTGGATAACGAAGCCTTGCAGAACGCTTCGGGCAGCGAGGAAGAGCTGCGCCGGCAACTGGCCGATGCGCTGGCGGCGAAATTGGCGGCAGAGCAGGATGCAGGCGACGCGATGAGCGAGTCCGAGAAACAGGCAGTGTTGCTGGCGACGGCCAATCAGGAGCTTGCCACTCAGGAGGCCGCGACCGCCGAAGCCCAACGCAAGGTGGCGCTGCTGAACGAACAGATGACCGCGCTGCGCACTCAGCTTGGGGCGCTGCAGGCGGTGCTGGATGAATCGCAGAGCCGCGATGAGGCGGCGCAGGTGCAAATTGATGCGCTGGGCTCGAAGCTGAACGCGGCGCTGGCGCAGGTGGCCGCCGAACAACGCCGCCGGGCCGAGCTGGAAGAGGCAGAGCGCAAGCGGCTGGAGGCCGAAGCGGCGGCTTTGAAAGATGAGGCTAGGGATCTGGCCAGCTATCGGTCGGAATTCTTTGGGCGACTGCGCAAGCTTTTGAGTGACCGGGAAGGCGTAAAAATTGTGGGCGACCGCTTCGTGTTCTCGTCCGAGGTGCTGTTTGCCCCGGGTAAGGCGACGTTGTCATCCGGCGGCAAAGAGCAGATCGCGCGGGTGGCGTCGATCTTGTCGGAGATCGCCGGTGACATTCCGCCAGAGATCAACTGGGTGATCCGCGTCGATGGGCATACTGACAAAACCAAGCTCGGAACCGCCAGCCCCTATGCCGATAACTGGGAGCTGAGCACCGCCCGCGCCCTGTCGGTGGTGCATTACATGGTCAATGATCTCGGCTTTCCGCCGGGCCGTCTGGCCGCTGCCGGGTTTGGCGAGTTCCAGCCGGTGGATAGCGGCGACAGCAAAGAGGCGCTGGCGGCGAACCGGCGGATCGAGCTGAAGCTGACCGAGAAGTAATCAGCCGCCGACCAGCACCGTGCCGATGCGCTGATCGATCTGCTTGCCATTGCGGATGAGCTGGGCCACGACCTGCCAGTTGCCGACGGTCCAGCCCTCTGCCGGTTGTTTCTTGCCCGCCGCGCGGAAAAGCTGCGCCTGAGTTTTCTCAAGCACCTCGGTGCGGCGGATCAGTTCGGTTCCATCCGGGGCGATCACGGTGATTTCCACCTGATCGCCTTTCTGCCCGCCATAGATATAGGCCCAGCCCACCAGCGCCGGCGCGGCGGCGGGCAGGGTGTTGTGACTGGCAGCGCCGGATTTCACCGCCTCGTATTCGGGCAACCCGGCCTCGATGCTGACCGCGATCACGCCGCCGGGCTGATAGGGCAGGGGCGTGGCCCAAAGGTCGTCAGAGGCATCATCGCCGCCTTGACAGCCGGTGACCCCATCCATGTTGAACGGGTCCAGGGTTTTGCCATTATGGCGCACGGTCAGCTCGACATGCGGAAATTCGGTATTGCCGGAATAGCCGACAAGGCCCAGCGGTGTGCCCATCGCCACCCGGTCGCCCTTGCCCACCGCAATCGAGCCCTGTTTCAGATGACAATATTGCGTGCTCCAGCCGCCGCCATGATTGACCACCACACCATTGCCGCAACCTTTGGCCGCGAGCTCATCAGGGGGTGTGCCTGCGCGGCCCAGATCGGGCATGCCATCGCGTAGTGCCGCCACCACCCCGGGGGCGGCGGCCCGCACCTTCACTCCGGCTTCCATCGCGGCCATCGAGGGCAGGGCAAAATCGGTGCCGCTATGCCCGTCATATGAGAGCGACCCACATTGATAATCCGCCGCCCCCGGCCCCGGATCGGCATCGACATATTGCTGGATGAAACAGTTCTGCCCAAGCGTGCAACTGAGCGGCAGCACAAGCTTTGGCTCGCGCGCGAGGGCTGGGGCGGCGATGAGCAGAAGGGCGGAGAGAGGCAGGGTGATCTTCATTCGGGCAGGATAGGCGCAACGCCGGGGCATTCAAGCCCGTTGCCGACCGGGCCACATGCCCGCTGCGACAAATGCAGCCCGTTAATGACCAGATGCAATCAGTGCTTGGCTAATCCCGCGCGCCCCACCATATAGAGGTGATGATTTCCCGTCCGGTCCAATTCGCCTGGCACTATGTCAGGTATCTTCCGCTCTGGTCTGCACTGACCCTGTGGCGGTGGCGCAGGTTTGACCGGCGGTCGCGGGCGCTTGGCACCTCGGTCGGGCTGGTCATGCGCTGGTTCCCGCCCGCGCGCTGGCGGTTTGAGCGCGAGCTGCGCCGTATCTATCCCGACATGCCGCGCCATGAGCGGATGGCGATCTGCCGCGATATGGGCCGCAATATGGGTCAGACCTTGTTCGAGATCTATCACAATGCCGAGTTTCGCTCGCGGCTGGACCGGTTCAGCACTTCTGGCCCCGGGCTGGCGGCCCTGCACGAGGCTCAGGCGGCGGGCAAAGGCGCGATCATCGTGTCGGGCCATTTCGGCCAATGGGAAGCGGTGCGCGCGGTGCTGAAATCGCGTGGCATGGAATGCGGCGCGGTTTATCGCCCGCAGACCAACCGCAATTATCAGCGCCGCCTGTTGGCCGGGATCGAGGCCGGGGGCTTGCCGATCCTGCCCACCGGCCATTCCGGCACCAAGGCGCTGGTGCGGCACCTGCGGGCCGGTGGGGTGGTCGCGATCCTGCTCGACGAGAAATACGCCGAGGGCGAGTTGATGCCATTTCTCGGCCAACCCGCACTGACCTCGCTTTCAGCGGCGCAACTGGCGCTGAAATACGATCTGCCGATGGTGCCCGCCTACGGCACCCGCACCGGCGATGGCAGCACCTTTGCAGTCGAGTTCGAAGCCCCGATCGCCCACACCGACGCCGTGACCATGACCCAAGCCTTCAACGACAGCCTTTCGGCCCGCATCCTCGCCACACCGGGGCAGTGGTACTGGCTGCTGAAGCGCTGGAAGGGGGCGTAGGGGGGCTAACGGATAGACCAGCTTGGTGTGGGAAATCCAGGGCGTATGTCACGGATGCGCTCTTGTTGGCGATACGTCATCACCGTGTGAGTGTGAACCTGATTTCAAATCCCTGACCGCTTGGATACGACTGACGGTGCCAGCTAATCTCGGTGCCTCCATGCGAGGTCCTGAAATTATTAGTATTCGGTACTAGCGACTGAGCTTCTTCTTTGCCAACATTCAGTGCCAATCTGACCAGTTCTCGGGAAATGGTCTGGAAGCGTTCAAGTGCAGCGTTAGTATCGGACTGGTGTCTGAAGTCGCCTTTGAGTTTCAGCGTTTTTGCGATCTCTTGGGTTCCTTCCACGTAGAACGCCGCATGATTGGGGAGGAGGCCGTCATCCAAATCCACGTAGGATGTACTAGCGAAGTACTCCTCTTGGTCCCACGCAACGTGATAGTCGCTGGTTCGAAGGCCGTGGTGGGTCAGCAAGTCACGAGTCAAGAACGGACTCCACCCCAGCTCTACCGCCACTTGCGGTGGGGCCTTAGCTAGTCGCTCATATTCACGGATCGCATCCACAATTCGGTCGACATCCGCTCTAGTTTTGATCGGAAGGGCGTGGAACTGGCGAATCGCACGCTGAAGCAGCCACGGACGGGTCAAGAATGCCCAGGTGAAACGTCGGCGAGCGTATCTCTTAAGCGCTTCCGGAGGGTGGTTTTTCAGGTCAATCGAGATGAAGGCATTTTCGATCTTTGTGATCGCGTACCACATGTACAAGACTGGGACCGAACCAAGCGTCAGTGCTATGGGCAACAGGAAGTTGCGCCCGGTAGTGGTCGAGAAGAAAG
>JARRIY010000080.1:0-9800 GCA_037379985.1 Maritimibacter sp.
GCACCAGCCTGTAATTGCTCACGCAGATGATCGACCGAGCGGCTGATATCGCCCAGTTCATCCCCACGGTTGATGGATGGAATGACCACATCATAATTCTCTGACGCGATGCCATCGACATTGTGCACAAGGCCAGCCACCGGTTTGGTAACCCAACGGCGAATGAAAAAGATCATCGCCAGAAGGCCAAGGCCGGCAATAGCCCCGACAATCGCCATCACATAGAGGTTCTGCTGTCGTGCGGCCGCCTGGGCACGTTCGACCGACCAGCGCGTGGCGAGCGCCCCAACCACGTCCAGGTTCCGTCCGTAAGTGGCTGGTGATGCCACCGAAAACCCGTCTGCCGATCTTACAACTTCGCCTTCGGCAATTGCTTGCCGGGCCAGGTCAGCCAATTCTGCGTCATAGGCTGAATCTGTGCCCGCCGTGACAATGATCTCGCCCGATTTGTTGACCGCCACACCTTCAAGCGCCGTAGACTCTTCGCCAAAAATCGAAGTTTCAAGCCGCGAGGAAATCGCATCCGCATCGCTAAACCGGATAGAGCTCGCGAGCATATCGGTGTTGATCTGGTTGAGTGCACCCGCAGATCCAATGACTTCATTTGCAACCAGTTTCAGCCCCAATTTCGTATATTCATACGATGTAAGGGCCATCAATCCGGCAACCATGATTGCGCTGAGTCCGGTAATCTTGAAGAACAGTGAGTTCGTTCTGATCCGGCGTTTCTTGTCTTTCTGTGCCATTTTCAACTGTGGATACTCCGAATAATGAGCCAGTGTTGTTCGGATGCGGTTAACCGGTCTCAGAACAAAGTGTCGCCATCAAGCGCGTCGATAGCTGCTTGCGAGAGGGTTTGAATCTTAGCTTTGCCAGCATCGCCGCGGAACCGATCTGGGCAAATACAGTCGCGAGAATTGGCATGTTAAAATTCACTTGTTGTCCCGTGTTTCGCGCAGTTAGACGCACCTTCAGCTCAAGGGCGATATTGCAGGACAATTATTGAAAATGAATTATGTGATGCGCATTACATAATAACCATTTAAGTATTTGTTTCTTATATAAAAATATACCTCAGCCACATGAATTCGAAACCGACATCAGCCGTAGAAGATCACCACGCGCCACCGCTGGCCGGTCGGCCCGCGACGAGGGTTTTGGGGAAATGCGCCGTTAGAGCCGGTCGCGCAGGGAAAACCACAGCATTGCCAGCGCCAGCAGCGGCGTGCGCAGGGCGGGGCCGCCCGGGAAGGGCTCGCTGGGCAGCTCGGCCAGCAGGTCAAACCGCTCCGCCTGCCCGATCATCGCCTCTGCCGCCAGCTTGCCGCCCAAGGTGGCCAGCGCCACCCCATGGCCGGAATAGCCGCTGGCGGTCAGGATATTACCCGCAATCCGGGTGAAATAGGGCATCCGCGTCATGGTGATGCCCAGCGTGCCGCCCCAAGCATAATCAATCCTGGCCTCTGCGAGCTGCGGAAAGATCTCCAGCATCGGCTTGCGCGCCTTGGCGGCAATATCGGCGGGGAAGCGGTAGCCATAGCTCTCGCCGCCGCCAAACAGCATCCGGCGGTCTTCTGACAGGCGGAAATAATTGATCACGAATTTGCTGTCGGCCACCGCGTGATTATTGCGGATCACGCTTTGCGCCAGCTCTTCATCGAGCGGTTCGGTGGCGAGGATGAAGTTATTGATCGGCATCACGTTTTCCGCGATGCGCCGGTTCATATGGCCCAGATAGCCATTCGCCGCCCAGAGCATATAGCGGGCTTTGATCGTGGCGTTTTCGGTACCCAGCCGCACCGGCTCGCGCTCGCCCACCCAAGTCACCCGGGAGTTTTCGCATATCCGCGCCCCGGCGGCCTGCGCGGCCCGGGCCAGACCCAGCGCGTAGTTCAGCGGATGCAGATGACCGCCGCCCATATCCTCGACCCCGCCGTGATAGGCATCGGAGCCGACCAGATGGCGCAGCTCATCACGGTGCAGCGGGCGGATTTTGTCATAGCCATACTCGCTGCGCAGCTTCTCGGCATAGGCATGGCTGTGTTTGACAAAGCGGGCGCGATGATCGGCATGGATCAGCCCCGGCACATAATGGGCATCGGGCGCGTGTTTGGCCGCCAGATCCAGCGTCAGCGCCACGCTTTCCTCGGCCAGATCCCAAAGCTGCCGGGCGCGCTCAGCCCCCAGCATCTCTTCCAGATCGTCCTGCTCCAGCCGCTGGCCCGGATGCACCTGCCCGCCATTGCGCCCGGAGGCACCAAAGCCGACGCGATGCGCCTCAAGCACCAGCACATCCAGCCCGGCTTCGGCCAGATGCAGCGCCGCCGACAGCCCGGTAAAGCCGCCGCCAATAATCGCCACATCGCAGGATATTTCGCCCGTCGCCTCAGGAAACGGGTCGAGCTTACTGGCCGTCGCCGCGTAATAGGATGACGGATACTGCCCCGGCTGATCATTCGCCGTCAGAATATCAAGCCGGGCCATGTCTGTTCCTTCATCCTGGCGGAAATACTTCGGAGGTGCGGGGGCAGCGCCCCCGTTTACAGACGTTTTCCTCCGGAAAGACGGCGTGCCGCCTTAGCTGGCAGTTTTCAGAAGCCCCGCCTCTTTCACCACCTTATAGCCCTCATCGAGCGATTGCACAGCGCGCTCAAACAGCACATCAATGTCGGCTTTGGTCATCACCAGCGGCGGCGAAACCACCATCCGGTCAGCCACATGGCGCATGATCAGGTTGTTGCTGAAGCAGCGCTCGCGCACCATGTAACCCACGGTGCCGGGGCTGGCTTCAAAGGGTTTGCGCGCGGATTTATCGGCGGTCAGCGCCAGCGATGCCATCATGCCGACAATCTTGGTTTCGCCCACAAAGGGGTGATCGCCAAGCTGGTGCCATTTCTCGGCCAGATATGGCGCGGCCTCATTGGCCACATGCTCGATGATTTTCTCTTCTTCCATGATCCGCAGGTTTTCCATCGCCACGGCCGCGGCCACCGGATGCCCGGAATAGGTGTAGCCATGAGCAAACTCGCCCTGCGCGATCACCTCGGCCACTTTGTCGGAGACCAGCGAGCCACCGATCGAGGCGTAGCCGGAGCTGAGCCCTTTGGCGATGGTCATGATATCGGGTTTGAGCCCGTAATACTGCGTGCCAAACCATTCGCCGGTGCGGCCAAACCCGGTGATCACCTCGTCGACGATCAGCAGGATATCGTATTTGTCGCAGATCCGCTGGATCTCGGGCCAGTAGCTTGCGGGCGGCACGATCACCCCACCTGCCCCCTGAATGGGTTCAGCAATAAAGGCGGCCACGCGGTCTTCGCCGAGCTCGAGAATTTTCTCTTCCAGCTCGCGGGCGCGCATCAGGCCGAATTCCTGTTCGTCCATATCGCCGCCTTCGAGATACCAGTAGGGCTGGCCGATATGTACGATATCCGGGATCGGCATGCCGCCCTGGGCGTGCATCCCCGCCATGCCGCCGAGGCTGCCGGAGCCAACCGAGCTGCCGTGATAGGCGTTTTTGCGGCTGATGATCACATGTTTGTTCTCTTTGCCCATCTGATCCCAATAGCGCCGCACCATGCGGATATTGGTGTCATTGGCTTCCGACCCGCCGGAGGCAAAGAACACATGGTTCAGGTCGCCCGGCGCCAGTTCGGCCAGCTTGTCGGCCAGCGCGATGGCGGGCACATGGGTCGACATGAAAAAGGTGTTATAATAGGGCAGCTCTTTCATCTGCCGCGCGGCGGCATCGGCCAGCTCATCGCGGCCATAGCCGATATTCACGCACCACAGCCCGGCCATGGCATCGAGGATTTCCTGCCCCTCGCTATCGGTCAGGGTCACGCCACTGGCCCGGGTGATCACCCGTGCGCCCTGTTTGGCCAATTCGCCATTGGCGGTGAAGTGGTGCAAATGGTGGGCCGCATCCAGAGCCTGCAGCTCTGCGGTGGGCAGATGATTCGTGATCTGGGTCATGATCCTGTCCTGTTGTCTGAAATTTGCTTCACAATATGATCAAAAGTTGTGCTGTCAACGCAACTCGCGTGCATTTGATCAAATTTCGACAGCGCGCAATGAGCCTTCGACCTGAGCGATTCCCTGTTCGATATCGCCGCGAATGGCCTCAGCCACCGCGCTGGCATCACGGGCGCGCATCGCCAACAGCGCTTCGCGGTGCATGTCCGGCAGGTTCGCGGTGCCCGAGCGGCCCAGCATCACCCGAAGCGACGGACCAGAGCGCAGCCAGACCATTTCAGCCACCGAGAGCAGCATTTCCGCCCCCGACAGTTCATAAAGCCTGGTGTGAAACAGGTGGTTGTGTTCCAGATAGCCGCGCACATCGCCCTGAGCGATAGCCTTATCCACGGCCGCATCCTCGGCCGCAAGCATATCTATATGATAATCTTCAAGATTTTCGACTGCCCGCCGTGCCAGTTCAGGCTCAATCGCGCGCCGCACCAGCGCCAGCTCGCTATATTGCGCCAATGTCATCGCAGGTACTTCCACCCGGCGATTGCCCTTAAAAACCAGCGCTCCCTGGCTGGTCAGCCGCCGAATCGCCTCACGCACCGGGGTCATGCCCAGACCCAGCGTTTCGACCAATCCCTGAATGGTCACCGGCTGGCCCGGTGCCAGCTCGCCATAAAGAACCATCTCCCGCAGCCCACGATAGGCGCGTTCATGATCCGGCAGTTTCATCTCTTCTTCGGACAATCCTCGCCCTTTCCTGCAAATTTATTGCGCTCACTCGATGAACCGATACTCTCACCTACAGCGTATCGGGTCGCGTGGGGTTTGACCATATCCCGGTGAGCTGATACTTTTGATCAAAATCCAAGAAATGGGCCCAGCCCAACAAGGGAGAACATCATGACAAAACACGGGATGCTGCTCAGCAGCGCCTTGGCGATCTTTGCCACCGCTGCCGCGGCGGAGGAAGTGCATGTTTATAACTGGTCGGATTACATCGACGAAGAGCTTCTGACCAAGTTCGAAGAAGAAACCGGCTACGACCTCGTCTATGACGTGTTCGATTCCAACGAAGTGCTGGAAACCAAACTGCTCGCGGGTGGCTCGGGCTATGATGTCGTGGTTCCCACTGGCAGCTTCCTGCAGCGCCAGATCACGGCTGGCGTGTTCCAGAAGCTCGACCGCTCGCAACTGCCGAATATCGGCAATCTGTGGGACAAGATCGAAGCGCGCACCGCGCAATACGATCCCGGCAATGAATATGCCATCAACTACATGTGGGGCACCACCGGGATCGGCGTGAATGTCGACAAGGTGAAGGAAGCTCTGGGCGAAGACGCCCCGATTGACAGCCTCAGCCTGATCTTTGACCCGGCCAATATGGAAAAGCTCGCCGATTGCGGTGTGCAGATGCTCGACGCGTCTGACGAGATGATCCCGGCGGCGCTGAAATATCTGGGCGAAGATCCGGATAGCTCGGACCCCGAGGTGATCGCCAAGGTCGAACCGGTCTTTGCCGCGATCCGTCCCTATATCCAGAAATTCCACAGCTCGGAATATATCGAAGCGCTGGCCAATGGCGATATCTGCGTGGCCTTTGGCTGGTCGGGTGACGTGCTGCAAGCCCGCGACCGGGCCGACGAGGCGGATAACGGCGTGACCATCGCCTATAGCATTCCGACCGAAGGCGCGCTGATGTGGTTTGACGAAATGGCGATCCCCGCCGATGCGCCGAACCCGAAGGGCGCCCATGCGTTCCTGAACTTCATCATGGATGCGCAGAACATGGCTGCGGCGTCGAACTATGTGTATTACGCCAATGGCAACAAAGCCTCGCAGGAATTCCTGAACGAAGACGTGATCGGCGATACCGCGATCTATCCGGACGAAGCGACGGTGGAAAACCTGTACACCAAAGGGCCGTATGATCCGAAAGTTCAGCGCGTGGTGACGCGTCTCTGGACCAAGATCAAATCGGGCATCTAAGCCTTACATCATTCGCCCCCGCGCATATGTGCGGGGGCTTTCTTTGTCCCCCCCTGTGCGAGGTTCGGATGGCAGAAACATCCCAGAAGCCCGGTCAGTTCGTCTTTGCCCCCTGGGCCGATCCAGATGAAAAGCCGCTGATCGAATTTCGCAATGTCACCAAACGCTTTGGCGATTTCACCGCCATCGACGACCTGACGCTGAATATTTACGAGCGCGAGTTTTACGCGCTGCTCGGCCCGTCGGGCTGCGGCAAAACCACGATGATGCGGATGCTGGCCGGGTTTGAAACCCCGAGCGAAGGCGAGATTCTGCTGGGCGGCAAAAACATTGTCGGCGTGGCCCCGAACGAGCGCCCGGTGAATATGATGTTTCAGAGCTACGCGCTGTTCCCGCATCTTTCGATCTGGGAAAACATCGCCTTTGGCCTGAAACGCGACAAGATGCCGAAAGATCAGATCGCCGCGCGGGTGGACGAAATGCTGCGCCTGACCCGGCTGGAGAAATTCGCCCGGCGCAAACCGCATCAAATCTCTGGCGGCCAACGGCAGCGCGTGGCCCTTGCCCGTTCGCTGGCCAAGGCCCCGAAACTCCTGCTGCTCGATGAACCGCTCGGCGCGCTCGACAAGAAGCTGCGCGAGGAAACCCAGTTTGAGCTGATGGATATTCAGGAGACCACCGGCACCACCTTCGTGATCGTCACCCATGACCAGGAAGAGGCGATGACGGTCGCCTCCCGCGTGGCGGTGATGGATCATGGCAAGGTGATGCAGGTCGACACCCCGGCCAAGATCTATGAAGAGCCCAATTCGGTTTACGTGGCTGATTTCATTGGTGATGTGAACCTGATCGAAGGCAGCTTGCGCCACACTGGCGGGCAGAGCTGCGAGATCACCTATATGGAAGGCGAACCGGCGATCCATGCCGAGATCGAGCGCGAGATATCCGACGGCCAGCGCGTGACCTATGCGGTGCGGCCCGAGAAAATCCGTGTGACCACCGAGCGACCTGATGATCGCGCCAATGTCGCGCAGGGCGAGATCGTGGATATCGGCTATCTGGGCAATATCTCGACCTATCATGTGCGGCTGCATAACGGTCAGATGGTGAAAGCCCTGATGACCAATGCCACCCGTCTGGCCCGGCGCGATTTCACCTGGGAAGATCAGGTTTGGCTGTCATGGCGCGAAACCGCTGGCGTGGTGCTGGTGGAATGAAACGCGCCGCCCTCATCGCTCTGCCCTATCTGTGGCTTATGGCGCTGTTTTTCGTGCCATTCCTGATCGTCGCCAAGATCAGCCTGTCGGATTATGCCATCGCGATCCCGCCCTATACCCCAACGCTGGACCTTGCGGCGGGCTGGCAGGGGATCCGCGATTGGTGGGCCGGGCTGGATATTGAAAACTACCAGTTCCTGACCAGTGATGAGCTGTATTGGCGCGCCTATCTGTCGTCGCTGAAAATCGCCTTTGCCTCGACGGTGATGACGCTTCTGGTCGGCTATCCCATCGCCTATGCGATGAGCCGCGCCCGTGATGAATGGCGCCCGACCCTGTTGATGCTGGTGATCCTGCCGTTCTGGACCTCGTTTCTGATCCGTGTCTATGCATGGAAAGCGATCCTGTCGCAGGAAGGGCTGCTGAACCAGCTCCTGATCAACCTGCATATCATCAGCGAGCCGCTGACCATTCTCAACACCAATATCGCCGTCTATATCGGCATCGTTTACACCTACCTGCCCTTTATGGTGCTGCCGCTCTATGCGGCGCTGGAAAAGCTGGATGACAGCCTTCTGGAAGCCGCCGAAGACCTTGGCTGTTCGCGCATGTCGGCCTTCTGGCTGGTCACGCTGCCGCTGTCCAAACAGGGCGTCATCGCGGGCAGTTTTCTGGTCTTCATCCCGGCGATGGGGGAATATGTGATCCCCGAGCTGCTGGGCGGATCGAACACGCTGATGATCGGCAAGGTGCTGTGGCAGGAGTTCTTCTCCAATCGCGACTGGCCGGTCGCCTCGTCCGTCGCCATCGTGCTGCTGGCGATCCTGATCATCCCGATTGTGCTGTTCCTGAAGAACGAAGAAAAGCAATGGGAGGGAAGTGAATGAGACGCCTCACCGCCTTCAACCTCACCTCTCTCACCCTCGGGCTGGCCTTTCTTTACCTGCCGATGCTGGTGCTGATCGCCTATTCCTTCAACTCCAACAAGCTGGTCACGGTTTGGGCCGGATTTTCGGTGAAATGGTATGGCGAGCTGTTTCGCGATCCGGCTTTCCTCGATGCCGCCTGGGTTACGCTGCGGGTTGCCGTGGTCTCATCCACGCTGGCCGCTGTTTTGGGCACCACCGCCGCCTATGTGCTGGTGCGGGGCGGCAAGTTTAGTGGCCGCACGCTGTTTTCCGGCATGCTCTATGCGCCGCTGGTCATGCCTGACGTGATCCTTGGCCTGTCGCTACTGCTGCTGTTCATCGCGGTGGGGCTGGATCGCGGGATGACCACCATCATCCTCGCCCATACCACCTTTTCGATGTCCTATGTTGCGGTGGTCGTCACCTCGCGGCTGGTCAGCTTTGACCGCTCGCTGGAAGAGGCCGCGCTGGATCTGGGCTGCAATGCCTGGGACGCTTTCCGTCTTGTCACCCTGCCGATCATCGCCCCTGCGGTGATTTCCGGCTGGCTATTGGGCTTTACCCTGTCGCTAGACGATCTGGTTATTGCCTCCTTCACCTCCGGCCCCTCGGCCACCACCCTGCCGATGAAAATCTTCTCGGCGGTGCGGCTTGGGGTGAACCCTGAAATCAATGCCCTGTCGACGATCCTGATTTCGATCGTGACTGTAGGCGTTATCACCACTTCGCTGATGTCGAAACGCGCCATCGCCAAACGGATCCGCGAAGAAAACAGAGCAGAACAATGACCGACTTCCTGACCGAATACCAAACCTATTGCGACACTTATGGCCGCCCCGACCGGGTGGAGCTGATGCTGTGCGATATCAACGCCATCCTGCGTGGAAAATGGCTGCCCGGCGATGACGAGAAGAAACTGTCCGAAGGCGGCGTGCGCCTGCCGCTGTCGACCTATGCGCCGAATATCATGGGCGAAGAGGTTGAGGCGACTGGGCTTGGCATCGTTGTGGGCGACCCGGACGGGCGGCTTTTCCCGGTGCCCGGCAGCCTGCGCCCGGTGCCGTGGTCTGGCGGCAAACGCACCAAGGTGGCTCAGGTGCTGGTCGAAATGCATGATGAAACCGGCGAGATCAGCCCGGTCAGCCCGCGTCGCCAACTTGAAAACATGCTGGAGCGGTTCCGCGCCCGTGGTCTGACCCCGGTGGTGGCGACCGAGCTGGAGTTTTACCTCTACCAGCCCCGCGAGGACGAAGAAGAAGCGCCGACCCCGCCGGATCATTCGCCCAGCGCGCAGAACTTCGATCTGGATGTGCTCGACCGCACCCAGGCGATCCTTGACGATATTCTCGACGGCAGCACCGCGCAGGGCATGAGCCCCGACACGCTGATCGCGGAATACGGGCCGGGGCAGTTTGAGATCAATTTCCACCACACCGATGATGTGCTGGCGGCAGCGGATTCCGCCCTCTATTTCCGCCGGATGGTGCGGGCCGTGGCGCGCAAACACGAGATGAGCGCCACCTTCATGGCCAAGCCCTATGCCGACTACCCGGGCAACGGCATGCATGCGCATATTTCGCTGGTCGATAAGGACGGCAATAACGTCTTCGATGAGGGCGGCGACGAGCCGTCAGCACTGCTGAAACAGGCCATCGCGGGCACGCTGCACACGATGGGCGACCTGCAGGCGATCTTTGCCCCCCATATGAACTCGTACCGG
>JARRIY010000081.1:0-11125 GCA_037379985.1 Maritimibacter sp.
CCCTGCACCAGCTCATAGCCGGTTCCATCGGGGCGCGGGATCACCCGGATCGGGTTCGACAGCCCCAGCTCGCGGATCGAGGTGATCAGCTCGATCAGCTCAAAATCCTCGCCCGGCACCCGATCGCGCACCAGCATAAAGGTGTGCACCTCGTCCAGCGGCACGCTCAGCACCACATTGCCCGCCTCGCGCGCGGCAACGAACTCATGTCCAGCGCGTCGTTCTCCTCGCGGATCGCCTCGGCGGCGCTTTTGCGCTCCTGCAAGGCTTCGGCATTCTCGGCAATGGCGCTGGCCATCGGGCCGCGCCGCTGCGTCACCGGAGCCGTCGCCACCTCTACCGCTTCATCCGGCATGTCGATATCAAACATCCGTTTCTTGCGCGTCATGCCTCAGCTCCTTCTTCCATGACCTTATCCGCGGATAAGGTCGGGTTGGATTTGGCCTCCCAAAGCGGCAGCATGGTCTCTTTGAACTCGCCATAGGCTTTATCGAAACTGCCCCGCGCACGACGCCAGGTCTCGCGCGTCATGTCGCGATAATCCATCTCGTAGATCGAGCTCAGAAAGCGGCCGGATTGTTCGACAGCCCGGGTCATCTCCACCGGGTTCTCGGCCAGCTTATCGCCAAACACTTTGCTGAATGCTTCAAACATCGCACGGTGCAAATCATTGCCCGGCTCATAGCGCGTCAGCAGAAAGCGCACATCGTCAAACAGCTTCGGCAGCTTGACCTTATCCGCGGATAAGGTGCCCTCGAACCCATAGGCCAGATCCTCCAGCGCTTCGCTGAGCTGGCCGATGAAACTGGTGGTGCTGTCATATTCCCAATAGCCGGGGCCGGAGGGTATATAGAGCATGTCGGCGGCAAAGACCGCATTCATCGACTGATAGCCAATCGCGGGCGGGCAGTCGAAAAAGATCAGATCCCATTGGTCATCGGGCAGTTGATCGAGGAAGCGGTTCACGGCGGCAAAGAACGACCATTCCGGGTTCAGGTGCCGATACTGGGCGCTGGCGAATTCCACAAAGGCCGCATTGGCACAGGAGGGGATGATATCGATGGTCGGCCAGTTGGTCGGCTGGATAAAATCGGCCGAGCGCAGATCCTGCAGCCCCAGATCGGTGATGCTGGAAGGCACGTGGCGCTGGGGCAGGGCGGTGCCGCTTGCCGCGCCGCGCGGGGCATTGTTCTGGGCCTCGGTCTCGCGGATCAGATCGCGCGCCATGATCCCCCAGACGGTGTGCTCTTCGCTCACATCCGTCAGCCCCATAGAGTGACTAAGCGTGGCCTGAGGGTCGAAATCGACGCAGAGCACGCGGTAGCCATCAAGGGCCGCAGCATGGGCGAAATGCAGAGCCACGGTGGATTTGCCGGCGCCGCCTTTGAAGTTGGCAATGGCGGTGCGATAGGCGCGCCCATCGGGGCGGGGCGGGACCAGAGATTTGCCGCGCGGCTTCAGCTTGCGGCGCAGAGTGTTGACCTCTTCAAGGGTAAACCAACGCTGCCCGATTGGTTCATCCCGAGGATCAGTTCTGATACCTCCCAGGATGAGAACCGACGCAGGCGTTTTTCGCTCTCCGGCGAGAAAGTTTGTTGTCTGATCCAGCCCTGCATTTTTAGCGAACGGGTCTGAAGCTCCTGTAGATCTGTATGAGAAAGCATGTTGCCTCGGACGTTAATTTTTGCTCTTTGGTGATTTACGCTGAATTTGCGCCTTTTGTCGAGATAGCTATTATAATGAGAGTGGGAAAAGTTCAGATCACCGAACCCCAGTCAGAACAGGGGAATCACGGGCAGGGCAGGGCGAATCGCAACCGCGCCTTGCAGCCCTGGATCAGGGCCTAACCCGCGCTTCTATGGGGGGACATGAATTAGGTCCCCACCACATATTGAGGGGACATCAAGGCCGTTTAAGGGGTCATACAGGACGTCCCCCAATACCATTAAGATACCCATTTTCTTTTCAGAATGGGTTTGGGGATTGGTCCAACGGATTCGAATCCTTGACAAAACTCCGCTCCCAGACGCTAATCACCACATGATCGGGAATAACGTTTGATTTCGGCGCAAAAGCCGGGCATAGCCTGATCTTACAAGAACTGGCGCAAGACCAGTCGAGGAGCAGAAATGGGCGATCACCGGGCAGGACAGCCGAACCATATCACACGCATCGCGGGGCCGGGGGCTTCGGCGATCAAATACGATATTCTTACCGCCCTTCTGGTCACCGCAGCGCAGGGATCACCGGTGGAGGCCCGGCTGGCACTGCGGCTTTCATTGCTGATCACCGCGCGGTTCAACTGGCGTCAAGGCAGCTTTGCCATCGGCCAGCGCGAGATTGCCCGGATGTGGGGCGTGACCGAACGAACCGCGAAACGCGAGCTTGCCGAAATGCGGGGCAGGGGGTGGATCACCATCGCTGTGCCCGCCGCGCGGGGCAGGGTGGCGCAATACCGGATTGAGTTCCCGGTGATCCTGCGCACCACCATGCCGCATTGGCAGGCGGTTGGTCCGGATTTTGCCGCGCGGATGGCGGGTGCACCGGAACCGGCGGAAGAGCCCAGCAATGTCGTGCCCCTGCGCCGCGACGCGACAGCTTTGCCCGAGGATGACGGCAGCGGATGGGCACAAGCCGCCGCGCTGCTGCGCGATCAGGACCCCGCCGTCTATTCCGCCTGGCTGGCGCCACTGGTGCCGCTCGATTGCGAAAGCGGCATCCTGACCCTGCGGGCGCCAACCCGGTTTCATGCCGATTATGTCCGCACCCATCACCTGACCCGGATCCATGCCGCGTTGGCGAGCGAGAACCGGGCGATCCGGGATGTGGTGATTGAGGGCGATCTGCGCTGATTTCGGCGTCAGTTCATGCGCGATCTGAATCCGCCCTCGTAACGCGCTGTAATTACGTATAATTTCAAGGGACTGGCGCGGTGCTATCAGCTTTTTGCGCTTTGCGGCTTGTTAACAATTACCGCCTACGTATATTTCGACCATCGAAATAACCTGTCGGATATCCTCATGGACAGACCGAAAAGCCTGAACGAGGTGGGTGCGGCTGTGGAGCAGTTGATCCATACCGTCGAGACCTTCAATGATCACGCGGCGCGGCGGCTGGGGCTGCACGCGACCGATATCAGATGTCTGGACTTTCTGCGCTGTATGGAGCGGGGCGTCAGCCCGAAAGAGATCGTGACCGAGCTTGGGCTGAAGCCGAGCAGCGGCACGGCGCTTCTGGACCGGCTGGAGAATAACGGGCTGATCCGGCGGGTGGGTAATCCGGATGACCGGCGATCAGTGCTGATCGAACTGGTTGATGATCACGAGGAATACACGCTGTCGCTGGTGCGTCAGGTCAGCGAGGAATTTAGCGCGATGCTGGCCCCGTATTCGAAACAGGATCTGGCGATGATCGTTGAATTTCTGGGCAAGGTGAAAGCGCTGGCCGAATGCGGCATTCAGGCGCTGGACGAAAATCAGGAGGTGCCGGAATGAACCGGACATGGTTGAAACTGGCACTGGCCGGATTGCTGGTGGTCTCGCTGTCGGGCTGCAAAGCCGGGGCGGATAAGGCCGCGCCGGTGCGGCCCGAAACCTATGTGCGGGTGGCGACGGCCGAGCTGGTCGATTACGCGCCCAATCTGGTGCTGACCGGATCGCTGGCCGCGCGCAACACCGTGCCGCAGCAATTCCAGCTGACCAGCCGGATTGTGAGCCTGCCGGTTTCGGTGGGCGATCATGTGGCCGAGGGCGATTTGCTGGCGCGGCTGGATGCGTCGGTGCAGGATGCAAATCTGCAGGCCGCGCGGGCAACGCTGGTGGCAGCAGAGGCGCAGCTGCGCGAGGCGAAATCGGTCTTTGAGCGGGAAAAGACGCTGTTTGATCAAAGCCTCAGCACCAAAAGCAGTTTTGATGCCGCACAGGCGGCCTATGTGACGGCGCAAGCCAAGCGCGACAGTGCCGATGCGCAGTTGAAAAACGCCATGGAGACGCTGAGCTATACCAGCCTGACAGCGGCGAGCGATGGCATTGTGACCGCGAGCAATTTTGAGCTGGGCGAGGTGGCGCAGGCCGGGGCGACGGCTTTTATCATCGCCGAAGACGGGCCGCGCGATGCGGTGTTTCACGCCCCGGAGCAGGCGCTGACCGCCGATCCGATGGGGCGGGAAGTGAATATCCGGCTGGTCTCGGACCCTTCGGTGACTAGTAAGGCGAGGGTCAGGGAGGTATCGCCCACGCTCGACCCTGCCAGCGCCACGGTGATGCTGAAAGCCGAGCTTTATGACATGCCGAAGGCGATGGGGCTGAATGCGGCGGTGATCGGATCGGCCCATGGCGATGTAAACCCGCGCTATGTGCTGCCCTGGGGGGCGCTGTGGCGCGATGCGGATGGCCCGGCGGTGTGGGTGGTGGACCCCGACACGCATAAGGTCGGACTGCGAGCGGTTACCGTCGATAGCTATCTGAGCGAACAGGTGGTGATCAAAGCCGGGCTGGAACCGGGCGAGCTGGTGGTGACCGAGGGCACCAAGGTGATCACCCCGGGGCAGGTTGTCACCATTCTTGAGGAGGCCGGGCAATGAGAGGCTTGATCCTTGCTGCAATAACCTGTGCCGGGCTGATCGGGGCTGCGCCCTTTGCCATGGCTGAGGAGGCGGAAAGCACGGCGCCGATGGTGCGTCCGGTGCTGTATGAAATCGCCAGCCGGACACCACCGCAAACGATGCGCTTTGTCGGGGTGGTGACGGCGCGCGAAAGCACCCGCTATGCCTTTCGGGTTGGCGGGCGGATGGTGCTGCGCAATGTCTCGGTGGGCGATGCGGTAACCGGACGGGAATTTCTGGCGCGGCTCGATACCACCTTGCTGGAACTGGCGGTCGATAATGCCGAGGCCAATCTGGCGATTGCGCGCGCCCAGCATGACAACGCGGTTACGGCGGCGGCGCGGGTTCAGGCCCTGTTTGACAGCAATTCAGCCCCGCGTGCCTCGCGTGACCGGGCCGCCGAACAGGCAGCGGCGGCGCAATCGGGCGTGGCGCAGGCCGAGGCGCAACTGACACAGGCGCAGGATCAGCTTGATCAGGCGCAATTGGTGGCGCGTTCTGCCGGGGTTGTCACCGAGGTATCGGCGCAGGCCGGGCAGCTTGTCGCCGCCGGGCAACCGGTTTTGACCATCGCCAACCCGGATGTGCGCGATGTGGTGATCAACGTGCCGGAAGAGGTTGCCGGGCAATTGCAGCCGGGGAGGCAGGCGCAGGTCTGGCCGCAGCTTGATGCGGATAACAAGGTCACCGGCACGCTGCGCGAGATCGCCCCCGAGGCCAATAGCGTGACCCGGCAGTGGCAGGTGAAAATCGGCATCGAGAAGCCGCCGCACAGCCTGTGGCTGGGCACCACCGCCGAGGTGGATTTTGGCAGCACCGGGCTTGGCTTTGTCACGGTGCCCGACAGCGCGATCCTGCGCAGGGATGACGAGGTGAGCCTCTGGATCATTGATCCCGAGAGCGAAAGCGTGACCCGCCGCGCGGTAACGCTCGGGGCAGGGCAGGGGGGCCGTACCGCGATCACCGAAGGGCTGGAACCGGGCGAATATGTCGCCATTGCCGGGGTGCATGTTTTGCAGGACGGCCAGAACGTGCGGCTGGAAGGACAAGAGCAATGAAGAAATTCAACCTGTCAGATTTTGCCCTGAACCACCGCTCTTTGCTGTGGTATTTCATGGCGGTCTTCGTGATCGCCGGGACGGTGGCGTTTCTTGATCTGGGGCGCGAGGAAGATCCGCCCTTTACCATTCGCAAGATGATCGTTTCGGCGCAATGGCCCGGGGCGAGCGCTTCGGAAACCACTTTGCAGGTGACCGAGCGGATCGAGCGGGCGCTGCAGGATATCGACACGCTGAAATCCACCCAATCCACCACCACGGCGGGGCAAGCGGTGGTGACGGTTGAGCTGGAAGACACCGTGCCGGAAGCCGATGTGAAGAATACCTGGCAGGAAGTGCGGTCGCTGATCGGGGATCTGTCCACCAGCTTTCCGCAAGGGGTGCGTGGGCCGTTTTTCAACGACCATTTCGGCGATGTGTTTGGCAATATCTATGCCTTCACCGCCGACGGGCTAAGCGACCGGCAGCTGTTGGATTACGTCAAACAGGTGCGCAGCGAGATCTATAACGTGCCGAATGTCGGCTCGGTGGAAATTCTCGGCGCGCGCGACGAGGTGGTCTATCTGGATTTCTCGGTGCATGAGGTGGCGGCGCTGGGGGTGTCGATCAAGTCGATTCTGCTCGCGCTTGCCGATCAGAACTCGCTCAATGCCTCTGGGGTGATGCAGGCCGGGCCAGAACGGATTGCGATCCGCACCGGCGGGCAATTTACCTCGGAAGAAAGCCTGAAAAACCTGAACCTGCTGGTTGGCAGGCAGTTTATCCGGCTTTCGGATGTGGCAACGATCAGCCGCGGGTACACCAACCCGCCCCGGGCGCTGTTTCGCTATAATGGCCAGCCGGCGATCGGGCTGGCGATCGGGATGCGCAGCGGCAAAAACCTGCTGGAATTCGGGGCCGAGCTGGAAAAGACCTTTGCCCGGATCGAAGCCGATCTGCCGGTCGGGGTGGAAACCCATCTGGTGGCCGATCAGCCGAAAGTGGTCGACGAGGCGGTGTCGGGTTTCACCAAGGCGCTGTTTGAGGCCATCGTCATCGTGCTGGTGGTGAGTTTCGTCAGCCTCGGGATGCGCGCCGGTTTCGTGGTGGCAACCTCGATCCCGCTGGTGCTGGCGATCACCTTTCTGGTCATGTCCTCGCTGGATATTTCGCTGCAACGGGTGTCGCTGGGCGGGCTGATCATTGCGCTGGGGCTGCTGGTCGATGACGCGATGATCGCGGTCGAGATGATGGTGAAGCGGCTGGAAGAGGGGCGCAGCCTGCGGGTGGCGGCGACCTCGGTTTATACCTCCACCGCCTTTCCGATGCTGTCGGGCACGCTGGTGACGGTGGCAGGCTTCATTCCCATCGGGCTGAACTCCAGCTCGGCGGGGGAGTTTACCTTTTCGCTGTTCATCGTGCTGGCGGTGTCGCTGCTGGTTTCCTGGGTTGTGGCGGTGCTGTTCACCCCGCTTTTGGGGGTGTCGATCCTGCCGAAAGCGATCAAACACAAGCATGAAGGCCCGGGGATCATGGGGCGGATGTTCAGCGGTGTGCTGCGTGTCTGCATGCGGCTGAAATGGCTGACACTGGTGGCGACGCTGGTGATTTTCGGCGTGTCGGTCTGGGGCTTCGGCTTTGTCGAACAACAGTTTTTCCCGTCCTCCGACCGGCCAGAGCTGATCATCGATTTCAACCTGCCGCAAAACGCTTCGATTGCTGAAAGCGATGCGCAGATTGCGCAGTTCGAGCGCGAGGCGCTGGCGGGTGATCCGGATATCGCGCATTGGTCGAGCTATGTGGGCCGGGGCGCGCCGCGTTTCGTGCTGACCCATGACGGGCCGACGGCGATGCCTTCGGTTGGGCAGCTCGTGGTGGTGACGAGCGGGATCGATGTGCGCGATGCGGTGCAGGAACGGCTGACGGAATATCTGCGCAAGACCTTCCCGGGCACGGATACCTTCATCAAGCCGCTATCGCTCGGCCCGCCGGTGAAACGCCCGGTGCAATACCGGGTCAGCGGTCCGGATATCGACGTGCTGCGCAGTCAGGCGCAGGCGCTGGCCGGGGTGATGCTGGAGAACCCAAACCTGTCGGAAGTGCGCTATGACTGGATGGAACCGGCGCGCACCATCGAGGTGGAAATCCTCTATGACAAGGCGCGGCAACTGGGGATCACCTCGCAGGATATCGCGCAGGCGCTGTCGGGGGCGACCTCGGGCGGGATCATCACCCAGATCCGCGACCGCACCTATCTGGTGAATGTCGTGGGCCGGGCCAATCTGCAACAGGGGGCTTCGGTTGAGACCATGCAGAACCTGCAGATCACCACGGCGACGGGCAGCATTGTGCCGCTTGCGGCGGTGGCGCAGTTCCATTTCAAGCTGGAGCAACCGATGATCATGCGCCGTGACCGGGTGCCGACCCTGACCCTGAGCGGCGGTATTCTGGGCGATTTGCAGGCGGCAACGGTGGTCAGCGAGCTGGAACCGGAGATCGAAGCTTTCCGCGCCAGCCTGCCGCTGGGCTATTCGGTCGAGCTGGGGGGCACGGTGGAAAGCAGTGCGGAATCGCAGGCGCCAATTGTGGCGGCTGTGCCGCTGATGCTGTTCGTCATCGCCACGGTGCTGATGTTGCAGCTGCAAAGCTTTGCCCGGATGTTTCTGGTTGTCGCGGTGGCGCCGCTGGCGGTGATCGGCGTGGTTGTGGCGCTGCTTTCAACCGGCAAGCCGATGGGGTTTGTGGCGCTTTTGGGGATCCTGGCGCTGATCGGGATTCTGATCCGAAACTCGGTGATCCTGGTGGTGCAGATCGAAGAGCTGCGCCGCGATGGGATGAAGCCCTGGGACGCGGTGCGCGAGGCAACCGAAGGCCGGGTGCGGCCGATCATGCTGACCGCATTGGCGGCGAGCCTTGGGCTGCTGCCGATCACCCGGGAGATCTTCTGGGGGCCGATGGCCTATGCGATGATGGGCGGGATCATTGTGGGCACGCTTCTGACCCTGATCGTGCTGCCCGCGCTTTATCTGATCTGGTTTGGCATCAAGCCCGATACCCCGCCGGATGAACCGGCGGCGGTGGAAGCTGAGGAAGCGCTGCCAGCGTAGGCCATACCTGCAATCCTCTGCCCCGTCTAGCGATAGGGCAGGGGGCTCAGGCCCTGAGCCGCAGCTGATCGGGGTCGAGGCTGAGGCGGGTGGTTTGGCCCATCATCTCCATCAGCACCCAGACCCGGCGATTCGCGTCGATGCTGTCCACCGTGGCGACGAAATCTGCGAAAGGTCCGGTCAGAAGCTCGACCTCATCGCCGCTTTGCAGCTCAGACATCGGGCGCAGTTTGCCCGCTTCATCGCAGCGCGCCATCAGGCCTGCGATCAGGGCGTCTGGCAGCGGGGTGGGGGCGCCGGTAAAGCTGATCAGCTTGGCCACGCCATAGGTGGAATTGATCTTGCGCCAGGGGGCCGAGGCGGGATCGAAGCGGACAAACATATAGCCCGGAAAGAGCGGTTTTTGCACATTGGCAAAGCCAGACGCGCGGCGGCTCTGTGATCGGCTGGTCGAGCTTGGCGCGGTGCGCGAGTTGACCGGGCGCGACACGTTCCGGCTTTACGGGATGTGGGCGTGAGCATGGACAGCGAAAGTGGAAACCGGTTTCGCGGTTCGGAGATGCAACCAGAAAAGAAGTCGAAGCAGCGACCCGAGCCGGAGCTGGACCTCGAATTGGCCGACCTGCCGCCAGAGCTGCGCTGGCGCGAATGGATGCGCCGGATCGAGGCGGTGCTGTTCGTCAGTGCCTCGCCGGTTGCCCGCGAAGATCTGGCGCGCGTGGTGGGGCAGGGGGCATCGGTCGATCTGCTGATCGAGGATCTTGCCGCCGATCAGGCCGGGCGCGCCTTCGAGCTGGCGCGGATGGGTGTTAGCTCACCACAGATTGGCATTGGGTGACGAAATGCCCATGCCGTTCGGTTGAGCGGCACAGGGGGTGGTGTTTTGTGGGTCAATAATGGGCCACATAAGGCCTGTTGGTGGTATTTGACCGATCAATAGGTCACATGTGACCCAATGAATCGAATAAGGTAACTTAACAGGCATCATGCGGCCTTTAAGGATAACATGGCGACGTCAAAGCAAATTGAACAGGAAATCGGGCAACGCCTTGCGCGTCTGCGTCTGGCCCGCAACGTGACCCAGGCCGTCCTTGCCGAGAAGGAAGGTATCGGGGTGCGCACCTTGCGGCGTCTGGAGGCGGGGGATCCTTCGACCCTCGACACGTTCTTGCGCGTCGCCACGGCGCTCGATCTGGAGGAGGCTATTCTCTCCGCCCTGCCAGAAGGCCATATCCGCCCCATAGAACGCGTCTCGCAGAAGGGAAGCGAGCGCCGCCGCGCCCGCCCGACATCGGACCGCACCGCCAAACCCACATGGAGCTGGGGGGATGATGTAGATGACTGACGCCAGCATCATCCTGTGGGGGCGGCGCATTGGTGCGGTGAGCTGGGACGAGGCGCGCGGCCTTGGCGTTTTCCAATATGATCCGGAGTTTGTGGGCGCGGGGATCGAGCTGGCGCCGCTCAAAATGCCGGTTCGGGAAGCCCCTTACGAGTTTCCGGCCCTTCGCAAAGAAACCTTCAAGGGATTGCCGGGCATGCTGGCCGACGCGCTGCCGGACAACGCCCCTTCGGCGAAGGACAGTATTCCCAGCACCACTCCACCAATCATTCCCACAATGCCAACAGATTTGCGCATTATTCCCTCCGTCAAAACAGGTTTGCCGAGCGGTTTGACCACGGACAATGGCGAAGGTGATTTGCAACAAAATTGCCAATTCTGTACACTGTTGAGTGTAGGGGGCTTTAGCATTGAAAGACGCCGCTCAAGCCCTTATGCTGATCCCAGCCTACGGCTAAGTCCATGGTATCTGGCGACATTCCGATACATGCAACAAAATTGGCAATACTGTTGCCGGGGCGTAACTGTGTATGATGGGCGCCTGATCCCCCCAGGATACGCTGCGAAATTCGTATGGAAAATGCCATCCCACAGCCGTCTGAGATGCGGCTCTATGACGGTGTCAGACGCCGCCTAGAGCGGTCGCGCTTTGCCCGTATTGCCGAGGCTCAGCGCCCGGATGTCGCGAGCCTCTGCCTCACCCTGCTCTATACTGGCTGCCGTCTTTCCGAGGCGCTGGCGCCCACCCCAGGTGCAATCCGACCCGAAGCCAGAACCGTCACCTTTCGCACTCTCAAACGCCGCAACCCGCAGGTGTTCCGCGAGGTGCCGGTGCCGCCGCTGTTGATCGAGCTGTTTGCCCAGGCGCATGACCTCTCTGGCCCGCCAGACCTGCCGCTTTGGAATATCCGAGGCAGCGCCCTCAACCGCGTCACAGCCTATCGCTGGGTGAAGGTGGTCATGTTGGAGGCTGGGATATCCGGGGCTCAAGCCTGCCCCAAGGGCCTGCGTCATGGTTACCAAGCGGACGCGCCGA
>JARRIY010000082.1:0-10267 GCA_037379985.1 Maritimibacter sp.
TGAGGCGGGCAGTTCGTGGCAGGCATAAATGGCGCCGCTCACAGGCAGGGATGCGCCAGCCCACGGACAGGCGCTCGCCCTTTTGCGAGATACGGAGGAGTAATTGTTCTAAGCGGTCTGGCTTTCCGTAGGGCGGCTTTTCACCCCGCCACGCGCCAGTGTTGCCGGAGGTGTCGGGATTGCCGGTTTTACCGGGCTGAAGTCCGGCCTACCAGCCGTAGCCTACAGATCCGGCCTAAACGCGGGAAGCCCCTTACTCCGCCGCCTTATCCAGCTTTTCCTGTGCGGCCACCCACATCGCTTCGGCTTTATCGAGCCCTTCCATGACTTCGGCATATTTCTTCTGCCAAACTTCCATCTCACCGATGCGATCGCCTTCGTAGAGCATCGGATCGGCGAGCTTCGTGGCGAGCTTTTCGCGCATCTCTTCGAGCTTGCCCACCCGGGCCTCGCATTTGCGCACCTCGCTGCGCAGGGCCAGGATCTCGTCGCGGCTGGCCTTTTTCGGCGCGGGCTTGGCCTTGTCAGCCTTGGCGGGGGCGTCGGAGGACAGCAGCAATTTGCGGTAGGCCTGAAGATCGTCTTCAAACGGCGCCACGCGGCCACCTTTCACCAGCCACAGCCGGTCGGCCACCATCGACAGCAGGTGCATGTCGTGGCTGACCAGTACCACGGCGCCGGAATAGGCGGTGAGCGCTTCAACCAGCGCTTCGCGGCTTTCGATATCAAGGTGGTTGGTCGGTTCGTCGAGGATGAGCAGATGCGGCGCGTCGAGCGTTGCCAGAAGCAACGTCAGCCGCGCCTTCTGCCCGCCCGAAAGGCGGCTGACCAGCGTGTCGACCTGTTCGGCCATCAGGCCAAAACCCGAAAGCCGGGCGCGCCATTTCGCCGGGCCTTCGCTGTTGCGCAACCTGCGCAAATGGTCGAGCGGGGTTTCGTCCGGGCGCAGCACATCCATTTGATGCTGGGCAAAATAGCCGATGCGCAGCTTGGTCGACCGGGTGATGCGGCCCGAAAGCGCCTCAAGATCGCCCACCAGCAGCTTCGCCAGGGTAGATTTCCCTTCGCCGTTCTTGCCCAGCAGCGCGATCCGGTCGTCCTGATCAATGCGCAGGTTCAGATGGGTCAGAACCGGCTTGCCATCATAGCCGACGCTTGCGCTTTCAAGATTGATGATCGGCGGCGACAGCTCTTCGGGTTCGGGGAACGAGAACTTGCGCAGCGCCGCTTCCTGCGGGGTCGAGGTGAGCGTCAGCTTCTCGATCATCTTCAGCCGCGATTGCGCCTGCTTGGCTTTCGAGGCTTTGGCACGGAAGCGATCAACAAAGCTTTGCAGATGCGCCTTGCGCGCCTCGGCCTTGCGGTTTTCGGATTCCGCCGCTGCAATCCGCGCCGCACGGGTTGCGGCAAAAGTATCGTAGGGGCCGGAATAATAGGTCAGCTTTTTGTCTTCGAGATGCAGGATCCCGGTGACAGAGCGGTTCAGAAGCTCGCGGTCGTGGCTGACGATGATCACCGTATGCGGATAGCGGATCAGGTAGTTTTCCAGCCAGAGCGCGCCTTCGAGGTCGAGATAGTTGGTCGGTTCGTCGAGCAGCAGGAAATCCGGCTGCGAAAACAGCACCGCCGCCAGCGCCACGCGCATCCGCCAGCCGCCGGAGAAATCCGAACAGGGCCGGGCCTGATCGACATCGTCAAAGCCAAGCCCTTTCAGGATCGAGGCAGCCCGCGCCGGGGCGGACCAGGCATCAATATCGGTCAGCCGGGTTTGAATTTCCGCAATCCGGTGCGCGTCGCTGGCATGTTCGGCTTCGGCCAGCAGGGCTGCGCGTTCGGTATCGGCGGCCAGAACCGTATCGGCGAGCGAGACATCCGTGGCCGGGGCCTCTTGCGCCACGCCACCGATCCTTGCGCCTTTCGGCACCGAAATCGAGCCGGTTTCCAGAACGATCTCGCCCCGGATCAGCCGAAACAGCGTGGTTTTGCCCGTGCCGTTGCGCCCGACAAGGCCAACCTTGTGGCCATCAGGGATTACCGCCGAAGCGTGTTCGATCAGCGGTCGGCCGTCGATGGAAAAGGAAATATCGGAGATTTTCAACATAGGGCGGAAGTGCCAGAGGGGCCGGGGGGAGTCAATCTGCGCTGGAGGGGCAAAGGATCTTGTGGCGGGCGTGTTGCGAAAGGCCCCGGGCGAGAGCATCACGATGCCTTACAAGCGATGCAGCAAGCCCCTTTCCATCCTCGCCTACCCATGCTAGCAGGCGCGCGAGATTTCACCGGGGTTTCCCGACAGCATCATGAGGACCGACATGGCCATTCAACGCACTTTCTCCATCATCAAACCCGATGCCACCAAGCGCAACCTGACCGGCGCCATCAACGCCAAGATCGAAGCCGCTGGCCTGCGCATCGTCGCGCAAAAGCGTATCCAGATGACCCAAGCACAAGCCGAAACCTTCTACGGTGTGCATAAAGAGCGCCCCTTCTTTGGTGAGCTGGTCGAATTCATGATCTCCGAGCCGGTGGTCGTGCAGGTTCTGGAAGGCGAAAACGCCATTGCCGCTTACCGCGAAGTGATGGGCGCCACCAACCCGGTCGACGCCGCCGAAGGCACCATCCGCAAAGAGTTCGCCCAGTCGGTTGGCGAAAACTCGGTGCACGGTTCCGACGCTCCGGAAACCGCCGCTGAAGAGATTGCCTATTTCTTCTCGGGTCTGGAACTGGTCGGCTAAGCCACCGTTTCCATTGAGATGCGAAGGCCGTGCGGTGATCCGTGCGGCCTTTTCTTTTGGCGAAGGGCGTTGCTGTGTCTCTGTTCCGGCGATTTGATCCGCTCATAGAGACGGGCGAGGGCGGTTAGGCTGTTCTCCAAACAGATCGTCAGGGGGATGATCAATCCCTTTCCCACGAACTAGAACGCTCGGGCTTCAGCCGCTCAGCGAAAGCGCGAGAAGAAGCTGAAGGCCATGGCCGCGCCATCGATCTCCTGCGTAGTGGGGCCAATCACTATGTTGACCGGTCCAAAGGGGCTTTCGCCCGGCCAGCGATGCCCGCCGCCGTCGATCAGGTAGGCTTCTACAGCGGTGCCCGGATCGCAATTCGTCCAAAGCCGCCGGGTGACGCTGGTGCCATCGTCTTCTTCGTCATATTTGCGTGTCAGGCTCGGTGCGCCGCAATGCTTTTGCGCCAGCGCATAGCGCAGGGTATCGTCAAAGCCTTTCAGCAGCATGGTGGCCCATGGCCCGGACAGGACTTGCCCGCCTTCAAAGGGCACGATGGGGTCATTGGTGCCGTGGGCTAGCAACACGCCATCGGGCAGGTGATTGCGGCAATCGTCACGCAGCAGTTCCGGCAGGCCCATCGACACAGCGCCCATGGCGCGGATCAGCCCGGGATTGGCGCAGGCCAGCGCGTAACTCATCTGTGCGCCTTGCGAAAAGCCGATGGCAAAGATCCGGTTGGGATCAATCTCGGCCCGCGCTTCGGCCTCGCCTATCACCCGTTTCAGATAGGCAAGGTCATCGCGTTTCGTGCCGAGCTGTTCGGCGCCGATGCCTTTGCTGAACGACCAGACAAGCTGAAAAGCCGATGGGTAGGCGATGACATAGCCAAATTCATCGGCCAGCGTTTCAAACGCGTGCCGCGAGGTTCGCCGAAAATCATAGCCGCTGGACGCCACCCCATGCACGACCAGAATAAGCGGTGCCGGGCCGGTGAGCCCCTCGGGCACATAGACCGAGGCGTGACGACGCAGGCCATCCTGCTGAAAGCTGAAGGTGCTGAGCTCTGCCTGCGCAGGGCGGGCGAGCATGGCTACAATTAGCAGGAGAAACAGGCGGTGCATGATGGCGCTTCTGATTGTATCGGTGAGGGCTTCTATGAAAGCAGCCCCAGAGACTGTCAATGAACAGGGTCGTTACAATTATGCTTTCGGCGCGCGGATGCCGATCTCGTCAAGCACTCGTTCGATCCCCGGGATGATCTCGGGATTGCAGGCCGCGACCAGCGCATCGAAGCGTTTTCGCAGGGTTTTCTTTTCCTCGCCTTTGCAATCGTTCCAGGGCCGCCCCATCAGCCCCATGACCATGGCGTAGTAGGCGATGAAATGCGGTTTGCTGCCAGCGGCGAGCAGCCGGGTATAGGCGGCATCCGGGCCAAGCTCGCGCAGTTCTTCTGCCGAGTGAATGCCCGCGCGGGCATAGCTCGCATCAGTGGCGGGGCCGAGATTGCGGATGGAAGAAACGGGGCTGCTCATGCGCCGTTTCTAATCGGGCGGGCGCGCAGGCGAAAGGCAAAGAACGCCCGGATCGAGAGCCAACTGACAGTGCCTGCCAGTTGTTTGGATGGATAATCTGACAGGGATCAACTGGAGTGATCAACCGGGGCAGGGGTCAGAACATCGCCCAATCGTGAAACACCTGCTTGTCGGCAGGTTTCTCTACCGGGCGTTTCGGAACTTTGGGGGCTTTCGGCTGAACCTTCGGCTCGGGATGCTTATGCGCAGCCTTGGGCTTTTTCGGCGCGGAGGGTGTCGGCATTTGTCAGCTCCTTAACAATCCGCATGGCGCGGCAGGGATATTCGATACCAAAGCCCTCTGCCTTCTCTTGCCGGAAGGTCCGGTCTGAGCATTGGCCGAAAAAGTGAATGAATTCCGATGAAAATATGACGCTCTTAAGGTATTATGATTAAGCTTGTTGGAAAATTCGCGATAGAACGTTGCAAATGAAATGAAATAATCCTATCACCTGAGCAGAACAGATCTGCCGGGGTGATCCGGGGGGAGGACGAAGATGAGTGATGTGATCTGGGACGTGGTGCCGGATCTGGCCGAAAGCTCGGCCATGGCCCAATTTGCCCGTCAGGCCGGGATTGATCCTTTCGACTATGACCATCTGCATCGCTGGTCGATCTCTGATCTTGAGGAGTTCTGGTCAGCCCTGTGGAATTTCGCCGGGATCATCGGCGAGAAAGGCGATCAGGCGTTTCGCGCTGATCCCGCGGACCGGATGATGGGGAGCGAGTTCTTTCCCGATGCAAGGCTCAATCTGGCCGAAAACCTGCTGCGCCGCACGGGTGATGAGATTGTGCTGGTGGGTCGTGATGAGGCGGGCGGGCGTGAAGAGCTGAGCGCCGATCAGCTGCGCGCCGAGGTGGCCCGGGTGGCCGAAGGGCTGCGCGCGGCAGGTATTGGCAAGGGCGACCGCGTGGGCGTGGTGCTGCCGAACCGGATCGAAAGCATGGTCACGCTGCTGGCCAGCGCGGCGATCGGGGCGGTCTGGACTTCGTGTTCACCGGATTTCGGCAAGGCTGCGATTATCGACCGGATCGGGCAGGTGCGGCCGAAACTGATCTTTGCCCAGCCGCGCTATCGCTATGGCGGGCGCGATCACGATATTTCTGATCGGATCGGCGAGATTGCCGCTGAAATCCCGGGGCTGGAAACCCTGGTTCTGGTGGGTGAAGGCGATGTGCAAAGCCCCGTGGTGTCAGTGGGTTATGAGGCGTTCGGCAAGCCCGATGCACCGCTGGAATTCACCCGGCTGGGATTTTCTGATCCGGCCTATGTGCTTTATACCTCCGGCACCACCGGCGCGCCGAAAGCCATTGTGCATCGCACCGGCGGGGTGCTGCTGAACCAGCTGAAAGAGCATATTCTGCACAATGACGTGCGCCCGGGCGACCGCTTCATGTGGTATTCCAACAATGCCTGGATGATGTATCACTGGTCCGCCGCCGTGCTGGCGACCGAGGCGCGGCTGGTGATTTTCGACGGCGCACCGATGGTGAAACAGGATGGCGTGCTGGATGGCTCGCTGCTGTGGAAAGTGGTCGAGGAAGAGGGGCTGACCCATCTTGGGGTCTCGCCGAAATACCTCTCGACGCTGGCCGATATTTCCTATCACCCTGCAGATAGCCAGGATCTGTCATCGCTGCGCTGGATGATGTCGTCGGGCAGCCCGATGGCGCCGTGGCAGTTTGATTGGGTGCGCGACGAGGTACGCCCAATGGCCGGGCATGTGTCGCTGTCGGGCGGCACCGATCTGATGGGTTGTTTCGTCACTGGAGCCCCGACGCGGCCGATCCGGCGTGGGGCGCTGACTGCGCGCACGCTTGGCATGGCGACCAATGTGCTCGATGATCGCGGCGCGCCGGTGGTGGGGCGTCCGGGCGAGCTGGTTTGCACCGAACCCTTCCCCTCGCAGCCGCTTACCTTCTGGGGCGAAAACGGCGATGCGCGCTATCGCGATGCCTATTTTGCCGAGCGGCCGGGGATCTGGACCCATGGCGACCATGCCGAGATCAATCCGGATGGCTCGATGGTGATCCATGGCCGGTCGGATTTCACCCTGAACCCGCAAGGGGTGCGGATCGGTACGGCAGATATCTATAATATCTGCGACCGCTTTGCCGAGATTGCCGATGCGGTGGTGTTTGGGCGGCCGATCCCGGGCGATGAAGAGATCGTGCTGTGCCTTGTGCCCGCCGAGGGGCAGGCGCTTACCGCCGATCTGGCGAAACGCCTGCGGGTGACGCTGCGCGATGAATGCTCGCCCCGCCATGTGCCCGCCGCGATCTATGCCGTGACCGAGGTGCCTTATACGATCAACTCGAAACGGGTCGAGGGGGCTGCAAAAGCGATGGCAACGGGGGGCGAGGTGAAAAACAAGGCCTCGCTCGCCAATCCGAAGTGTCTGGAAGAGTTTGCGCAGCTTGAAGGGGCGTTTTAGGGGCTGGTTAGGTTCGGGCGCGTGCCTGTCCGTGGGGTGGCGCATCCCTACATTTGAGCTGCGCCATTTATACCGGCCACGAACTGCCTGCCTCACCGCGTGTCGCCATCGCTCCAATAGCGCCAGTCCGCCGGGACGGACAGGCGCTCGCCCGGCGCCCCAAGGGGCGCTGTTCGGGCGAAGGAATAGTGCCCTTTGCTATTTCCCCGGCTTGATCCCGAGCTTTGCCAACCGGTAATCGAGTTTGGCGCGGGTCAGGCCGAGGGCGCGGGCGGCGGCAGAGACATTGCCCCCGGCTTCGTCCATCGCGCGCTGGATGGCTTCGGTTTCGATATCCTGCAAGGTCAGCCCGCTGGCTTGCCCGTCCTGAGCCGAGCGGCGCACGATCTTGCCGGTGGCGTGCAGCCCTTCGACAAACGAAGGCATTTCCTCGATGCCGGTGAACAGGTGGGAGATGTCTACATCGCCCCCCGGTTCGGCATAGATCACCCCGCGTTCGATCATGTTCGACAGCTCGCGCACATTGCCGGGGTAATCGTAGCGCAGGAGCATATCCATAGCGGCACCGGAAAGCTGGCGGATCGGTTTGCCATGGCGGCGGGCGTGGAGGCGGCGGAAATGGTCGATGAGCTGGGGCAGGTCGTCGCGCCGGTCGCGTAGAGGGGGCAGGGCGATGGGCAGCAGCGACAACCGATAGAACAGATCGGCGCGCAACCTGCCCGCATCGAGCGCGGCGCGCGGGTCGTCGCCAGTGGCCGAGATTAGTCGGAAGCCCGGTTTGTGATCATCGCGGGCATCGAGCAGGGTGACGAGCCGCCCCTGAAGTGGGATCGGCAGGGCCAGAATATCGTTCAGAAACAGCGTGCCGCCCGCTGCGCGCTCAATCGCGCCGCCGGGGGCGAACAGATCTTCCTCAGGATGTCCGGTATCGAAGATGCCGCAATTCACCACCACGAAAGGACCATTGGCGGCGCGCCCGATCTTGTGCAAGCGGCGGGCAAACAGCTCTTTGCCGGTGCCAGGATCGCCCAGCAGCATCACCGGCTCGTCATAGCCCGCCACCCGTTCGAGCAGCCGCCGCGCCCGTTCGATGGCGGCGGATTTGCCGAGGATCGCATCGGGATCGGCCACTTCTTCCTGCGTTTCCGGCAGGGCCACGGGCGGGGTCCAGGGTTTTGAGCGGGTCTTGGCGCGGGCAAGGCCAAACTCTTCCAGCTCCGGCACATCATCGCCCCAGGCGGCAGCATTGCGCCCGATCACCACGCAGCGCTCAGCCCCTTGCGCCATGCATTCAACCTCGCGAAAGATCACCGGCTGGCCGAGCAGGGTGGTGGTATAGCCCGAGGGCACCCCGAGCTGAAACCAACAGGCCGGTTTGTCGGACAGCCCGAAATGGCGGATATGTTCGGCGGCTTCGGTGCTGTCATGCCAGTGAAATTCGCCGTGATAATGCCCGCGCGCAACGTCGAACTCGAACCGCTTGGTGGTGACCTTCACATAGCCTTCCATCGTGTGCAGGCGCGGCCCGGCGGCGAGCGCATTGGTCAGGTCTTCCTGATGAAAGCGCTTGGTGACCAGCTCGGCGAGCTCGACCCCTTGCTGCCAACCGGTCTTGCGAAACAGGCTGGCGGCGGCATCGAGCCCCAGCGCCTCGATCATCGCGCGGCGCAGATCGCCCAGAACCGAGGTCTGCAGCAGCACCATGCGTTCGTCATTGAGCCAGATCCGCCCGTCGCCCAAAGCGAATTGCAAAGCGCCTGCCAGATCGTTGAGGGTCGGCGGCGCACCTTCTTCGAGCAGGGCACTATCACCCCGCGCCAGCATCCGCGGCGCGGTTTTCGAGGCTTCCTTGAGAGAGATGCGTTTGGACATTTTCAGATTTTCATGAATTCGGAATTGTAATTTCAGAAATACATGAAATCGCTGCGCGTGCAAAATTTTTTAGAAATCCTCTAAAAATCAGGGGGTTTTGGGCAAAATTGTCGCAGCGTCACTTTTTTCTTGATTTGGACCGGCGCAAATCGACTCATCAGGTTCGTCATTTGGGAGGGTGGCGTCGGTTTCACCGATAAACCACGAGAATAACGGACAAACTCGCGTTTGCCCGAACCGTGAGGTGATGCCGCGAAGACCCTCAGTCTTTGGGAGGAAAACATGGACGGATCGGCACATAACTTTCTTGAAACGGCCAGCTGGAGCGGCATGATCTATTCCGGCGGCTGGGCTGCGGCCAGCGGTGGGGCAACGGATATTCTCGCTCCCGCTGATGGCAGCGTGATCGAGCGTATCGGCAAACCCACCCCGGCGGATGTGTTCAAGGCTTCGGCAGCAGCGGCAGCGGCGCAACCGGCTTGGGAAGCAACCCCTCCGCATCAGCGCGCGGCGATCCTGAACAAGGCGGCCGATATTCTTGAGGCCAATGGCGAAGAGCTGATGCCCTGGATCATCCGCGAAAGTGGGTCGATCCCGCCGAAAGCCGGGATTGAAATTGAACACAGCGCCGGTTTCCTGCGGGCAGCGGCTGTTGCGGCGGTTGAGCCTGCTGGCCGGATCATCCCCTCGCTTGATGGCCGTCACGAAGAGCTTCTGCGCGTGGCCCATGGCGTGGTCGGGGTGATCTCGCCCTTCAACTTCCCGCTGATCCTGTCGATCCGCGCGATTGCGGCGGCGCTGGCCACCGGCAACGCCGTGGTGCACAAGCCCGATCCGCGCACGCCGATCACCGGCGGCGTGATCATCGCGCGCATCTTTGAAGAGGCGGGCCTGCCCGAGAACCTGCTGCACATCATCCCCGGCGGCGGCGATGTGGGCGCGGCGATGTGCGAAGATCCGAATATCGCCATGGTGTCGTTCACCGGGATGGACGATGCCGATTTCGACGCGGCGGCTTCGAACGCGGCCTGGGGTGCCTGGCTGCATCAGGGCCAGATCTGCATGGCCACCGGGCTGATCCTTGCCCCCTCGGCGATGGCCGACAAGCTGGCGGAAGCCCTGACCGTGAAAGCCGGCCATCTGCCGGTGGGCGACCCAACCAACGAGCAATGCGCGCTTGGGCCGCTGATCTCGGGGCAGGAAGCCAGCCGGATTAACGGTATAGTGAATGAGGCCGTCGCCAAGGGCGCGACCCTGCATATCGGCGGCAAGGCCAATGGCACGATGTTCCCCGCCACGGTGCTGTCGGGGGTGAAACCCGGGATGCGCGCCTTTGAAGAGGAAATCTTTGGCCCGGTCGCCGTGGTCGTGGGCTACGATAATGACGATCACGCGGTTGAACTGGCGAATATGTCCGAATTCGGCCTCGCTGCCGGGATCATCGCCAAGGATACCGGCCGTGCCCGCGCCCTCGGCGACAAGCTGAAGGTCGGCCATCTGCACATCAATGATCAGACCGTGGCCGCGAGCCCCTATGCGCCCTTTGGTGGCCGTGGCCGCTCGGGCAATGGCTCGCGCATTTCGGGGCCCGCGATCTGGGAAGAGTTCAGCCAATGGGTCTGGGTCACCTCGCGCCAGGAAGCCGTGGTTTACCCGTTCTAAGGCG
>JARRIY010000083.1:0-9529 GCA_037379985.1 Maritimibacter sp.
GCGGCGAAATTGGTATGCCCGCCGACCAGCGGCACGCCGTAAGCCTCGGCGGCATCGCGCAGCCCTTTCATCAAAGGCGCAGCGGCTTTCGCATCGGGGGCCCAGACCTGATCAATCAACGCCGAGGCCCGCCCGCCCATGGCGGCAATGTCCGACAGGTTGACCATTACCCCGCACCAGCCCGCAAACCACGGATCCGCCGCGACGAAAGCGGGGATGAACCCTTCGCCTGCCAGCAGGTCGTAGCCCTCTGCCGTTGCGATCATCGCGGCATCATCGCCTGGCCGACCGGCTGAATGTCCGGTCAATCCCAGCATCCCGGCGGCCTGCGCGATCCCCAGCTTTGAGCGGATCGCCGGATGCGCGCGCAGGGCTTCGGCCAGATTTTCCAGCGCCCCACTCATGCCCGGCGGCCCGGTTTCATGAACCAGCCCGAGGCCGGGTCGTCGCAGGGCGGGTAGTAGGACAGATCGGCGGACATCTTGGCGTGCGGAACCCCGTGCAGATTCACCTCATCCAGAACGGTCCATTTCAACCGGCGAAATAGTGTCACGTTCTGCATCTGAACATGCGCCAGAAACGTATCGCAGCCGCGCGCATTGGCGGTGCAGACAGCCAGCCGGATCAGCTCGGAGCCAAGTCGCCCGACCTGCCGGAAACGCTCATCCACCGCCAGCCGCGAGCCCCACCACAGGCGCGGGCTTTCTTCGTGGATACGCACGGTGCCGACCACCTGATCGGCCTCATGCGCATAGGTCGAGAGCGCCACAAGATGGGTCGCGACAAGGTCGATCTCGTCGCGGTCATGGATCTTGAAAATCCCCTGCTCCTCGACAAAAACCCGACGGCGCAGACTCTCGGCCCCGCGCGCCTCAAAAGGTTTCGAGGCCGCGCGGATATAATAGCCGGGGGATTGGAATTGGCGATGCTCAAGCTCGATCATGCCGGCACCTTCAGCTTTTCATAGGTCGACAGGGCCGAACAGGCACCGCATTTGCCACAGCCCGCCTTGATGTCTTCTGACCGGATCCCGGCGTGGACAATCATCTCGCCCAAGGGACGCAGGATCGAGGCCATGAAATCCGGCGTCGGCGCCGGGTGGCTTTCCAGCGGCGTGCCCGAGATCGGCACGAACGGTACGACAAAGGGATAAACCCCCATATCGCAAAGCTTTTGCCCCATCTCGAGGATTGCCTCGCGGCTATCGCCCAGACCGGCGAGAATATAGGTTGAGACCTGTGCGCGGCCAAAGACCTTCACCGCTGCCGCAAAGCTGGACATGTATTTTTCCAGCGGCACCGTGGCCTTGCCCGGCATGATGCGTTCGCGCACCTCTTGCGTCACCGCCTCCAGATGCATGCCGAGCCCGTCGATGCCCGCGTCCTTCATCCGCTGGTGCCAGATGTCGTCATCGGGCGGCTCGCATTGCCCCTGAAGCGGCAGGTCGACCGCCGCCTTGATCGCCCGCGCACTCTCAACCATCACCGCCGCACCGCGATCCTTGCCCTTGGGCGTGCCGGTGGTCAGCACCATGTGTTTGACCCCGTCCAGCTCGACCGCAGCCTTGGCGACCTCGGCCAGTTGCTCGGGTGTTTTCTGCGCAATCGTGCGGCCCGCAGCGAGGCTTTGACCGATGGCGCAGAACTGGCAGGTCTTTTTGCGGCTCTCATAGCGGATGCAGGTCTGCAGCACCGTCGTCGCCAGCACGTCGCGCGAATGCAGCGTCGCGATATGGCTGTAGGGGACGCCATCTGCGGTTTTCAGATCATAGAATTTCGGCCGCGTGGGAAACCGGACCTGGGCAATTTCGACCCCGTCGCGGGTCACGCGGGACTGGCCTTTGGCATCCGGCGGCTCGACCAGGAAGGGCGATTCAAACGCGGGCGCGGTGTGGACGGGGACCATAATCGTGGTCTCGCCAATGGTGATGGCTTTGTGATCGGAGGGCCCCGCCCCGCCCCGCCGGGCTTCGTGGCCTACGCTCGGATCAACCAGCCGCATGCCATGGGATTGAAGATCGTTGATCAGGTCAGCATCAGACATTGCTCGGCTCCTTTTCATCACTATCCGACACGATTGCCGGTTGCGGCACAGGCACAGCGCCATAGGCCACGCGCGTTTCAGCAGGGCGCGTGTCATGCACCAGATGCAGCAATTCGGGGCGCGCATAGTGGCCAACACTGTCCATCATCCGCTTGCGCTTGGTGATGAGCTTCATGTCCAGATCAGCGATCAGGATGCCTTCACCCTCGGTCAGCGGCTCTGCCAGATGGCGGCCTTCGGGCGAGATGATGCAGGTCATGCAGCCGTCGCGCATGGCTTTCTGCAGCTTGGGATCGGGATGCAGCGATTGGATTTGCTCTTCCGTCAGCCAGCCGGTGGCGTTGACCACGAAACAGCCCGCATCCAGCGCGTGGTGGCGCATGGTCACCTCGATCTGTTCGCCAAAGATCGGCCCAACCAGCGAGCCGGGGAAATGCCCGGCGTGGATTTCCTCGTGCTGGGTCATCAAGGCATAGCGGGCCAGCGGATTGTAATGCTCCCAACAGGCCAGCGCGCCAACGCGGCCCACTTTGGTATCGACCACCTTCAGCCCGGCGCCATCGCCCTGCCCCCAGACCATACGTTCATGGTAGGTGGGAGTGATCTTGCGCCGCTTCAGCGCCAGTGTGCCATCGGCGTCAAAGATCAGCTGCGTGTTATAGAGCGAGCCGTGGTCACGTTCGTTCACGCCGAGAACGATGACCACGCCGCGTTTGCGCGCGGCATCCGCCACCGCCTGCGTTTCCGGCGAGGGCACGACCACCGCCTCGCTATAAAGCTCCAAATGCGCGGACCCTTGCTGAACCGGCGGCAGCACAAAGGAGAAATAGGGATAGTAAGGCACGAAGGTCTCGGGGAAGACGATGAACTGCGCACCTTTGTCAGCGGCGTCGGCAATCGCGTTCAACACGCGTTCAATCGTGCCCGCGCGCCCCGTCAGGTCAGGCGCTATCTGCACCGCGGCGGCGCGGATGATATCGGTTCTCATGGTCTCTTTCCCTTTTGCGAAGACGAATGTGCGCGGGAAGCCGGGCCAGTGGCGCGGCCCGGCTTCCAACTGCCTCAGACCGTCCAGGTGTCGAGGATGAAGGCGTTGTCCTTGCGGTGCAGCAGGATGCAATCGAGCACGTCCTGCGGCGCAATCGGGATGATCCCCGGCAGCAGCGACGGCTCGCCATGGCCATAGAGCGCCTGAAGGCCGAACCGGCAGCAATAGATCGTGCCACCCTCGTCCATGAATTTCTTCAGATTGACTGCAAAGTTCTGATGACCGGGGAAGGCTTCGTCGCCCAGGGTCGGGAAACCGCGCTGGATACCCAAGGTCACACCGGGGCCGTAGAGCAGGATCGAGGTCTTGAACCCTTTGCGTTGCAGACGAATTGCCTGCAGAATGTTGACCAGACCGACAGAGCCTTCGAAGGCAACTGTATGGAAGGTCACAAGGGCCTTTTCGCCTTCCTCGGCTTTGACATCCTCGAAGAGTTTTTCTTCGTAATCCACGAAGAAATCACCGTCTTTGTGCGCTTCTTTGGTAACTTTAGGCATCCTGAGTCTCCTGTTCGTTGGATTTCCTCACCATGCTTGCAGCCCATATCGCCACGCAATATTGCAATCATTGATGAATCAATGATGCATACAATATAGCGTCTATTTGAGGAATCTTTAGGCATCCAGGCAGTGCCACGACGCTTTCTGATGCACCGCCACAATCCCGCAGCGACTCAATCCAAAAGGTCGCATGGACAGCTCCATACAATCCGCTTCAATTTCCGCGAGTCACTCGCTATCAACGGGTGACGACGGAGAACGACATGAATAACTGGACGCCCCAGACCGAAGCCAACGGCAAGCCGCGCTATATCGCCATAGCGGACGCCATTGAGCAGGACATCAAGGATGGCGTGCTGTCGCCGGGCACCCGTCTGCCGCCGCAGCGACGGCTGGCCGAGCGTATGGGCATCGACTTTACCACCGTCTCGCGCGGTTATAGCGAGGCCCAGTCTCGCGGCCTCGTCAAAAGCCATGTCGGGCGCGGCACCTTTATCGCTGAACCCGCCGAGGTTGCCACCGGTCCGGACCCGCTGCGCCTTGCCGATGAAGACCTGTCGATGAACCTGCCGCCAGAGCCGACAGACCCGGCCCTGATCGCCAACATGCGCAGCGGTCTGGACTATGTCTCGGCCAATCTTCTGCAGCTTCTGCGCTATCAATCCTCAACCGGCACGGACAAGGACAAGGCCGCCGCCTCTTCGTGGCTCAGCATGCGCGGCATGATCCCCACCAGTGCGCGTCTTATCATTTCACCGGGCGCGCACAGTACGATCTGCGCCATCCTGACGATCCTGACGCAGCCCGGCGATACCGTGTTGTGCGAACAGTTCACCTATCCGGGCTTTCGCAACATTGCCTCGCGGCGCGGGCTGAACCTTGTCGGCATTGAGATGGACGATGACGGCATCCTGCCCGATGCGCTCGAGGCCGCCATTCTGCGCCACGCACCCAAGGCGCTATACCTGAACCCGACACTGCAAAACCCGACCACGCTAACCATCCCGACAGATCGGCGCCTTGCCATTTCCGACGTGCTGAACAAACACGGGCTGCAACTGATCGAGGACGACGCCTACGGCTTCATTCCCGCCAAGGCCCCCGCCCCGATTGCTGTCTCCGCTCCGGATTTGACATGGCACATTGGCGGTCTGGCGAAATGCATTGGCGCCGGGCTGCGCCTTGCCTACACGGTCGCCCCGACTGGCAAGCAGGCCTATTCTCTGGGCCAAACGCTGAAAGTGCAGACCGTCATGGCCTCTCCGATCACCACAGCCCTGGCGACGCAATGGATCGAGGACGGCACCGCAGATCAGATCCGCCGTTTCATCCGATCCGAAACCTCGGCCCGGCAGGCCATCGCGCGCGAGGTTCTCGAAGGGTGTAACTTCAAGGGGGCCGAGAACGCCTTTAACATCTGGCTGACGCTGCCCGACGGCATCGGACGCGCCGATATCGTGGCGCGCATGGCGGGGCGCCAGATCGGGATCATGCCGTCAGACGCCTTCAGTGTCGGGATCGCGCCGAGCGATAAGGTGCGGCTGTGCCTTGGCGGGTCGTTATCGCGCGAAGCCCTGCGCACCAACCTTTACTTCCTCGTCAACAGCATCCAGCTCAACGCCTTTATGGGGTAACACCCGCGCTCTGCTTGGGCCCATCGGAACACCACGAACAGGCCCGCAACCAGCCGCGACAGCCCAATCGCCACGGCCGACAGCAAGCGAGCTATGAGCAGCGGGTTACTGCGGAAGTTTGCGCAGAACACGGGCAGCGAAAAGCCGACGAAATGCCTGATTGGATGGTCCAAAGATTGACCAACCTCCGCTTCCCAGCCATAATTCATGGGCGCGCTTTCACCGTTCGAAGTGCATGATGATTGTCAGTTTTTCGGCGCCAAGAGCGTTGCACGCTTCCCTCGCGCCATACATCGGATCCCGCAATGCCATCGACCCCGAACCGGACGCTTCCGCCGCTCAATCCGCTCAAGGCCTTTGAGGCTGCCGCGCGCCACAACAGCCTTACGGTGGCCGCCGAGGAACTGAATGTCAGCCAGGTCGCCGTCAGCCGTCAGGTGCGCGTGTTGGAAGACTATATGGGCGTCACCCTGTTCCGCCGCCTCAATCGTGGAATCGAGCTGACCCGCGAAGGGGTGCTTTTGTTCAAAGGCGTTGCTCAGGCTTTTCAAGACATTGAGGATGCAACGAAACATGTCTCGCGCAGGGACCAGCGCAACATCCTCGCGATCCAATCTTACGTGACCTTCTCGCGCGGCTGGTTGATGCCAAGGCTTGGCGATTTTCACGAGGCCTATCCCCGGATCGAGGTGCGCCTTTCCTCATCGCCCGATGCGGCAGATTTCGACACCGACAATCTGGATGCGGCCATCCGTGGCGGCGATGGCAATTGGCCCGGTCTGCACGCCGAGAAACTGGCGGATATGGAACTGATCCCCGTCTGCTCGCCCAGTTTTCTGGCGACGCATGAGCTGGCAAGCATCGAGGACCTTTCGAAGGTCAAACTGCTGCATTCCATGGCCCGCCCCAAGGACTGGCCAGCATGGCTCGACTCCGCTGGTGCGCGCTTTACCCCGAAAAACCGATTGCTGTTTGAAAACAGCTCCCTCGCTTATGAAGGGGCGCTCATGGATCTGGGCGTTGCCATCGCGAACCGTCATTTCGTGCAGCCTCAGCTGAATGCCGGAACGCTGGTCGCGCCGTTCGATCATGGCTGCCGAACCGGTGAGAGCTATTATCTGACCTGGCCAAAGGACGAGCCGCCCTCGTCACCGCTGCTGAAATTTCTGGATTGGATTCGCGTCCACTTCGCCCCCGACGAAACCCAAGGCACCGATGCCGATCAGGTGTCGGACGACTCCTCGTCAACCGCGCGCACCTGATTTTCGACGTCGATGCAGTCACGCATCCAGTCAAGGAACTTGATCAAGGTGCGCGACGGCTCCGAATTCTTCGGCCAAGTCAGAAAGTACCCTTCGCCGCTATAACAGCTCAGATCACCAAAGGGGGCCACCAGGCTGCCGCTTTGCAATTGCCGTTTGACGAAGATCTTCACCGCCAGCGCGACACCGCCATCCATCGAAGCCGCCTCATAGGCCAGCGCGGAGTTTTCAAAGCGAATGCCGGGTTCGGGATCAACATCCGCGCCCACGCGCTTGATCCAGGCCGCCCAATCGGTGGGCCGCGCCATCGAATGCAGCAGGCGGACACGGCCTAGGTCATCGGGAGCTGTCAGCGAGTGCTGACTCTGATATTCCGGTGTGCAGATCGGGATCAGTTCGACATCCACCAACTTCTCGCAATGCAGCTCCGGCCAGTCGCCTTTGCCAGCCCGGATGGCGGCATCCAGATTCTGGCTTTCGAAATCAACCGGCGCGGTCGAAGAGCTAAGACGCACTTCGATCCTGGGATGTTTGTCGTGGAAATTGGTCAGGCGCGGGATCAGCCAGCGTTGCGAAAACGTCGTATAGGACTGAATGGCCAGAATATCGCGCCGCCCGCGCCGAGACACACGCTGCGACGCGGCGGCGATGTCCTGAAACGCATTGGAAATCCCCTCATAGAGCTGACGGCCTTCATCTGTCAGCTCCACACCGCGATGCAGGCGCCGAAACAGGTTGACCCCGAAATAGTCCTCCAGCGTCTTGACCTGACGGCTGACGGCGACCTGGCTGACATTCAACTCTTCCGCCGCCAGCGTCAGGCTGCACAGGCGCGCCGCGACTTCAAAAGTGCGCAGCGGGTTGAGGGGCGGAAGGGGACTCGTCATCTGTCTTATCTGGTCGCTTGGGACGCCCCGTCACAGATCCGAATTGGATAGGAGGTCTGCACAACGGGATCACCAAAGGACGGTGCTCCGATCATATCAGCTGTATTTCGAACAACTTGCCCGTTGTTTATACCCCGCCAACTTCAGAAATCTAGCATCGTTTCAGCGCGATCGCGATGCCCTGTCCCACGCCGATGCACATGGTCGACAGCGATATCTCACCCGGTTTCAGATCCAGCATCGCCGTACCCGTGATCCGCGCGCCCGACATGCCCAGCGGATGGCCCAGCGCAATGGCCCCGCCATTGCGGTTCACCCTTGCATCGTCATCGGCAATGCCGAGTTCGCGCAACGTCGCCAACCCTTGGCTGGCAAAGGCCTCGTTCAGCTCGATCACTGCGAAATCTTCTTGCCGCAGGCCCAGACGCGCCATCAGCTTTTTCGACGCGGGCGCCGGACCAATGCCCATGATGCGCGGGGGCACACCGGCGGTTGCCCCGCCGAGCACCTTGGCGATCGGGGTCAGGCCATGGGTTTCGGCGGCCTCTTTCGTGGCTAGGATCAGCGCCGCTGCCCCGTCATTGACGCCCGAAGCATTGCCCGCCGTCACGGTGCCATCGGCTTTGACGAAGGTCTTGAGCCGCTGCAGATCTTCCAGCGTGGTCGCGGGGCGCGGATGCTCATCCTCCGTCACAACAACCGGATCGCCCTTGCGCTGAGGAATGCTGACCGGAATGATTTCCTGCGCCAGCCGCCCACTCTCCATCGCCGCGCCCGCCTTCTGCTGGGATCGCAGGGCAAAGGCATCCTGATCGGCGCGGTTGACAGCAAAATCCTCGGCCACGTTTTCCGCCGTTTCCGGCATGCTGTCGACACCGTATTGCGCCTTCATCAGCTTGTTGACGAACCGCCAGCCGATGGTGGTGTCATGCACCTCGTTGGCGCGGGTAAAGGCCGCTGTCGCCTTGGGCATCACGAAGGGCGCGCGGGACATGGATTCGACCCCACCCGCGATGACCAGCTCAACCTCTCCCGCCTTGATCGCCCGGGCCGCCGTGATGACCGCATCCATGCCAGATCCGCAGAGCCGGTTCATTGTCGTCCCCGGCACGCTGTCCGGAAAACCCGCCAGCAGCAGCGACATCCGCGCGACGTTGCGATTGTCCTCACCGGCCTGATTGGCACAGCCAAAGATCACCTCGTCCACCGCTGCCAGATCAAGGCCGGGATTGCGCTCGACCAAGGCTCGCAGCGGGATCGCCCCCAGATCATCGGCCCGCACCGATGACAGCGCGCCGCCATAGCGGCCAATCGGGGTGCGGATGTAATCGCAGATGTAAACGTCTTTCATGTCTTTGATCCTTGGCGCAACAGAGCTCGGGCGACGAGGGAAACGACCGCCCGAGCCTTAGGAGTTTTCCTTTAGTCGAGAACGATAAGGCTATCGCCCGCCCGTGTCCCCTGCCCTTCGGGCAGCACGAAGACCGGGTTGATCTCGGCTTCGCGCAGGCGGTCCTCCAGCGTCTCGGCCATACCCGAGAAGGCCACCATCGTGTCGATCAGCGCTTCGATGTCCGCCTTGGGGCTACCGCGGAACCCTTTGAGCAACGCACCTGCCTTGATCTCGTCGATCATGTCGCGCGCGCTGGCCCGGTCCAGCGGCAAGAGCCGGATTGCTGCGTCCTTATAAAGCTCGGTCGTCACACCGCCCGCCCCCAGCAGGGCATAGGCCCCAAGCTGCGGATCGCGGTTGAAGCCGAGGATCATCTCGACCCCGCCCTTGACCATTTCCTGCACGAGAAAACCGTCGATCTTGGCCGATGTTGCGGCGCGCACACGCGCCAGCATTGCCGTGCATTCTGCCCCGACATCCGCCGGATCCACGTTCAGGGCAACGCCGCCCATTTCGGATTTGTGCAGGATCTCGTTCGACAGAATCTTGATAACCACGGGGGCATCAAAATCCTTGGCCGCTTCTGCCGCTGCTTCGGGCGTTTCGGCCGCGACTTCACGGGTCACCGCCACGCCGAAACGGGCAAACAGTTTTTTCGCGTCTGCCTCGTTCAACGATCCAGCCGCGATGTCGCTGCAATCAATGTTCTGTGCATTCGAGCCGCTGTTCTGCGATACACCGGCAGACGTGGCCAAGGCCTGC
>JARRIY010000084.1:0-9527 GCA_037379985.1 Maritimibacter sp.
CTCAAGCGGCCCGGCGCCCAGCTCGCCACCGGGATAAACCTCGATGGTCAGGCCCGAATCCTTGGTCGCTTCGATCAGCGGGTCGATGGTGGATTTGGTCAGAGTATGTGCGGGCGGCACCCAATGGGCAAACTTGATGGTTTCCGCTCCGGCAGGCAGCGCCGCAGCCGCCGTCAGCGCAACAGCCACAGCGGCCGAACGCAGAATCTTTGTATTGATCATGATAGTTCCTCCCAGTTTGTGATCTGGCACACGGCCCGACACAGGAGGCAAAGCCTATTGCCTGACCGGGTTTGGTCAAATCACATTCACGCCGCTCTATATAATTTTAGGCTATTGAAGGAAGGTGTCGGTCGGCGCGCTTCCCGGCGCCTTCCTTGTCATTTTAGGGGAATGCGGCGGGCACGTTATCCCGCCGCATTCAATTAGAGCTTAGCTGCCCTTGGTACGCCAGCTATCGGCGTAGTTGGTGCGAGCTTCGGCCGCATAGGGGGTCGACGACACACGCACGCGGATCGTGGTCTGCTCGTGGCGCTCGACGCTGGTTTTGGCCGACCCGCCATCGGGCTCGCCCCAAACCATTTCCAGCACATCGCCGACTTCGACATTCTGATCGACGATCCCCAGCGAGAGCACGCAGCGCTCGTTGTAGGAGTAGCCGTTGAACATCGAGAAACCGACCATCTTGTCGCCATGCATGACCATATCGGCGGTCGAGCTGGCATAGTTCGGCTGCGGGAAGTCGATCCATTTATAGGCCAGTTCACGCGACGGATCGAAGCTGGAGCCGATCACTTTCATCACGTCTTCGGCGTTCCACTCGAAGGTCACCTTCTTGCGGTTGGTCGGAGCGTCCTTCGCTTTGGCGAGGGCGTCCTTGCCGATGAAGTCGTCTTTTTTCCAGCCGATATAGAAGCCGTAACCCAGCTCGAACGGGTTGGTGTAGTAGTCTTCGATATTGTCGGAGACATACGACCCGCCAAGCGAACCCGCCGCTTCGTAGCTGTCAGTGCCCAGCCACTGGCGGTACTCTTTCAGCATGCCGTCGCCGGTATAGATGCCCGGGAGCGGCGAGGGGATCCAGCCGGATTCCGCCGTGTTGGTGGAATAGGCGCGGCTGCCCACGAGGTGCATATCGACACCCACATCGCGCGCGGCCTGCTGGATGGTGGTCTGGATGTAATGCTTGTCAGCATAGGGACCCCAGATTTCCAGACCCGGCGCACCGGCCATGCCGTGACGCAGCGCCATCACCTTGCGGCTACCGATATTGATCTCGGCAACGTGGAAGAATTTCAGCTCCGGAACCGGGCCGCCATTGATCTTGGTGAAGATCTTGTCGGCATCGGGGCCCTGGATCTGGAAGCGGTAATGGGTGCGATAGATCGCCTTGCCATCGGGGCGGCTGTCCGAACGCGGATCATGCGCCACGCGCACATTCCATTTGCCAATCGCGGCCTGGAATTTGATCCAGTTCGAGGTCGGGGCGCGGCCCACCGAGATGAATTTGTCATCACGTTCGCGGAACATGATGTGGTCGCCGATGACATGGCCGTTCGGCGTGACCGGCACAAAGTGCTTGGCGCGGTTCAGATCGAAATTGGCGAAGCTGTTGATGCCGACATGCGACAGAAACTCAGCCGCATCGGGGCCTTCGATGTAAACTTCGTCCATGTGGTGCGACTGGTCATACAGCACCACCGAGTTGCGCCAGGCTTGTTGCTCGGACCGCCAGTTGGTGAATTCCGGAGCCACGCCCGGATACACATACATGCCGATTTTGGAATTGCGCAGCACCTCAACGATGTTGCCGGATTCCTGAATGATATCTTCTAGGCTCGATGCCATGATGTCCTCCCGTAAACTTATGTATACATTCATCGCGTCGAGATGACGATTTTGCAAGAGGAAATGCCGTGATCAGTGTTTTCGTCTAATTTTTGTATGCATTCCGGCAAGTTACTCGATGATCAGAGCCAATCCGGGCAGGAATTTCTCCGAATCACCGCGTGCGCGCCCGGCTTCGAGGTTCTCGCGCGCGATGCGGGCATGTTCACGGGCAACCGCTTCGGCGCGACCGCTTTCCCGATGCTCAATCGCGTCCACAAGCGCCCGGTGCTGAAGCTGCGCCAGCTCCAATGTGCGCGCCATGGCCGTCACATCTGCCCGCCCCAGCACAAAGGCCGAGGGCGAGGCGAAGGGCAGCGATTTCACCCGTTCCAGCTCGCGCAGAATGATCGGGCTGCCGCAAAGATCGGCCAACGCATTGTGAAATGCCGCGTTCAATTCGCTGTAGCGATCAAAATCCAGCGGCGCGTCATCCGCCCCGAAACAGAGGTCGATTTCCGCGACTATCTCTTTGATTTTGCTTATCTGTTCCGCACTCGCGCCACGTTCCGCCGCAAGCCGGGCGGCGGTGCCTTCCAGCACCCCGCGCAGTTCAATCGCGTCGATCACGTCGCGATAGGTGAAGGACCGCACCATGAAGCCGCCGCCGCGCGCGCGCTCCAAAAGCCCCTCTTCGGCCAGCCGCGACATCGCCTCGCGCACCGGGGTGCGGGAGATATCCAACTCTTCCGCCAGAGCCACTTCATACAGCCGTGTCCCACCGGAAATTTCGCCCTGTATGATCCGCTGACGCAGTTCATAGGTTGCGCGTTTGGTATGGGTGCTGCCCTTGCTTTCGGCCATGATCGCTCCTGATGTATACACGGCAATGTATACATCTATGCCGGATCAGAAAAGCCCGTTTGCTGTGAGGATGGGGCGGAGACAGGAAAACGCCGCGAACGTTTCCGCTCGCGGCGCAGTCTTCACCAGCCTTGCCCGATCAGGCAGCGCTGGCTTCTGCGGGAGGTTCTTTTGCCCCTGTCATAAAGGCCACCGCATCCGACATGGAGTAATCCTGCGGACGGATGGTGCAGAGCCGCTGCCCCAGCCGATGCACATGGATGCGGTCGGCGGCTTCGAACACGTGCGGCATGTTGTGGCTGATCAGCACGATCGGCAATCCGCGCGAGCGCACATCCTTGATCAGCTCCAGCACCCGGCGGCTTTCCTTCACGCCCAGCGCGGCGGTCGGTTCATCGAGGATGATCACTTTCGAGCCGAAGGCCGCAGCCCGCGCCACCGCAACCCCCTGACGCTGGCCGCCCGAAAGCGTTTCCACCGCCTGGTTGATGTTCTGGATCGTCATCAGCCCAAGCTCTGACAGCTTATCGCGGGCAAATGCATCCATCGCCGGGCGGTCAAGCTTGCGGAACAGACTGCCCATGATGCCCGGGGCGCGCAGCTCGCGCCCCATGAACATGTTTTCCGAGATCGACAGCGCAGGCGACATCGCCAGAGACTGATAGACCGTCTCGATCCCTGCCCCGCGCGCCTCAATCGGCGAGGCGAAATTGACCGGCTTGCCATCGAGGAAGATCTCGCCCTCGTCCGGCTGCAAGGCGCCGGAGAGTGTTTTGATCATCACCGATTTGCCCGCGCCGTTATCGCCGATCACTGCCAGAACTTCACCCGGATAGAGATCGAAATCGCAGTGGTTGAGAGCGGTCACCTTGCCGAAGCGTTTGACCAGGCCACGTGCCTTGAGAATAGGTTCTGAAGTCATGCCGTCACCTTTCTGATCCACTGGTCAACCGTCACAGCGCCGATGATAAGCGCGCCGATCAACAGATAGGTCCATTGCGGGTTGGCCCCGCCCATACGCAGGCCAAGTTCGAATACGCCGACAATCAGCGCCCCGAAGAAGGCGCCATAGATCGAGCCACGTCCGCCAAAGAGCGAGATGCCTCCGATCACGACGGCGGTGATGGACTGGATATTACCGATCACACCGGTGGTGGCCGAGGGCGATACCGAGCCGAAACGCCCGATCATAACCCAGCCAGCCAGCCCGCAGATGAAGCCCACAAGCATATAGACCGACATCAGCGTTCCGTTGACATTGACACCCGACAGACCGGCGGCTTCGGGATCGTCACCCACTGCATAAACATGGCGTCCCCAGGCGGTGGAGCGCAGCACATAGGCCAGCGTGACCACCAAAAGCACCATCAGGATCACCCCGTAGGTTACCTCGGCAGGGCCGATGGAAACCTTGTTGCCAAGGAATTGCAGGAAGGGCGCATTGGTCTCGATATCCTGCGACCGGATCGTTTCATTGGCGGAATAGAGGTAGTTCGCAGCCAGCGCGATCTGCCACATCCCCAGCGTTACGATAAAGGGCGGCAGCTTGACCCGGCTGACCAGCCAGCCGCTAATCGCGCCGATTGCCGTGCCAGCAGCAAGGCCGATCAGCACCCCGAAAAACGGCGGAATGCCGTAATCAAAGGTGATCTTGCCCATGATGACAGAGGTCAGCACGGCAACGGCCCCGACCGAAAGGTCGATCCCTGCCGTCAGAATGATCAATGTTTGCGCGGCGGCCAGAACCCCGACGATCTGCACCTGTTGCAGAATCAGCGTCAGCGTGAAGGGCGAAAAGAAACGCCCGCCAAGTGCGATACCGAATATCGCAACAGCGGCGATAAGCACGATCAGCGGCACCAGGGCCGGTGTCGAGTGCAGAAGCTCGTGAAAGCGTCCGACAAACCCTTCATTCTTATCGTCGAATTCAGCGACATCAGTTGCCGCGCCCGCTGCAGCAGCTTCGAAATTGTCCGTGCTGGACATAAGCTCCTCCCCATAACTCAACCTGAAGCGCGCACGCGGCGTCGCTTGTAACGCGGGGCGGACCTATGCCCGCCCCGCTCAACTGTGCGTCCGATTAGCTTATCGGATCAACCCCAGCAGAGGTTGGCGCCTTCTTCAACGCTGATCGAGTCAACGCCTTCAGCGGGCTTGTCGGTCACCAGCGACACGCCGGTATCAAAGAAGTTCTTGCCTTCGGTCGCGGCCGGCTTGGTGCCGTCGGCGGCAAAGGCGGCAATCGCTTCGATGCCTTTCGAGGCCATCAGCAGCGGGTATTGCTGCGAGGTGGCACCGATCACGCCGTCTTTGACATTGGCCACACCCGGGCAGCCGCCATCGACCGAAACGATCAGCACGTCATCCTGACGACCGATGGATTTCAGCGCTTCATAGGCACCGGCAGCAGCGGGTTCGTTGATGGTGTAAACCACGTTCACGCCCGGATCGGTCACCAGCAGGTTTTCCATCGCCTTGCGGCCACCTTCTTCGTTCCCGGCGGTCACGTCATGGCCGACGATCCGCGCATCGGTTTCATCGCCCCATTTGTTCGGGTCGCCCAGATCAATGCCAAAGCCTTGCAGGAAGCCCTGATCGCGCAGCACGCCAACGGAAGGCTGGCTGACATCGAGGTCGAGCATGGCGATTTTCGCGTCAGCCGCGGCATCGCCCATTTGCGCTTTCGCCCATTTGCCGATCAGTTCACCGGCAAGGAAGTTGTCGGTGGCAAAGGTCATATCGGCAGAGTCGACCGGTTCAAGCGGGGTGTCGAGCGCGATCACCAGGATCCCGGCGGCGCGGGCCTGTTCAACCGAGGGCACAATCGCCGAGGTCGAGGACGCGGTCAGAAGAATACCGCTAACGCCATTGGCGATGCAGGTTTCGATCGCGGCAACCTGAGTTTCGTTATCGCCGTCAACTTTACCGGCATAGCTGTAAAGGTTGATGCCCAGCTCTTTGGCTTTGGCCTCCGCACCTTCGCGCATTTTCACGAAGAACGGGTTGGTATCGGTTTTGGTGATCAGGCAAGCGCTGGTATCGGCCATCGCGCCGGTCGCGGCAACGGAAAGCGCGGCTACCGCACCTGCAAGCATCAGTTTCGATTTCACTGCGAATTTCATGACATCCTCCCAGACAGTCACATTCAATACGACCACGCGATCTCCAATTTCGCGTGACCAGAGCGGCCGATCCTCCGGCATCCCATGCGCAAAAGGAACCTGATTCCGATGCTCATGTCAATTAATAAATCACATTGATTTAGTATTGACAGGGCTACCCCGCCCCATCAAACCTTTTCAGGCGCGACCTCGGCAGGTAAAGCCGTAGCCATGCGGGGATAACGGCATGATGAATAAAGAAGAAAAGCAAACAGCTCCGCCGGAATCATCTGTTCGCGGCTCGAATCAGAGCGGGTTGCGCGCCCATAATGAGCGTCTGGTTTTGACCCTGATCCGGCAGAACGGGCCGCTTGCGAAAGCCGATATCGCCCGGCGCACGGGGCTTTCGGCCCAGACCGTGTCGGTGATCATGCGGGCGCTGGAAGCCGATGGGCTGCTGGAAAAACGTGACCCGGTGCGCGGCAAGGTCGGGCAACCTTCTGTGCCCATGGGGCTGGCTCCGAAGGGGGCGTTTTTTCTGGGGCTGAAGGTCGGGCGGCGCAGCCTTGATCTGATATTGATTGATTTCGTAGGCACGATTGTTGGGCGGCAGCACCATACTCATCGTCACCCGTCCCCCGATGAAGTGGTGGATTTTGCCAACCGCGCCATTGCCGAGCTGCTGGAAAAGCTCTCGCCTGCGGAACAGCTCCGCGTCGCCGGGCTGGGCGTCGCCATTCCGTTCAACCTGTGGGACTGGGCGACGATCCTTGATGTGCAGGCGAAGGAAATGGCCTCGTGGCGCGATCACGATATCGCCGCAGAGATCGGCGCGAACTGGCAATTTCCGGTTTATCTTCAGAATGATGCCACCTCGGCCTGCGGGGCAGAACTGGTCTTTGGCAGCGCCGAACGCCCGTCGGATTTTCTGCATTTCTTCATCGGATTTTTCATCGGTGGCGGGGTGGTGCTGAACCACAATGTTTATACCGGCCATAGCGGCAATGCGGGCGCGCTTGGCTCGTCTCCGATCCTGACCGAAAGCGGCGAGACCACGCAGCTTATTGATATCGCCTCGCTCGCCGCATTGGAAAAAGCGGTGGTCGCGGAGGGCGGCAATCCCCGGATGATCTGGGAAAGCCCATCGGAATGGACCGTGCCGGAGCAGGTGCTGGAGAGCTGGATCAACCGCGCGGCAGGCGGGATTGCACAGGTGATCTGGTCATCCTGCAGCGTCATCGACTTTTCCGTTGTGGTGATTGATGGCTGGTTGCCCGATCCGGTGCGCCGCGATCTGGTGGCGCGTGTCCGGCAGATCCTTGCAGGGCTCCCGCTGGCCGGGATCAATGCACCAGAGGTGGAAGAGGGCACCATCGGCAGCGATGCGCGCTCGCTTGGCGCCGCCAGCCTGCCGCTATCGGAGCGGTTTCTGCTCGACAGCCACTCCTTTATGAAAAGCTGAGCCACGCTTGACGTAATGCCCCGCCGATCCTAGCCTTTCCCTGTAGTGGAGTAGGTATGATGAGAACCGGTATTCGGCGCGAAAAGGCCCATATCCAAACCCGGTTGGCGAAAGAGATCGCCGGGTTTGATCCTGCGGCGCGCAGCCATGGGATCGTGGATTGGAACGATGCCGTGCTGGCCGATTTTCAGGCCGCGCTGATCGAGCCGAAACAGGTCGAGGTCAATCTGCCCGGCGGGGTGACTGACTGGGCCTGGGCCGTCACCCGCCATAACGGGCCCTATCTGCTGCTCTGGCTGCCTTGGCTTGATGAGTTTTCGCTGGCGGTCGAAAGCCGCTTTGGCCCGGTCGATATCAGCGTGCATGGCGATGCAATCGGCTGTTTCGCTTCGGTCTGATCCGGGGGCTGCAAGGGGGCCTGAACCGGCTTTCACCCGTGCGTCGGATCGACTAGATTAATCGCAATCACAAGGCCCCGATGGGGCATCACAGGCAGGCCGGTTGTTGGGCATCCCGCTCACGGCGGCCAAAACAGCGAGGCACGCGGGTGGCCCAGTCATCGGGAATTGCACTTTCGCTTTATCTGGCCACGCGCCGGGTTGGTGGGCTGGCACGGGCGCAGCGCAATTTGCGGGCGGATTTCGGCGACGAGCAGAGCAACGATACCCGCGTTTCAGAACGGCTTGGGCGCAGTGAAGTGCCACGTCCGAAAGGGCCGCTGATCTGGATCCATGTGGGCAGCGAGGCCGAAGCGCAGGCCATGCCCGACTTGATTGACCGGCTGCGCGATGGCGGTGACAGCCCCGCCATTCTGATGACCACCGCACGCTACGCCCCGCATGATCCGCTGACCGCCCGCCTGCCCGAAGATGTGATCGTGCAGCAGGCGCCCTATGGCTACCCCGCCACGGCCGAAGCATTTTTGCAGCATTGGCGGCCCGATGTGGTGCTCTGGGCTGACAACAAGCTTGATCCGGCGCTGATCAGCTGCTCGCATCGCGCTGGCATCGCGATGTTTCTGATCGATGCACGGGTGCCGAAACGTCCGGTCTGGCGCTGGCTTCCCGGCATCCGCCGCACCCTGCTGCGGCAGTTCGATTATGTGCTGGCGGGTGAGAAGCAATATGTGAAAAGACTGCGCCCGCTGGGGGTGCCCGCCAACCGGATCGAAGCGGTGGGCTTTTTGCAGGAAGGCATCGCGCCGCTGCCTTGCAGCCATGCGGAACGGGATTCGCTGGGCGAGGTGATTGCCACACGGCCCACATGGCTGGCCGCCGGTCATAGCGGGCTGGAAGTGCCGATGCTGGTTGAGGCTCACGCGCAGGCGATGCGCCGCTCCCACCGGCTGCTTTTGGTTCTGGCGCCGCAAAATCCCGATGATGGTGCGGAACTGGCGGCTGATCTGGAAACCGATGGCTGGGTGGTCGGCCTGCGTTCGCGCGATGATGAACCGGAGCCGGATGTTGAGATCTTCATCGTCGATCTGCCAGATGAGCTGGGGCTGTGGTATCGGCTCTCATCCATCTCGTTCATGGGCGGATCGCTGACCCCCGGCACCAAACACCCGGTGCGCAATCCGTTTGAGGCGGCTGCGCTGGGATCGGCGGTGCTGTCCGGCCCCAATCACGGCATCTGGCATGAAAGCTTTGAACGACTGCGTGAAGCTGGTGCGGCGCGTACTGTGAACGATACTGACGGGCTGGCGCGGGCGGTGGAGCAATTGCTTTCGCCCGAGCTGGTGGCTGAAATGGCTGCCGCCGCCTGGGAGGTCACAACCTCCGGGGCCGAAGCCAGCGACCGGATCGTCGAACTGGTCAATGATGCGCTAGAGCGGAAAGGCTGGTAGGCATGGCCCCGCGTTTCTGGCATCGCCCGCCCGGAGCGCTTATGCGCCTGATCGGCCCGCTCGCGCGTGGGATGCGGCCAGAGCCCACCCAGCCCCTGCGCCTGCCGGTGCCGGTGATCGCCGTGGGCAGCCTGTCGCTGGGTGGCACTGGCAAAACCCCGGCAGTAATTGCCATTGCCCAGCGCCTGGTGATGCAGGGCAAGGCGGTGCATGTGATCACGCGCGGGCCCGGCGCGCCGATGCGGGTGGATGAACAAGCCCACAGCCCCGCCGAGATCGGGGATGAACCGCTGCTGATTGCCGCCTTCGCCCCCTGTTGGCTGGGCCGCGACGGGGGCGAGACCGCACGCGCGGAGTTGGCGGCGCGCTGTGAGATTGTGAGGATCGATTGCTGTGTGACTTATCCTATGTCCGAGGGGCTGAACAG
>JARRIY010000085.1:0-17355 GCA_037379985.1 Maritimibacter sp.
TCCCGACCGATCTGCGTACGCTGGAAGAAGCGATGGATGGGGCCGATGTGTTCCTCGGTGTGTCGGTGAAAGGCGCGGTGACCTCGGAGATGGTCGAGAAGATGGCACCGAATCCGGTGATCTTTGCCATGGCCAACCCTGATCCGGAGATCACTCCCGAAGACGCCCATGCCGTGCGCGCCGATGCGATCGTAGCCACTGGGCGTTCGGATTATCCGAACCAGGTGAACAACGTTTTGGGCTTCCCCTATCTGTTCCGGGGCGCGCTCGATATTCATGCCCGCGCGATCAACGACGAGATGAAAATCGCCTGTGCCAAGGCGCTGGCTGAGCTGGCCCGTGAAGACGTGCCTGATGAAGTGGCTGTGGCCTATGGCAAAAAGCTGAAATTCGGCCGCGACTACATCATCCCGACGCCGTTTGACCCGCGTCTGATCTACACAATCCCGCCCGCCGTGGCGAAAGCTGGTTCGGATTCCGGCGTGGCGCGCCGTCCGATCATCGATATGGAGCGCTATACCAATACGCTGAAAGGCCGGATGGACCCAACCTATCAGATCATCCGCTCGCTCAACGCCCGCGCACGTGGGGCGCAAGCCACGATGATCTTTGCTGAGGGTGACGATCCGCATGTGCTGCGCGCTGCGGTTCAGTATCAGCGCAGCGGGTTTGGCAAAGCGCTTGTTGTCGGTCGTGAAGCAGATGTGAAGCAAAAGCTGGAAGCCGCTGGTCTTGCCGATGCCGTGGCTGAGCTCGAGGTGGTGAACGCCGCCAATACCGAGCATCTCGAAACCTACAAGAGCTTCCTCTACGACCGGCTGCAGCGGAGTGGCTATGACCGGCAGGATGTGCACCGTTTGGCCGCCCGCGACCGGCACGTGTTCTCGGCGCTGATGCTGGCCCATGGCCATGGCGATGGCCTGGTAACCGGCGCGACGCGCAAATCTTCTTATGTGCTCAACCTGATCAACCATGTGTTTGATGCGAAAGCTGAACACGGGGCTGTTGGCATCACCGCGCTGCTGCATAACGGGCGGATCGTGCTGGTGGCTGATACCTTGGTGCATGAATGGCCGAGCGAAGAAGATCTGGCCGATATTGCCTGCCGGGCCGCCGATGTGGCGCGCGGGCTGGGGCTTGAGCCGCGCGTGGCCTTTGCCAGCTTCTCGACCTTTGGCTATCCGATTTCGGAACGCGCCGAGAAGATGCACATCGCGCCGACGATCCTCGATAAACGTGGGGTCGATTTCGAATATGATGGCGAAATGGCTGTCGATGTGGCGCTGAATGAAGAGGTGATGAAGAATTACCCCTTCTGTCGCCTCACCGGTCCGGCCAACATTCTGGTGATGCCAGCTCGCCATTCGGCCTCGATCTCGGTGAAGATGATGCAGGAGCTCGCTGGGGCTACGGTGATTGGTCCGATCCTCGCGGGCGTCGAAAAACCGATCCAAATCTGCTCGACCAACTCGACCGCAAATGACATTCTGAACATGGCAGTTGTAGCGGCGAGTAAGGTGGGTGGATGAGTGTCTACAATTTCGGTTCGATAAACGTCGACCGTTTCTATCAGGTGCCGCACCTGCCTCGGCCCGGTGAAACTCTGTCAGCGACAGGGCATGAAACCGGGCTCGGGGGTAAGGGTGCAAATCAATCCGTCGCTGCGGCCAAGGCCGGGGCGACGGTGCGCCATATCGGAATGGTTGGGCCGGACGGGGCCGAAATGCGCTGGCATCTGGGCCAGCTGGGTGTCGATGTCACCCATGTAGGCAGCGATGGCTCGGTGACGGGTCACGCGAATATCTGTGTTGATCATCAGGGGGAAAACGCCATTGTCGTTTTTCCCGGAGCCAACCGGGAACAGTCTCTAACCCGGCTGGAAACGGCGCTTGCCGAGGCGAAACCCGGCGATTTCGTTCTGCTTCAGAACGAAGAGAATATGCACCAGGAAGCCGCGAAACTGGCCCGCGACCGCGGGCGGGCTGAGCTGGCGCGCGAGATGCTGCCGCTTACCGATCTTCTGGTACTGAACGAAGGCGAGGCCGAGCAGCTATCTGATGTTCTGGGCCTGCCGCTGGACAACATTCCGGTGCCCAATGTGCTGGTTACGAGGGGCGCGCGCGGGGCGGTATGGCACGATCAGACGAATGGGTCCGTGACCGAAGTCGCTGCCGTGCCGGTTGATCCTATCGATACCACCGGCGCAGGCGATTGCTTCATTGGCTATGTCGTGGCCGGGCTCGATCAGGGGTTCAGCCGCGAACAGGCGCTGGGCCTTGGGGCTGCGGCTGCGGCCTTGCAGGTTACCCGCTCGGGCACTGCCGACGCGATGCCTGGCCGCGATGAGGTTGATAAATTCCTGGGTGAGATCGAAACAGCATGAATGATCAGGTCAGCGCCCATCAGGCGGAAGACGATGTGCGCAATGATGATCTGCGCCTGTGGCTGAACGGCAAAGTGGTGCCGAAATCCGAGGCTGTGGTCTCGATCTATGACTCCGGCTTCATGCTGGGTGACGGGATCTGGGAAGGCTTGCGGCTCTATGATGGGCACTGGGCCTTTCTTGATGATCATCTCGACCGGCTGTTTGAAGCGGCGAAGGTGATTGATCTCGATATCGGGCTAAGTCGGACCGAGCTTGTGGCGGCACTGGAAGAAACCCGTGCCGCCAACGGGATGGAAACCGATGCCCATGCAAGGTTGATGATCACACGCGGGGTGAAAACCCGCCCTTTCCAGCATCCGGCGCTCAGCCAGCAGGGGCCGACGATTGCGATCATCATGGAGCATTCGAAACCGGTGATCCCGCGCCCGATCCGCATGGCGACGGTGCCGCATATTCGCGGCCTGCCGATGACGCAGGATCCGAAGCTGAATTCGCATTCCAAGCTCAACTGTATTCTTGCCGCCATCGACGCCGAAAAGGCTGGTGCAGATGAGGGGCTGATGCTGGATGTGCATGGTTTCGTGAACACCACGAATTCCTGTAACTTCTTCATCGTGCGCAAAGGCGAGGTTTGGACCTCGACCGGCGATTACTGCATGAATGGCATCACCCGCGCCAAAGTGATTGAGGTTTGTCGCAAGGCCGGCATTCCGGTGTTTGAGAAAAACTTCTCGCTGGTCGAAACCTATGGCGCTGACGAGGCGTTTTTGACCGGCACATTCGGCGCGCAAACTCCGGTGGGCGAGATTGACGGGCGGGTGATCGGGACCGGCGAGCTTGGTCCGATGACAGAAAAAATCCGGGCGCTATATGCATCGCATGTGCGCGAGAGCCGCATGAAAGGCCAGTCATGAAAATCGCCATGTGGTCGGGCCCACGCAACCTTTCCACCGCGATGATGTATGCCTTCGGCGCGCGGGCGGATATGGCTGTGGTGGATGAGCCCTTCTATGCCGCCTATCTGGCCCGGGCCAATGTGACCCATCCGATGCAGGCAGAGGTTTTGGCCTCCCAATCGCAGGATCCTGAAGCAGTTATCGCGGCGCTATCAGGCTCTAATCCAGAGGAAAAGCCGCATTTCTATCAGAAACATATGTGCCAGCACATGCTGCCGGGCATTCCACGCGATTGGATGGAAAACGTGGTGAATGTGTTTCTGATCCGTCATCCCGCCCGGGTAATTGCGAGCTTTTCCGAGAAATATGAGGATCCGACGCTGGAAGATATCGGCTTTACCCAGCAAAGCGCGCTGTATGATCACGCGCTTGCGCTGGGGCAGACACCGGTTGTGATCGATTCCGCCGATATTCGGGAAAATCCCGAGAAGATGCTGCGTGCGCTTTGCGATGCGCTGGGCCTGGATTGGGATCCCGCGATGCTGTCCTGGCCTGCGGGCGGACACAAAGACGATGGTGTCTGGGCCGTGCATTGGTATGGCGCCGTGCATCGCTCAACCGGCTTTGCCGGGCCGGAAGGTGATTTGCCTAAGCTGAACGGAAAAGCGGCAGAGCTTCTGGAAGAAGCCCTGCCGCATTATCAGCGTTTTGCCGAAATTCGCCTGAAATAGGCTCTATTTCACCCGACGATTGCGGGTCGCCAGCAGGCGCAGGCGCAGGGCGTTCAGCTTGATGAAGCCTGCCGCGTCTTTCTGATCATAGGCACCGGCGTCTTCTTCAAAAGTCACGTGCTCTTCGGAATAGAGCGAGTAATCCGACCAGCGGGCGATGGTAACGGCCGAACCCTTATAAAGCTTCAGTTTCACGGTGCCGGTGACGAATTCCTGGCTCTTGTCGACCAGTGCTTGCAGCATCTCGCGCTCGGGGCTGAACCAGAAACCGTTATAGATCAGCTCGGCATAGCGCGGCATGATCGAATCTTTCAGATGGCCCGCGCCAGAATCGAGGGTGATCTGTTCGATGCCACGGTGCGCTTCCAGCAGGATGGTGCCGCCCGGGGTTTCGTAGATGCCACGCGATTTCATCCCGACAAAGCGGTTTTCGACGAAATCAAGCCGCCCGATGCCGTGTTTGCGGCCCAGCTCGTTGAGCTTGGTCAGGATCGTCGCCGGGCTCATCGCTTCGCCATTGATCGCCACCGCATCGCCTTTTTCAAAGCTGATCTCGATGATCTCCGGCGTATCGGGGGCCTCTTCCGGGCTCACGGTGCGCTGATAGACGTATTCGGGCGCAACCTCAGCTGGATCTTCCAGCACTTTACCTTCCGACGAGGTGTGCAGCAGGTTCGCATCCACCGAGAAGGGGGCTTCGCCGCGTTTGTCCTTGGCGATCGGAATCTGATTTTCCTCGGCAAAGGCCAGAAGCTTAGTGCGCGAGGTCAGATCCCATTCCCGCCAAGGCGCGATCACCTTGATATCGGGGTTCAGCGCATAGGCGGAAAGCTCGAACCGCACCTGATCATTGCCCTTGCCGGTGGCACCATGGGCCACGGCATCGGCGCCGGTTTCTTCGGCAATCTCGATCAGACGCTGCGAAATCAGCGGGCGGGCAATCGAGGTGCCCAGCAGATACAGGCCTTCATAAACAGCATTGGCGCGGAACATCGGGAAGACGAAATCCTTCACGAACTCTTCGCGCAGGTCTTCGATATACATGTTCTCGGGTTTGATACCCAGCAGCTCGGCCTTTTTGCGCGCAGGCTCAAGCTCTTCACCCTGGCCCAGATCGGCAGTGAAAGTAACAACCTCGCAGCCGTATTCGGTTTGCAGCCATTTCAGGATGATCGAGGTATCGAGGCCGCCGGAATAGGCGAGCACCACTTTTTTCGGCGCGGACATGTGAGACTCCGTCAATCTACGTTCCGCGCGGGTTTATCGACAGATCGGGCCAAGAGCAAGCTGAGCTGGTGTTTTGCCTGCGTTGAAAGCAAAAAGGGCGGCCCGAAGGCCACCCTTGATCCGGGAAAGGCTGGTATTACAGCCCCAGATTGCTCCGCAGTTCAGCTACGGCATCTTCCGAGATCTCGCGACCATCAGTCAGGTTGAGAAGCGCATCACCTTCGGCGTCTACCGCCGCTTGCAGCTCTTCCGTAGCCTGGTCGGCGGCGTCCTGAAGCGCGATCAGCTCTTCATCCGGCTGTGATGCGGCTTCAAGCGCTTCCTGAAGCGCGGCCAGATCTTCGTCATAGGTTTCAGATTCCGGGTCGAGCGCGTCGATGCCGGCTTGCAGCTCTTCCGGGGTCAGACCCGCATGCGCTTGCTCATAGGCGTCCAGCGCGGCTTGGGCATCCGTCGCGGCGGCTTCGGCCTCAATCGTGACCTGCGCTGCATCGCGATAGGTGGCGGCCATGCCAACCCGGCTATTGGCGCTGGCATGTTCAAGGGCCGATTCATTGGCATGCGAGGCGTTTGCGCCTTTCAGCTCGCTGCGCACCGCGCCGTTGCCGTGGTTGCCGCCATTCCCATTACCGTGGCCATTGCCGTTGCCGTTATTGGGTCCTTTGGCAAAGGCCGGGGCTGTGCTCAGCACAACGAACGAGGTGGAAAGGGCGGGAACGGCCAGCGCGGTCAAAGCGGCGGCAACGATAAGCTGTTTCTTCAGAGCCATTTGGTATCCTCCATATCTGCTCGTGAGTGCCCCGATCCTTATCGCCCGCATCGGCGGTGCACAGGTGGTCGGGGCAAGGTCAGAAACCTTCGGCAGATCATTGCGCGGATCGCGCTGGAGCGTAAGCAATAAATCGCATGATACCAATGGCTTAGTATCATGGTTTAGGAGCCATATACCCTCAGTTATAGGGTATTAAACCTAGCTCACATGCTGCGGTGGGATCATGCTTCGAGAAAAGCAGATTTTGAGGCTTCATAGGAGGCAAAGACCGGTGCCAGATCGACTGAGTCGGCATTTCCGCTTGCCGCTGCCCGTTCTCCGGTCTGGCAAAGTGAGGCCAGATGAGAAAAGCCTAAGTTGAGCGAGGAGGATTTGAGAAAGTGCAGATCTTCCTCATATTTCGCCGGATCAGGCGATGCTTTCAACCGGTCGATCACCTCTTCGACTTCAGCAATGAAAATCTCTGCGACCTCGGCGAAATCTTCTTCGCCGATCTCGTCTTTCAGTTCCTGAACGCGATCCCAGTCAATCATGACAACCTCCATACTCAGGGCACTATCCCGTTGTGATCTTAAGAACGGGTTATGAAACGCAGGAATAGTGAAAAGTTTATGTTTAACTGACTGTTATAGCCCATGTCTTATTGAAGTATCTGGGCGTGTAAGCCCGGTAATAGGAATGGTTTTGTTGACGGCACTTGCCACTCATAAGCTGCCTGAGCACACCGCACATCCCAGCGGTGCCATTCGTCGTGTTCTTGTCGTCGACGACTCGCGCGCGCAACGCAAGGTTTTGTCGGCGTCACTGACCCGTCAGGGATACAGTGTTGTTGAAGCGGGATCAGGGCAAGAAGCTCTGGAGATTGCCCGTTCGGAACCGCTCGACCTGATCCTGTCAGATTGGATGATGCCCGGCATGGACGGGCTGGAATTTTGCCAGGAAGTGCGGGCCTTACCGCTGGAAAACTACATTTATTTCATTCTGCTGACTGCGAAGAATGAAAAGGGCGCCGTGGCACAGGGGCTGGATGTTGGTGCCGATGATTTCCTGATCAAGCCAGTGAATGGGGAAGAGCTGCGCGCCCGGATCAGCGCCGGTGATCGCATTCTGATGATGGAGCGTGAGCTTTCTGAAAAGAACCGGCTGATCACCTCGACGCTGAACGAGATCAGCGCGCTTTATGATGCGGTGGATCGTGACCTGATTGAAGCGCGCAAGATGCAGCAATCTCTGGTGCGCGAACGGTTCCGCGATTTCGGCCATGCCAGCGTTTCACTGCTTTTGAAACCATCGGGCCATGTTGGCGGCGATCTGGTTGGGTTTTTCCCGGCCGGGCCCGGCAAGGTTGCGGTTTATTCGATTGATGTTTCCGGCCATGGCATCGCTTCGGCGCTGCTGACCGCGCGACTGGCGAGCTATCTGTCGGATGGGGCGCCGGAGCAGAACATTGCCATGAAACGCAATGATCGCGGCCAATATGTGCCGCGGCGGCCCTACCGCGTGGCCGAGATGATGAATTCTCTGATGCTCGATGAGATGAAATCGGATCTCTATTTCACCATGGCGTTTGGCTATCTGGATCTGATCAGTGGCAAGATGGAAGTGACCCAATGCGGCCATCCCAGCCCGGCCATGGTGCTGGATAAAGGAAAAGTGGATTATCCTGGCACCGGTGGCTTGCCCATCGGGCTGTTGGAAGAGGCGGATTATACGCAGTTCAGCCTGCAGCTGAAGCCGGGTGACAAGCTGCTATTCTATTCCGACGGGTTCACCGAATGCGTCAATCAGAAGGATGAGATGCTTGAGGAAGAAGGGTTTGAACGCCTTATTCGCAAAAACACCCATCTGACAGGCAACGATTTCTTTGAAGCACTGGTCTGGGATCTCGATGAGTTCCGGGGCGGCAAGGAATATGCCGATGATATTTCCTGCGCGATGATCGAGTTCAATGGAGATCCCGACAAGGAATAGCCCAACGGCTGTCGCTATCAGGGTTAGATCGGCACCCGTCCAATGCGAATATGGTTGGCGTCCTCCACCGACATCATGGAATCAGGCGCGCTGCGCATCGCTTCGGTCAGGCCCTGACCGAAACTGCTGGTAAAGGCGCGCATGTTTCGCACGATTTTCAGGAAGGAAGGCGAGGTGATCGCGGTGCTGTGGTTGTAGAACCCCTGAGAATAGTCAGAGACATCGACAACCGATACATCCATATCCGACAGCTCGCCTTCCATTGGCAGTGATCCAACCCGCGTGTTGCCGTAGATTTCTTTGGCGGCGAATTGCAGAACCCGATCCTGTTTCGACGAGAAAATCACAAAAGGCTGCGGCAATTTGCCAATCCGGCGCACCTGGCTGCGGAACAGATCAATATCAATATCCGGCGAAACCAGGATCACCCCACCGATCCGCGACCGCGCTCCGGTATTATGCGATATCGCAATCTCGCGCAGGGTTTCCATCACCAGCATCGACCCCATCGAATGCGCAACCAGCAGCACCCGGTCGGCCCCGGCCTCAATGGCATCGCGCAAGGTGCGTTCAAACCCATCGCGGGCAACCAGCATAGAATCCCGATCATAGCCATAGCGCAGAATATTCTGCGCGCTGGGCCAAGAGTAATGCACCGGCACATCGTCCAGCCCCACATCATTGTAGAACTGAGCAAAGCGGAACAGCCCGTCTTCATAGCCGGTGTTATAGCCATGCACGAAGATCACCACATTGCGGCGACCTGCAGGTTTGCCCAGAAGCTGCGCCCGCATCTGGCTGATAAAGGTGCTTTCGCTGGCAAAAATCTCATTATTCACCGTGGCAAAATGCTGGCGGGGATTGGTGCTGAGCCAGGGCATGGGCAGGGATCCCGCTTTGCGATCCGGCGGCACTGAAACGTCAAAACGTCCAAAGACCAGACCATCGCCGCGTTTGCTGCCAAGACGACCATCGGATTCGACATTCCGGCTCGACGCCACAAGGATCGGCACAATGGTGCCGCCCGCCTCCCGGGCATCTTCCATGCTTACAAGCCGCGCACCCCCAGCACAGGCTGAAAGTGCGAAAGCTGAGGTCAGGGTCAGGCCGAATTGACGTCTGTTCATGGTAGCGATCCGATTTGTTTGCCGCATCGCTACGTGGTTTTTGACCAATCTGCTAGAGCATATAGCGGCTGACATCCGCGCTCTGCATTAATTCGCCGAGATTGTCTTTGACAAAGCCCGCATCCACGACGATCTCGTCACCCGAACGATCCGGCGCGGTATAGCTCAGCTCTTCAAAGACCCGCTCCATCACGGTGTAGAGCCGCCGCGCGCCGATGTTTTCCACGCTCTGGTTCACCTCGGCCGCAATTCGCGCAATGGCAGCTATGCCGTCCTCGGTAAAGCGCACTGTCACCTCTTCGGTATCCATCAGCGCGGTATATTGCAGGGTCAGCGCGTTGTCGGTTTCGGTGAGAATCCGCACGAAATCGCCTTCGCTCAGCGCCCCCAGCTCTACCCGGATCGGCAGGCGCCCCTGCAGCTCTGGCAACAGATCCGACGGCTTGGCGATGTGGAAGGCGCCCGAGGCGATGAACAGAATATGGTCGGTTTTCACCGGGCCGTATTTGGTGCTGACGGTGGTGCCTTCGATCAGCGGCAGCAGATCGCGCTGCACACCCTCGCGGCTGACGTCGGCACCGCGCGCATCAGATCGGGCGCAAACCTTGTCGATCTCGTCCAGAAACACGATGCCGTTCTGCTCGACCGAATTAAGCGCCGTGCGGTTCACCGCTTCATCATCCAGCAGCTTGTCGGCCTCTTCGGCAACCAGCACATCATAGCTTTCGGCCACGCCCATTTTGCGCCGTACCGTGCGCCCGCCCATGGCTTTGCCGAAAATATCACCCAGCGAGATCATTCCCATGCCCATCCCGGGCTGGCCGGGAATATCCATCATCGGCATGCCGGATTGCGAATTGTCCTGCAGGTCCAGTTCGATCTCGCGATCATCCAACTCGCCTGCCCGCAATTTCTTGCGAAACATCTCGCGGGTCTGTTCGCGGGCATCTTTTCCGGCAATGGCTTCAATCACCCGGTCTTCAGCGCGGGCTTCTGCCGCTGCTTTTACATCTTCACGCATCTGCGCCCGGGTTTGAATGAGAGCCGCATCGACCAGATCGCGCACAATCTGTTCCACGTCGCGGCCGACATAGCCAACCTCGGTGAATTTCGTCGCCTCAACCTTGATAAAGGGCGCTTTCGCCAGCCGTGCCAATCGCCGGGAAATCTCGGTTTTACCCACGCCGGTCGGCCCGATCATCAGGATGTTTTTCGGATAGACCTCTTCGCGAATGTCATCCGGCAATTGCTTGCGCCGCCAGCGATTGCGCAGGGCCACGGCCACGGCGCGCTTGGCGTCTTTCTGGCCGATGATGAAACGGTCAAGCTCCGAGACAATCTCCCGGGGGGTCAGGTCGGTCATTTGGAAATTTTCTCCACGGTCAGGTTGCCGTTGGTAAAGACGCAGATGTCAGACGCAATCGCCATTGCAGAACGGGCGATTTCCTCCGCCGGTTTGTCGCTGTCCATGATCGCGCGGGCCGCGGCGAGCGCATAATTCCCGCCTGAGCCAATCGCTGTCACGTCATGTTCGGGCTCCAGAACATCGCCTGCGCCGGTGACCACAAACAAGCCGTCGCCATCGGTCACGATCAGCATCGCTTCCAGTTTTTGCAGGTATTTGTCGGTGCGCCAGTCTTTGGCAAGCTCCACGCAGGCACGCGCGAGCTGGCCGGGGGTGGCTTCAAGCTTGGCTTCCAGCCGTTCCAACAGGGTGAATGCATCGGCGGTCGATCCGGCAAAACCTGCCACAATCTCGTGCCCGCCGGGTTTCAGCCGCCGCACCTTGCGCGCGGTGCCTTTGATTACGGTATTGCCCAGGCTCACCTGCCCATCGCCCGCAATCACAACTTCGCCGCCCTTTTTCACCCCGATGATCGTGGTGCCGTGCCAGCCGGGAAAATCCTGATCTGCCATGTCGCCTCCGTTTCGTGCTCATCGCTATATGGCCCCCGTGATCGGCGACGACAACCACCACCCTTGCCGCAGCCTGTCAGCAGAGCTAGCGTGCCGCCATGCCGAAGATCCTGCGCATCTATCTGGAACCCCATCTTTTAAAGACCGCCCGGGCGGGCGAATTCGGGTTTGGCAACCGGGTTCGCGCGGCGTTTGAGGCCCGTGGGTTTCGGGTCGATTTCGTGCGCGAGACGGATGCAGAGCGGCTGAAATCGGCCGCCCGCAAAATGCCGAGCGTACGGGGATGATCTATGTGCCCTTGCAAGGCAAATTGCTCGATCATCGTTCGTTTCAGAGTATGAGCCCGGTCGATATGGTGACGGCGGTGCAGGATTGGGCGGGCGAGCGCAAGATTCTGCTCGGGCTGCACCCGAATGAGGATTACTCACCTGAAGAAATCTCGGCGGTCGAGGCGATTGCTGATGGGGATCCGCGTGTGACACTCAAAACCGGCGGAATGGAGGAAGCTCTGCGGCTCTGCGATTGTGTTGTCACCGAAAATTCGACTGCTGCACTCTCGGGCCTGTTTTTTGAAAAACCGGCAGTACTGTTTGCCCAATCGGATTTTCACCACCAGATGCCGCAGGTCTCGCAGCTTGGCGCGCAAGGCGCCCTGCGCGCACTGGATGAGGGGCAGCCAGATTACGCCAAATACCTCTATTGGTTCATTCAGATGAATTCGATCAAGGCCGATACCGACGAGGCCGACGCGCAGATTATCGACAGTGTGACGCGTAAGGGCTGGATCGTCTGAATCAGTCTCTAATGCTGGCTATCGAGCCATCCGGAGAGGTTTTTTACGACGATCTCTGCCATCATATCCAGATGCGCGCTATCATCGTTCAGACAGGGAATATAGGTAAATTCATCTCCCCCAGCCGCGATGAAACTGTCACGGATTTCTTCCTGAATCTCTTCCAGCGTCTCGATGCAATCGGCGCTGAAGGCGGGGGCGATCACGGCGATGCGTTTGGTGCCTGCCTCAGCCAGTCGAGCAACCTCTTCCACCGTATAGGGTTTCAGCCATTCCTCGGGTCCGAATTTGGATTGGAACGTGGTCGCAACGCGATCTTCCGCCCAGCCCAGCCGTTCGCGCAGAAGTCGCGTGGTTTTCCGGCATTGGCAATAATAGGGGTCGCCCTGGGACAGATAGCGCTCCGGCATTCCGTGATAGGAGCATACCAGAAGATCGGGTGAGGCGGCTTCATCTGGATAGAGCCGTTCCACCGAAGCCGCCAGCGCCTCGATATAGCTGGGCTCGGCAAAATACTCGGGCACGGTGCGGCTGGCAGGCTGACGCGTTTCCGTCATCAGCGCGCGAAAAAACTGATCATTCGCCGTGGCAGTGGTGGGGCCGGAATATTGCGGGTAGAGCGGGAAAAACAAGACCCTATTACAGCCATTTTCGACCATTTCCGCGAGTTTGTCTTTGGTCGAAGGATTGCCATAACGCATCGCAAAATCGACCATCACCTGATCCCCGAACCGGGCTTCAAGCCGGTCCCGCAGCCCTTCGGCTTGCGAGCGGGTGATGGTCAGAAGCGGGCTTTCATCCAGCTCGGTGTTCCAGATCTTGCGATAATTCGCACCCGAGCGGAACGGGCGGATCGACAGGATGATCCCTTGCAGGATCGGCAGCCATTTCCAACGCGGCAGGTCGATGACCCGCTTATCCGACAGAAACTCGCCAAGATAGCGCCGTATCGACCAGTAATCGGTGGCATCCGGAGTGCCAAGATTGGCGATCAGCACGCCGATCTTGTCATCGGGAGTTTTAGCCCGTTCGGGCCCAGCGCATCCGCCAGCTTTACCTCGGCCGATCCGGGTTGCAGCGGCTTTTGCTGGCTTTCATGCGGCGACCAGCCGGTGAGCACCACCATTTCAAAAGTGGCCGCGATCCGTCCGTCTTCGCCATAGGCGTCGGCATAACGCTCGGCTGCGCGGGCAAAGAGGCTGCGCGGGGTTTTCCCGGCACGCTGGGCCAGCGCATTGCCTTCGCCCATCAGCCTGAGATCCTGCATCAGGGCAAACATATCGGCATAGGTGACATTGCGCACGGCGCTATCGGCCACCGGCAAAGCCAGCCCGGCCATTTGCAGCATATGCCCCAGATCGCGAATCTCGGCCATTGGCAACACGCGGGGCGACAGCCCGCCGGATTGGGCCACTTCCTCTTCGGCCAGCACCGCGCGCAGCTCGCGCAGGGTTTGCCCGCCAAAGGTCGCGGCCAGAAACATCCCATCCGGTTCCAGAGCTTGCCCGCACTGGAAAATCTGCGTCACCGGGTCATTGGACCAGTGCAGCGAAAGCCCGTGAATCACCAGATCATGCGCACCCGGTTCCAGCGCCAGAAGCTCATCATCGGGCACGATCACCGCATCGGGGAAATATTCGCGCCAGAGATCGGGAAAACCTGTCACCACGGCTGGTTTGGTAAAGGTTTTGTTAACCATTCCTAGCCGATCCTGAATCTCATCGGCTGCCTCATGTTGCAAAAACATGCCATCCGCCCGCGCACGGGCGCGGATCTGTTTCAAACGGGTCGGGTTTACGAGCTGAGCCATGGGCGGAAGATAGAAGGAAAGGGACGGAATGCAATCGCCGCTTGCCCTGATTTATCCCGCACAATGCGTCAGCTGTGGCGCGGCGCTGGCAGGCGAACAGGGGCTTTGCGGGAAATGCTGGTCGGAAACCCCCTTTGTAACGGGTCATATCTGCGACAAATGCGGCGCGCCTTTGCCGGGCTCGGCGGATGGGGCGGTGGATCTCTGCGATGATTGCATGCGCTTTGCCCGACCATGGGATCAGGGCCGCGCGGCGCTGATCTATGCGGAAAATGCCCGGCGGTTGGTGCTGGGGCTGAAACACGGTGATCGGTTGGATATTGTGCTGCCCGCTGCGCAATGGCTGGCCCGAGCCGGGCGCGACATTCTGCGGCCCGGACGGTTGATCGTGCCAATCCCCGCGCATTGGACCCGTGTTTTTTCCCGCCGATACAATCAGGCCTCAGAGCTTGCCCGTGCGCTTCATCATGTGTCCGGTCTGGAGGTTGCGCCGACCGCGCTCTTTCGGCCAAAGCTGACCGAAAGCCAGGAAGGCAAAGGGGTCGACAGCCGTTTTGCCAATCTGCAAGGCGCGATCCGTCCGCATCCGAAGCGGGGTAGGGTGCTGAAAGATCGCGAGATTGTGTTGCTTGATGATGTGATGACCTCGGGGGCAACTTTCGCTGCGGCATCAGAGGCGTGTTTCGAGGCTGGGGCAAGTACGGTTGATGTGCTCACCCTTTCCCGTGCGGTGAAGGCGTATTGAGCGCGTGGGCTAGTCGGTTTCCGTTTGAAACTGTGCGTCGCCTTGGCCCAGAACCGGCGCAGCGCGGGAAAGCTCCAGCGGGCTGCGTGAAAACCTGATCGGGCTTTTCAGCCCGACAATGCCTTCCGGCGCAATCCGCATCCTGCGCGCAACAACCTGCGGATCGCTCAGCGCCTCGCCGACATTGTTGATGGGTCCGGCTGGCACGCCTGCCTGTTCAAGCTGGGCAATCAGCGTGGATTTCTCGAGCCGTTCCGTTCGCCCCGAAATCTCGGCACAGAGCACATCACGATGTGCCACCCGTTCGGGATTGGTGGCGTAGTTCGGATTGGCGGCAAAGCCCTCCATTTCCAGCACCTCACACAGGGCCGCAAATTGCCGGTCATTGCCGCAAGCGATGATCAGATGCCCGTCGCTGGCCGGAAACACCTGATAGGGCACGATATTCGGATGCGCATTGCCCAGGCGTGTCGGCACCTGCCCGCCCAGCAGGAAATTCGCCGCCTGATTGGCTAGCACGCCGACGCCGCAATCGAGCAGCGACAGATCCACATGCTGGCCGCGCCCCGACTGCGCCCGCTCGGCCAAGGCCGCCTGAATGCCGATCACCCCGTACAGCCCGGTGAAAATGTCGATCCAGGCCACGCCCACCTTTTGCGGCTCTCCTTCCGGATCGCCTGTCAGATCCATGATCCCGCTCATGCCCTGAATCATGAAATCATAGCCCGGTTGGCTGGCACGCGGCCCGTCCTGCCCGAAGCCAGTGACGGAGGCATAGACAAGCCCCGGATTGCTGGCAGCAAGGCTGTCGTAATCGAGACCGAATTTTTTCAGGCCGCCGACCTTGAAATTCTCGATCACCACATCGGCCTCGGCGATCAGCGCGTTTGAAAAATCGCAGATCACCGAGCTTTTGCCGCGATTGGCAGCGTGAAAATAGGCCGCCGTGATCTCGGTGCCACCCTTACCGTCGGGGCGCTCAACAAAGGGCGGACCCCAACGGCGGGTATCGTCGCCCTCAGGGGCTTCGATCTTGATCACCTCGGCGCCCAGATCAGCGAGCGTCTGGCCGATCCAGGGACCGGCCAGAATGCGGGCAAGCTCGACAACCTTGAGGCCCGTCAGGGGGGCTGCGTTTTCCATCTGCGCCTCAGAAGAACGCTTGCAGATCGGTGATCGCGCGTCCGAGGATCAGCGCGTGTACATCGTGGGTGCCTTCATAGGTGTTCACAGTTTCAAGGTTCTGAGCGTGGCGCATCACATGGTATTCGATCTGGATGCCATTGCCGCCATGCATATCGCGCGCCGCCCGGGCAATATCGAGCGCCTTGCCGCAATTGTTGCGCTTCGCGATCGAGATCATCTCGGGCGCGAACTGGCCCGCATCCATCAGACGACCGACGCGCAGGCTGGCTTGAAGCCCAAGGGCAATTTCGGTTTCCATATCGGCGAGCTTTTTCTGAAACAGCTGCGTGGCTGCCAGTGGCCGATTGAACTGTTTGCGATCCAGCCCATATTGCCGGGCGCGGAAAAAGCAATCTTCCGCCGCCCCGAGCACGCCCCAGGAAATGCCGTAGCGGGCGCGGTTGAGGCAGCCGAACGGGCCGCTCATCCCTTCCACGCCGGGCAGCAGCGCCTCTTCGCCGACCTCGACATTGTCCATGACAATCTCGCCAGTGATCGAAGCGCGCAGGGAAAGCTTGCCGCCGATCTTCGGCGCCGAAAGCCCCTTCATGCCCTTTTCCAGCACAAAGCCCCGCACCTTGTCGCCATGGGCTTCTGATTTCGCCCAGACCACGAAAACATCGGCAATCGGTGCGTTGGAAATCCACATTTTCGAGCCGACCAGCCGATAGCCGCCGTCTGTCTTGATCGCGCGGGTTTTCATCCCGCCCGGATCAGACCCGGCATCGGGCTCGGTCAGGCCGAAGCAGCCGATATATTCGCCCGAGGCGAGCTTCGGCAGATATTTCTGTTTCTGCTCTTCCGAGCCGTAGGCATAGATCGGATACATCACCAGCGAGCTTTGCACCGACATCATCGAGCGATAGCCGCTGTCGATCCGCTCCACTTCCCGCGCGATCAGGCCGTAAGACACATAAGAGGCGCCGATCCCGCCATATTGCTCGGGCACCGTAACCCCCAGCAGGCCGTTCTGGCCCATTTCGCGGAAAATCTCCGGGTCGGTCTTTTCATCCAGATAGGCTTCGGTCACCCGCGGCAGCAGCCGGTCGGCGGCGAAGGCAGCGGCGGAATCGCGGATCATCCGCTCTTCTTCGCTGAGCTGGTCATCAATAAGGAACGGGTCTGCCCAATTGAAAGAGGTGCCTTTATGCGTGCCCGACATGGTTGACTCTCCAAAGATCATTCGATTTGCATCTTAATATCAGTGGAAAAGCCCTATAAGAAACGGTATTCCCGCATATAAACATTTGAAAGCGGCATCGCTCGGTGACGGCGGCTGCGGCAGAGCTGAACCTGACCCAAAGCAGCGTGAGCCGGCTGATCCTCGCGCTGGAAGAGCAATTGGGCAAAGAGCTGTTCACCCGCGAGCGCCGTCGGCTCATCCCCAACGCTGCCGCCCTGGCCTATCAGCGCGATGTCGTGCGGGCGCTCGACATGGTGCAGCGGGCCAGCATGGCGCTGGTGGCCAATCCCGAAGGCGGCACCCTGTCGCTTGCGGTGCTGCCGACCTTTGCCACCCGCTGGCTCGGCCCCCGGCTCAGCGCCTTTTTGAACGCCCATCCCGGCGTGGCGCTGAACATGTCCACCCGGATCGGGCGGTTTGATTTCTCTGGCGAGATCTACGATGCTGCGATTTATTTCGGCGGTTCCGATTGGCCCGGCGTGAACCATCAGAAGCTGTTTGACGAAACGGTCACGGCCTGCGCCGCCCCCGGTTTTGCCGCCACGCACCAGATCGAAACGCTGGATGATCTTGCGGGCTTGCCAATGTTGCAACTTGAATCGCGGCCCAATG
>JARRIY010000086.1:0-13209 GCA_037379985.1 Maritimibacter sp.
CCGGGGTGTTCGTGTTGGTCGCCCTGATCGGACGGCAAGTGCGGCGGGGGTAGGCGGGTAGGTGCGCGTTCAGGCGCACCGATCACCTCGCGGATAGCTATCCCCTTGGCGCGGGCTTCAAGCCCGTGCCGCGCCTGACCGTCCCCCCGGGAAGGCGCATTGGCGAGACCGCAAAAAGTAAAACCGGATTTTGTACTTTTTGATCGGAGCGCATCGACCAACCGCAGCACAACGCCTCCCCAAGGTCAGGCGCGCCACTTTGCGCACAGGAGGTGTCTCCCGGGGGGATAGGAGGACGGACCGTCGCGCCAGTGGCGCGGCCAAAGCCGTCCGGATGCGAGCGTGCCCGTGCTGCGAACGGGCGAGATGGTCGGCCAATGCAGTGAGCTGATCGGATCGTGGGGGTAGCCGTAGGGTGCGCCTTCAGGCGCACCATTCCCCAGCCCAAATTCTGCATTGGCTTGCATGTTCCAGACACGCGGTGCGCATGAATGCGCACCCTACGGGGTGACCCGAAACGGGCGAGCGATGTCGCGCGTCGCGCAGCCGCGCCCTAACCCAACACTCCAAGCCAAAGCCAGATCGTCAGGATCGACACCACCGTGCCCGCCAGCACCGCCGTTGCGGCAACGCGCTTGGCGACGCCGTACATATTGGCAAAGACATAGGCATTCACACCGGTCGGCATGGCGGCCATCAGCACCGCCGAGCGCATCGGGCCGATGGCAAGATTGGTCGCATGGCTAAGGCCGAACACGATCACCGGATGCAGCACCAGCGAGATAGCCACAATCCAGGCCACCAGCCGCAAATCACCTTCGGGCTTGTAGCGATAAAGCACGCCGCCAAGCGCCACCAGCGCCACCGGAATGGCCGAGGCGGCAACCATATCAACGGCGCTTTTGGCAGGTCCCGGCAGGGCGAGGCCGGAAAGATTGGTCAGCGCCCCCAGCACGATCCCGATCAACAGCGGGTTTTTCGCCATTGAGCGCAGTACTGACAGCGCGGTGGAGGCAACCGAGCGCCCCTCGGCCTTGACGATCTCCATCACCGTCACCGCCAGCGTGTAAACAAAGGGCGCGTGGAAGGCGATGATCGCGAAGTTGAAGCCAATCGCATCAACCCCATAGGCGCGTTCGGTGATCGGCAGGCCCAAGAGCCCGCCATTGGAAAAGGCCGTGGCAAAGCCAACCGCGACGCTATCCTGCCAGGGCCGTTTGAACAGGTAATGCGCGCCCAGGAAACCTGCGAAAAACCCGACCAGCACCCCGGTATAGAACGAGCCAAGCATCGCCAAATTGAAGGTTTCGCTCAAATGCAGGCCCGAGACGCCGCGAAACAGCAGCACTGGAAAGGCAAAGCTCTGCGCATAGACCATGGCCCCATCAACGGCGCCTTCGGTCAGCCCGAGTTTCCATGCGGCCAGATAGCCAAACCCCAGAACCAGAAAGACCGGGAGAACAACGTCGAGCAGGGTGCTCACATCAAACCTCGTAGCTGATTACCATGCCATCATAGGCCGGGGTGACATGATCAGGGGTTTCGGCGGCCACATCGTCATAATCCATGTCGATATGTAGATTGGTCAGCACGCCGCGCTTGACGCCGGATTGCTCGATCCACTCCAGCGCCTGCGCCAGATGGGCATGGGTCGGGTGCGGGGTACGGCGCAGCGCGTCGAGCACCCAGCAATCAAGATCCTGCAACGCGTTCCAGGCTTCGGGTTTGATCTCGGAAACATCGGGCAGATAGGCGAAATCGCCGATCCGGAAGCCGAGCGAGTCAATCGAGCCGTGTTCCACCTCGAACGGGGTGAAGGTGATCGCCCCGCCGGCACCGGTGATGGTGACATCGCCATTGATCGTATGCAGATCAAGGATCGCCGGATAGCTGGAGCCTTCGGGCTGCACGAAGGCATAGCCGAAACGGTTGAGCAGCGCGTCCTGCGTCGGCCCATCGGCCCAGACCGGCAGGCGGCGGTGGATGTTATAGACGACCTGACGCAGATCATCGATGCCATGCACATGATCGGCATGGGAATGGGTGTAGATCACCGCGTCGAGCTCGCCGATCCCGGCGTCAATCAGCTGCATTCTGAGGTCGGGCGAGGTGTCGATCAGCACCCGGGTGGTGCCGCCGTCATCTTCGCGGGTGACGAGGATCGAGCAGCGGCGGCGGGTGTTTTTCGGATTGTCAGGGTTGCAATCGCCCCAATGACCGCCGATTCGAGGCACCCCGCCAGATGAGCCGCAGCCCAATATGGTGAAGCTCAGCCGCGCCATCAGCCTGCCGCCTCAAACGCCGCCACCTTGGCAAACAGCCGGTCGAAATTCGCCTGCGTCTGCGCGGCGAAATCTTCGTAGGAGAGCCCGAAAAGCTCCGCGCCCACCTTGGCGGTTTCCGCCGTATAGGCCGGTTCGTTGCGCTTACCGCGATGGGGCGGCGGGGCCAGATAGGGGCTGTCGGTTTCCACCAGAATGCGATCCACCGGCGCATCGGCGAAAATCTCGCGCAGCTCGGTTGAGCGCGGAAAGGCGGCAATGCCTGACATCGACAGGTAGAAGCCGATATCGAGAGTGGCTTCGGCCAGCGCCCGGGTGGAGGAGAAGCAATGCATCACACCGGTAAAGGGCGCGGCGCGGTATTCTTCGGTGAGGATGCGCGCCATATCGTCATCGGCGTCGCGGCTATGGATGATCAAGGGCAGGCCGGTCTGGCGCGCGGCTTCGATATGAATGCGCAGGCTGTCCTGCTGCACCGGCTTGCTGTCGGCGGTGTAGTGGTAATCCAGCCCGGTCTCGCCAATGCCGACGAATTTCGGGTGCTTGGCCAGCGCCAGCAGCTCGTCCAGCGTCGCCATCGGTTCCTCGGCGGCGCTCATCGGATGGGTGGCGGCGGCAAAGAAGACCGGCGCATGGGCCTCGGCACTCGCCTGCACGGCGGGCACGTTTTTCAGCTTGGTGGCAATCGACACCATGCGGGTGACGCCCGCCTCAACGGCGCGCGCGATCACGGCCTCATGTTCGCCCTCGAAATCGGGGAAATCGAGGTGGCAATGGCTGTCGGTGATCTGTGCTGTGCTCATGCTGCCCGTTTCGCCGCTGTCTCGTTGATCTTGAAAACCATATCAAGGATGAGCGCAGCAGGGTCAAGGTTGACCGCCCGACCATGGGCGGCGCGGGCCGAAAGATCTTGCTCCAACCGGGCCCAGGCCTGCGAGGCGTGCAGATTGGGCGAGAGCCGGGCGAGCAGGGCGGGCTCATCGGGGCTGAGCGGTACGGTGGGGATATGCCCGGCCCCGGCGCGGGCAAGCCGGGCAAGGAATTGGCTCAGAAGGTCGATGATCAGCCCATAGCGCGCGACATTGGCCGCCCCGGTGGCGGAGTTCGCCAGCCGGATCGCGGCGGCGCGGTCGTATCGCGGCGCGCCCATGAAGACTTGCACGATCTCACGATAGGTGGTGAGCCCGTCAAGATGCGCCAGCGTCAGCGCGCGGCCAACCGAACCCCGGGCCAGTTCGCCCAAAGCTTCGGCATCGCCGCCCGGATCTGTGCCCGCCTGCGCCAGCGCTTCACCCAAGAGATCAGGGGAAAGCGGGCCGACACGCAGTTCGCGGCAGCGGCTGCGAATGGTGGGCAGCAGCCGCGACGGGGTGTGGCTGATCAGCAGAAAGATCGTGCCGGCGGGCGGCTCTTCCAGACTCTTGAGCAGCGCGTTGGCGGCTTCGTTGTTCATTTCATCGGCAGAATCGACGATCACCACCCGGCGGCCGCCATCGACCACGGAAAGCGAGAAAAACGCCCGCATCCGGCGCACTTCCTGCACGCGCAGCGCAGCCGACAGCCGGTCGCCCTTGTCATTGGCCCCCCGGCGCAACAGGAAAATTCCCGGCTCAGCCAGCGCCAGCGCTTGCCGGAAAACCGGGTGATCTTCGGGCGTGTCGAGGCTGGTCGGGGCAGGGGGCGCACCGAACATATCATTCGGGTCGGCAGGCGGATTGGCGCGCAGGAAACGGGCGATTTTCCAGGCCAGCGTCGCCTTGCCCACCCCTTCGGGGCCAGAGATCATCCAGGCATGGTGCAGCCGCTGCGAAGTGAAAGCGTCCAGAAACCCGGCCTCGGCATCCTCATGGCCGATCAGCCGATGGGTCTCACGCGGATGCGGCGCGCCTTCGATACGGTCCGGTTCGGGCAGCTCAGCGGGATCAGCCATGGGTGGCCTCAGTGGGCTGGGTGCAACGGGCGACGCCCGCCCGGGGGGAGGGTCGGGCGTCGTCCGTCGCGCCGACGGACGAAAGAAGGGGAGCAGCGAAAACCTTCCGGATGCGGGCGGACGAAAGGGCGGGGGCAACGCTCATCTGAGCCGCTCCCGCGCGACTTGGGCCACGTCACTGGCTACCGCCTCGATCTCGCGGTCGCCGTCGATCACCACGCAGCGATTGTCATATTCCTCGGCCAGCGCCAGAAATCCCGCGCGCATCTGCGCCTGCAATTCGGTGCCGAAATCCTCAAACCGTTCCTCGGTGCCGCCGCGCCCTTTGGCTCGGCTATGGCCCTTGGTCGGGTCCATATCGATGATGAAGGTCAGGTCGGGTTCGCGCCCGATCATCAGGCTGTGCAGCTTGTCGACCACGGCGCGCAGGCCCGGGCTGCGCAGCCCCTGATACATCCGCGTGCTATCGGCAAAACGGTCGCAGATGACCAGCTTCCCGGCCTCCAGCGACGGCTCGATCACCCGTTCCAGATGGTCGCGCCGCGCGGCGGTGAAGAGCAGGATTTCGGTCTCGGCCGACCAGCGCTCGGGATCGCCTTCCAGCACCAGACGACGGATTTCCTCGGCCCCCGGGCTGCCGCCTGGCTCGCGAGTATGCAGCACCTCGTGCCCTTCGGCGGCAAGGGTATCAGCCAAGAGTCGCGATTGGGTCGATTTGCCGGAGCCGTCGATCCCTTCGAATGTGATGAATAATCCCGCCATCTGATCAGTTGGTCGCGCTGACGCCATCGCCCATCGGCACGGCTGGCGGCGGAGCTTCATCGCCCGCGATCTGGGCCATGGCGAAATCGTAGGCTTTCATCGCGGCGGCCTGATAGCGGGGCCAGAACCCGGCCTTGCCCACCCCGGCTTCGGCATAAAGCGGCACGGTGGTATCGGGCATATTGGCACGATGGATGGTCATTTTTGCCAGCTCCTGCCCCTGGGCAATCGGCGCTTTCACCGGGGTCGCCCAGGTGATCTCGGCATTCAGCTTGTCGCTGGCCGTGACCGGCATCAGCAGCTCGACATCTTGCGCGGCCACCAGCCCGACAGCGGGCTCAGAGCCCAGAAACACCGACAGATTGGCCACGCGCTGACCTGCTTTCAGCGGCGTTTTCATCACGAATTGCCGGAAGGCCCAGTTGACAATCGCCTCGCCTTCCTGCGCCCGGGCCGCGCTTGACGGCAGGCCAGCCACGGCAAAGACAATGCGCCGCCCGCCCTGCATGGCCGAGCCAACCAGCCCGTAACCAGCTTCCTCGGTATGGCCGGTTTTCAGCCCGTCCGCCCCGATGCCAAGGTTGAGCAGCGGGTCACGGTTAAACCGGTTATCCGGCGCGCGCCCATCAAAGGGAAATTCTTCCTGCCCGAAATAATGGTAATATTCCGGGAACTCGGTGAACAGCCGCGTCGAGAGCGTCACCAGGTCATGCATCGACATGCGCTGACGCGGGTCGGGCCAGCCCGAGGCGTTGCCAAAGCTGGAATTTTCCAGCCCCAGCACCTGCGCGCGTTCGTTCATCATGGTGGCAAAAGCCGATTCACTGCCCGCCAGCCCTTCGGCCACGGTCACGCAGGCGTCATTGCCGGAATTGATGATGATGCCCTGAATAAGCTCGTCCACCGTCGGGCGATCCGAGGTGTTCAGAAACATCGTCGAGCCGCCCATATTCTGCGCCTTTTCCGAGACGCTGAACCGGGTGTCGAGCGTCACGCGCCCGTCTTTCAGGGCTTCAAACAGCAGGTTCACCGTCATCAGCTTCGACATTGAGGCGGGCGGCACCGGCACATCGCCATTCTTTTCCAGAAGCACCGTGCCCGTCGTCAGATCATAGACATAGGCGTTGCGCGCCTGGGTCTCAAAGGCCCGGGCAGGCAGCGTGGCCATAACGGTCAGGATAAGCGCCAGAATAACGCGCGGCAGGTGCAGACGGCTCTTGGGCATGACAGGGCTGTCCTTTTCTTCAGAGCCGGCAGGTGGGGGCATTTGCCCCCAAATCCGCCGGTTTAGTTGGTGACGTAATAGGCGTCGTTAAAGCCGAGCGCCTTGATCTGTTTCAGCAGGGCCGAACGGTCAGCCGCATTGGGCGCCGGGCCGACAATGACCCGCCAAAACCCTTTGCCGTTCATCGTGCCCTGTTTGACCGTCGGAACCATCCCGGCATGACGCAGGGATTCCGCCGTATTATCGGCATTGGATTTGACCGAGAAAATCCCGATCTGGATGAAGGGTTTGCTCAGGCTCGATGCGCTGCTGCTGGCAGGCGCGCGCGGCGGGGCCGTGCTTGCGGTGCTGGCGCTGCCGCTGGGTTTGCCCTCGGCGGCGTCAAGCGCAGCGGCGGCGGCGGCAATCGGATCGTCCAGCGTGGTTTCTGCAACCGCCGGGGCAGCGGCTGCTGCGGCGGTGCTTGCCATTGCGGCGTCGCCTCCATCGGCTCCCATATCGCTTGCCATGTCACTTGCAGGCGGATCAATCGGCACTTCTTCGCGTTTCAGGGCCGTCACGTTCAGCCGCGCCGGTTGTCCAGCCAGCATGCCCAGCTCTTCTGCCGCATCGGACGAGACCTGAATTTTCGGCCCCGGCCCTTGCCGTTCGGGGCGGTAAATCACCCCGATGACGAATTTGCTGTTGCTTTCATTGCGGATGATCACCCGCTGCGGGTCGGCCACATCCGGATGCGCCACCCAGACACCGCCCAGCGACGGACGCCCGTCCCAAAGCCCCTGATCGGTCACCTGGAACACTTCCGGTGCTTCCACCTCGCGTTCAACTGTGCGCCCGCCCTCGGTGGACGCAGCGGAGGCGTCACCTGAGGATTGCATGAAACCCGGAAGGTTTGCGTCGTCGCATCCGGCCAGCGCCAAAGCTGCTGCGACCCCGAAAGCCAGTCGGATTGTGGAAATACGTGCCATCTCTGCCATCGCCCCTTAGCTGCGCCTTGCTGCGCTGTGCCACCGAAGCGCTTTACGCGCCTTTTGCGAGGACCATAACGATAAGCCAGGCGCGTGAAAAGCCTTCAGCATGGCATTGAGCGGTTTCGTGCGTCACGGTTTTGCGACCCGCTTGGGCGATGCCGGGGGGAGGGCGCTCACACCCCCGCAAGAAAGCCGCGCAAGAGGTCTTTCCAATCCCCGCCCAGCGCGCTATTCGGGGGCGGCCCGGAGGAGTGGCAGAGTGGTCGAATGCACCGGTCTTGAAAACCGGCGTGCGTGAGAGCGTACCGTGGGTTCGAATCCCACCTCCTCCGCCATTTTTTGTGCGAAAAATGGGGTATTATCTTTTAATATCATAACATTAACGCGTATCTCGCCTTCAGGATGGGCGGTTTTGCTACACATTTTGCTACACATTTTCTGAACTGGGGGCGGGAATGTGTGGTGGGGCGCAGGATGTCGTGCACGGTTGTTAGCAACGATTAGAGGCTCTGCAACGATATGAACGCGCACATCAGATGGTCGGGTTCCGTAGAGAGGCTTGCTGCCCAATTCATCGTCTGAAACGGCATGCGAGCTGTGGCTGTGCATCGGTGATAGTCGGGGCGAAAGCTGGGTGAGGTGGATTTGTTTGATTGGGTGGAGGTGGTAAATTCGCTGCGACTGGTGTGAATGCTAGAAATGCGCAAAACGTGGACTTCCTGATGTGTTCAATCGGCCCATAGCTGCCCCCCCTACCGAACAATCGCGATGTGGTGGTGCATCCCATCAAACCGTCGGGTCTTTCACGACAGGGTGTTGTTCTAAGTTCAGGGCCTATTGATTTGATGCTTGTTCGCCATTCTTGTATCACTTCCGGCCTTATAACAGAAAGCATAAAGCAGTATGAGCAATAGTCACGGGTTGTGCGATGACCTATGGCGCAGCATTCTGTCTCCTATCTTTCCATCGGCAATCAGGATCAGTGAAGAGTTGCAGAGCGGAGAGATTGTCTTTCCCGGGGTCTTTCTCCCGCGGTGTGACAGGGGGACAGGGCCATCGAAATGATGAAATCATAGTTTTCCACGTCTCTGATATTACCCAGCACTTCCTTCGCCGGTGGTTTGAAGATGGTGTCTCCATCGAGAAACGGAGCTGTAACTGGCCGCCACGCTTCGCCGTCCGAATCCACCAGAACATAGAGGTCTCGCCGGTCAACGTTTGCCAAGGCGCTAACGCGGCCTTTATGGTTGAGTTCAGCCATATGTGCCTGAGCGGCAATAGCTCTTTTGCGGAATGTGCTAGTATTAATCTCGAATCCTGCCCGCTGTTTAAAGCTGATCGGACCGGATGGACTGAATTGGAACATCTCCCACCCAATACCATCGGAGATATTGTGAATGAGGTTTCCGATCTCGATCAAGTCGCTGGCGTTCTTCTGAGTAACGACCGTATTCACGTTGATATTGCAGTCGTGTTCAGCCAGCAGCTCCAGAATTTTCACCTGTTCGGTAAGAAACTCCTTTCTACCTGTGCGGAATACCGTGATCGTTTCTTCGGTCGAGCCATCAATTGGGATGCCAATTCGGTCAATGATCGCAGCGACTTCTGCCACATCAATGCCTTTAACGTGATTTCTGCCGAAGAAGATTGTGGTAGCATCCCCCAAGAATGGCGTTCCTACAGTATCCAGCTTAACGAATAGGCCTAGTCGCTTGGTTTCCAGAAGCAGTTCAATGATATGGGGACGCGAAAGCGGATCACCACCGCAATACGTTACGCTTTCGATCCCCCTATCCCTCGCGTGCGAGAGAAAATTAAGAATTTCATTGTTCGAGATGAGGTCCTCGCTTTTTGCGAACTGATTGTAGCAGCCAGAGCATTGCACGAAACAAGAACGCCCAATGGCGAGGTTGATATTCGCTGCATTGCGATGTTTCATTTATGTTTCCTCCCGTTGCCAGAGGGCGCACAGAAGCCACCCCTTCGGTTGTTCGGAAGTCACAGCGAGTCGAAGTTCTCGTGCGACGACACAGCTTTGATTTTCGGCAAATGCCCTCCCCAAGCGCGACCGTAACAATCGAGGTGCCGCTCTAATGTTCTGTTGGGGTATTCGGGGTTCTCTGTTGACTTGGGTCGAGGAAAGCCAGTCTTCGTCAATTAGCTTATTCGCGGTGGGCTACATGACTTCAGAAGGTGAGGATCAACCATATCGAGGAGTTGATCGGTCGAAAAAATCATCCGAGATCACTCGCTCCGAGCCAGTGAGGAGCAGGATCCGGCTTTCCAAAAGGAGGCAGCATTGCTGTGGAAATCATTGCAAAAAAAGTTTCTTGATGCTGACCGTGCCAGCGTTGAGCAATGTGTTAATTGGGTTGAAGGAACATTGAGGGACTCACTGAGCTCCGGACAAGACGAACAAGGGCTTTCTGCAAACAGGCTTGCTCGTATCTTATTATTCTACGCACTTGCGCTTGCTGATCAGTCGAAACGTGATCAAAAGCAGGTTTCAACTAACTCACCCAAATGGAAGGAGTTGGCTCATCAAATAAACAATTTTTCCAATAATGCTCCGAAGGAAATTCGGGACCTATTCTGCGCTGAGTATAGTGAGTCTAATGTTGGACAGTTCGCAACACTTGCCAGTAGGAAGCGTGGCGTGCAAAAAAAGAAGTACTACTGCGCGTCGTTGCAAGTATTTTGGATCATGGGCTTCCATCGGGTACATCGGAACCACACCGCCAGGTTAGGGTTCGCATTAATGTAAAGGAAGAAAACTATAATAGATTTCACTCCTTCTATGAGAGATTTGACTACGGATCTCCGGGTAAGTCCGAAGCGCATTTCGTAGTTTACCGCGTCATGAAATCAAATCATACAGGTGTCATGAAATCATTTCTGGCAATATCTGAGCCAAGTGGGGTTTTCCAGGATAAAGATGCTTATGCATTTAGTCATATATATGTACCGCCTTCGCCCACGGGGCAAAAACGCTTCAGTGGAGGAAAGGTTATCCCGTTGCAAGACGGAGTCTATCTGGTGGGAGGGCAGAGGCCCTACAGCACTGACAGGCAGGGTGTACCATTCTCGTCGATTAAGGTAATTGCCAGTCGATGGCACGATTTGGATCGCGGACATAAAATTTTTCCTGCATTGACCATGTCGACGAACTATCTCGGCGTTCCAATCGTTGGACGAGCCGCGATACGGGCGACGCCAATCGGACACTCTGAGAAAATTGATTTAGGATCCGTTGACCTGTCAGACCTTCGGAATGATTTGCTGAAGGATATGAAAAAAGAGAAGGACTTTGTTGACAGCCTCAGTGGAAAGGGAGAGGATTTTAGGTCTTTGGCCGACAGCTTCCTAACATATGAGTCCGAAAGTAAAATTGCTCAATACGCAAAAGAAATAATCAATATCGTCAATAATGGGCCAGGTAAGAGTGATCTCTGGGATGCACCTATTGACTTTAAAAAACCTGTTAAGGTGCGCGGAAAAGAAACTCATCAAAGGTTAACGAAGGATACACTTAGGTCTGCAATTTCAGAGGCAATGCAAATTGGAATGGCAGACGAATATAGGGATGCGGATAGCTCGCCCTTTGATTTCTGGAAAAATTTAAGATTAGGGCCGTTGGAAATAGAGTAAAAGCATACAGGTTATGGTGTTGCTTGGGTGTGTATTATTCATATATCATAAATTTATACTTTTGGCGAAATTTTGCGCGGGTCGCTCTCGATTGTGACGAGTATTCGGGTTGCTTTGGTAGTGATACAGATTGTTTGGAAGCAGTCGTTAGACATGTTTCTCAAGTAAGCCTACTCTGGACTGAGCGTGTCAATGCTGGTCACTGAGAGTGAAAGGCGAGAAGCGGACTTTCGTTGCGGGTTGAGACGTATCTGGAACGTCAAAACTAAGCGGAATATGAAGAAGACAAATACCGATACACAACGCGCCGGTCCGTTTATAGCGTCTACTCGTTTGCCGTAATGGAGTAATCGATGCCTCTAACCGAAAGCAGCAGCTCAGGGCGTTCCTCCATGATGGCGTTGGCAATGCTCTGCAACCAGGCGACCGTCGTTTCCAAATCCATTCTTTCGCCGGTGTCTGGATGCCCCCATTGCCGCGTTTCGCGCATACAGATTAAGAGGCAGCCAACTCGACATCGCTCATGGTTCAGATAACGCCCCACGAGTTGGTCGATCAAAGCATCTCTTAGTTGGCTTCCGCTCCATCGATGTCTTGCGTCATCTAACTTCGCCTCTATTGATGCGTATCGGTCCAAACCGGCTGCGTGCAGTCGGATGTCTGTTCGCTTTTCAGCAATTGCCACGGCTTCTTGTGTAACAAGGTATGCACCACGGGCATTCTGGGTCAGCCAGTACGAAAGGAATTGACGTAGCTCAGTTTCGCCTTCCACTTTTCGTAAAATTGCTACAGTCGTCTGCTCGTCGTTAAGTAGGTGGTGCTCGAAGTCTGCCAGCCTGTGGTTCATGACCGCAAACAGTGAAGGGTCGTCGTAGGCACGGTAGTTTCGCTCTTGATCAAATTTTTGGAACACCGAGGCACTCATGGCCTCGGGTTCCGCTATGTTCGCCGCCAACTCTGTTGCCATTTGTTTCAAACGGTCGGTCAGATGCGCGAATTCGGGCATTGCGGACAGTTCGTAAAGTACTGACAGCGTTCTCGGTGACTTCGTTGAAGTAAGGGAACTCAGAAGGAACCAACGAGCTTCCTCAGCGTGGTCTCGAGTGTTCGGCGTAAAGGTGCCCTCATGATGCTGATCGTCTTGAGGGCGCACCGTTTGGTAGGCTCTTATGACCAGTTGGGTCAACAAATCGAGGCGACGGGCATTCTCTATCCCATCAAAACTCGGTTGTCCGCTCCAGTGACGATCACCGAAGATGGCAGCAAATATGGAAATCGCAGCGTCTCGGGCTCCTTGCGTTGACAGATCGGCGGTCGCTGCCAGCACGGTTTCGCATCCTTGCTCCAAGTCCAGTTGGGTCAACATCTTCAGCCAAAACCGATGGCTTTCAGCTGTCATTTGGTTGGAAGTAGCGAGATGATTCTGGATCGCACTGACGGCTCTCGAAATAGCTTGTTCTGTGCCATGGGCGGCAATCAACTCAAAAGCATATTTGAGATCGGTCTGGGTATCTCGACCCATCGCATTCTCAAATGTTGGCAAGCCATCTGTAGCCGCTGTGGCTGCGATTTGGCGCATGAACGGTGTGCCGTGGTGGAGCGCGTCATGCAAAATGGGCGCCCGTCCTACATCCATCAGGTTTGCGAGCTGTCGGTTGATTTCAGAACCAACGACTTCTTCGATGGCGTGAGGGTGGGCCGCTTCCAGCTGCGGCAGAAAGGCTCCGAACCCGTTCAGCTCCAATGTTGAAATACGCGTCGCCCTAACTGCTTCATCATGCGAAAGGGCTTCGGCCCAATTCGCGGTCTCAGCCTCACATTTGAGCGCAGCAAGTGCCATCAAGCTGGCGGCTGAATAGCTATTCCGATCTTCTTCCGTTCGCTCACTGAACAGCGATACGTCGGTGCGCCGCCAAAACTCAGACAGACCTTCCCTAACACCTACGAGAAAATCCGGAGAAAACGCTGTCTCAACGAACTGTGCGTCCCAATACCCCCACGTATTGTGGTCGCGTTCCGTTTGCTGCATGACGTTGTGCAGGTTGTAGAGCGTGTTTTCCCGGTTTGCTTCCCCAAGCATTAGATCTTCGGCAGCAAGAACCTCTTGGCGCCATTGTCTCCAACCATCCTGCCGCTCAGCTTCTTCGATTTCACGTTCCCGTTGCCAATTCTGGTGTTCAATTTCGTGCTCGTTGGGTTCTTGGGGCGGAGGATTCAGTATCCGCTCTAGTTCCACTTGTAGGTCTTTACGGTCAGAAATGAGCTCTGCCATTTCGACCGCAAGTTGGGCGTTTTCGCCACCTCGGACAAACATGCTCAGCGTATAGAATGCTACGCCGCGACGTTCCTCAATTGCTCCAATCGCAAGAGCGCGAAGAAGCCAAGGAAAAT
>JARRIY010000087.1:0-9415 GCA_037379985.1 Maritimibacter sp.
CTGATGACGCAGGTGCTGGAAGGGGTGGATGTGATCGAGCCGGAGGTGATGGAAGCGATCACCCTGTAAGGGGCGGAGCTGACCATAATTCGGCAAAGAGCCAATTTGTGAGATAGCCGTTGCGAATAGCCAAACCTCTTCGCCCGGTGGGCACCGCCGGGCAGCGTCCGACCGCCCCCACGGGCGGACGCTTCGCTACCACCCGCGGTCGGTCGCTGCCCTCATTGCATAGCTAAAACCGAACCACTTCCCGCCTTAGAGCGTGATCGCTTCCATCACCTCCGGCTCGATCACATCCACCCCTTCCAGCACCTGCGTCATCAGCGCCGCCGATTGTTCCAGCAGCGGGAAGGTGCGGTAATGGCAGGGGATCACGGTGCGGAAGTTGAAATATTTCCGCGCCGCATAGCTTGCCCGCGCCATATCCATGGTGAAATGCCCACCCGCGCAGAGGATGCCGATATCGGGGGCATGGACTTCGCCCATCCATTCCATATCGGCCATGATGTCGGTATCGCCGCTGACATAGATCACATGACCTTCGCCCGCGATCATGTAGCCCGCTTCGGCACCGGTATAGATCGGCCCATCGGCGCTTTGCATGGCTGAGGAATGGCTGGCATTCACCATCGTCACCGCGACATTGCCCAGCTTCACCGTGCCGCCCTTGTTGAAGCCCAGCGTTTCGCAAGTGTAGCGCGATCCCCACCAGGTCATCAGATCGTAGATCCCCACCACCGGGATGCCGAGCTTTTCGGCGATCTCCGGCGCGTCAGAGGCGTGGTCGCGATGCCCATGGGTGACAAGCACATGGGTGGCGCCTGCGATGGCGACCTCGTGCTGATCCTCGGGCAGCATCGGATTGCCGCTCAGCCAGGGGTCGATCAGAATGACCACATCTTCGATTTCCAGCCGAAAACTGGAATGCCCAAGCCAGATAATATTCATGCGATCCTCCCGATATTTGCCCCAGCCTAACCGCGCACGGCGAGTCGGGCCAAGCACCAAGACGGGCCCACACGCCCTCGTGTTTGGCCGCATATCACCTTGTGGGCCATTCTCACCCCCTCTGACGCTTGCGGGGCGGGCTTCGGGGCGGTAAACGGGCAGGCGAAACCCAGATGGGAGAGCTTCATGGCGATTGACACCGAAACCGCGCGCAAGGTGGCGCATCTGGCCCGGATCCGGGTGGATGAAGAGCGCCTTCCGGCCCTGGCCGACGAATTTAACACCATCCTCGGCTTCATCGAGCAGCTGAGCGAAGTGAATGTCGAAGAGGTTGAGCCGATGACCTCGGTCACGCCGATGCGGCTGAAACGTCGCGAGGATGTGGTCACCGATGGTGGCTATCCGGAGAAAATCCTCTCCAACGCCCCCGACGCCCGCGAGGGCTTCTTTGCCGTGCAGAAAGTGGTGGAGTGATATGAGCGACCTGAACAAACTCACCATTGCCGATGCCCGCGACGCGCTGGCGAAAGGCGAAACCAGCTCGGTTGAGCTGACCGAAGCCTGCCTTGCGGCGATTGACGGCGCCGATGCGCTGGGCGCTTTCGTGCACAAGACCCCCGAGATCGCGCTGGAGCGCGCCAAGGCCGCCGATGCGCGGATCAAGGCGGGTGATGCTGTGGCGATGACCGGCATTCCGCTGGGCATCAAGGATCTGTTCTGCACCAAGGGTGTGGCCAGTCAGGCCGCTTCGCGCATTCTGGAAGGCTTCAAGCCGGAATACGAATCGACCGTCACCCAGAACCTCGCCGATGCGGGCGCGGTGATGCTGGGCAAGCTGAACATGGACGAGTTCGCCATGGGCAGCTCGAACGAAACCTCGGTTTACGGCAATGCGGTGAACCCCTGGAAGGTCGATGATCGTGATCTGACCCCGGGTGGCAGCTCGGGTGGCTCGGCCAGCGCCGTGGCCGCTGACCTGTGCCTTGCCGCGACCGGCACCGATACCGGCGGCTCGATCCGCCAGCCCGCCGCCTTTACCGGCATTACCGGGCTGAAGCCGACCTATGGGCGTTGCTCGCGCTGGGGTGTGGTGGCTTTTGCCAGCTCGCTCGATCAGGCCGGGCCGATGACCAAATCCGTGCGCGACGCGGCGATCATGCTGGGCGCGATGGCCGGGTATGACCCGAAAGACTCGACCTCGGCCGAGCTGGCCGTGCCGGATTTCGAAGCCGCGCTGACCGGCGATATCAAAGGCAAGGTGATCGGTATTCCGCGCGAATACCGGCTCGACGGCATGCCCGATGAAATCGAAAAGCTCTGGGACGACGGCAAGGCGATGCTCGCCGATGCGGGTGCCAAGGTGATCGACATCTCGCTGCCCCATACCAAATACGCGCTGCCCGCCTATTACGTGATCGCGCCTGCCGAAGCTTCGTCGAACCTGGCGCGCTATGACGGCGTGCGCTACGGCCACCGCGCCACGCTGGGCGCGGGCGAAGGCATCACCGACATGTACGAGAAAACCCGCGCCGAAGGCTTTGGCGACGAGGTTCAGCGCCGTGTCATGATCGGCACCTATGTGCTCTCGGCTGGCTTCTACGACGCCTATTACAACCGCGCTCGCAAGGTGCGTGCCCTGATCAAACGCGATTTCGACGAAGCTTTCGGGCAGGGCGTCGATGCGATCCTCACCCCGGCTACCCCTTCGGCGGCCTTTGGCCTGGGCGAGATGATCGATGCCGATCCGGTGCAGATGTATCTCAACGACGTGTTCACCGTCACCGTCAACCTGGCGGGTCTGCCGGGCATCTCGGTGCCGGCGGGGCTCGACAACAAAGGTCTGCCGCTTGGGCTGCAACTGATCGGTAAACCCTGGGAAGAGGGCGATCTGCTGAATACCGCCTATGCGCTTGAGAGTGCCGCCGGGTTTGTTTCCAAGCCCGCGAAATGGTGGTAAGAGCCGCCTCTGACGATAAAGGCTGAAACAGCAAGGCATTCGCATGCGCATTTCGACGCTCGGTACAATCTCGGTTCTGGCTTTCACAGCGGCCTGTAGCCCGGATATTCCCAATTCTGCCGCTGGCTATGGCGGGGCAAGTACCCTGCCAGCCGCCACGCCAGTGACCGCGCAGCCGCTTGATGGCGCCAATAGCGGTGCGTCGCTGGCAGCAGATACGGCGGCGGTGCTGGGCACCACCAGCACCGGGGCACCGATGTCGGCCACCATGGCCGGGGCGGCGAATGACACCAGCACGATCCAGACGGCCGTGGTGGAAGAAGATGGCGTGGTGGCCGATGCTTCGCTGTCGGATGAGCAGAACTTCGACGCGGTCAGTGATCGCGAGACCATCGCTTCGGACAAGGAACGCATTGCCGAGAACCGCGCGCAATACGTGATGATCCAGCCCACCGATCTGCCGCCGCGCCCCGATGGCACCGGTGCGTCGATCGTGGCCTATGCGCTGGCCACCACCAATGAGCCGGGGCAGCCGCTCTATACCCGCAGGGGCAACACCTCGAAATCGCGGTTTGACAATGCCTGTGCCCGCTACGCGCCCGATGACAAGGCGCAAGAGGCTTTCCTTGATAATGGCGGGCCGGAAACGGATCGCTATGGGCTCGACCCGGATGGCGATGGCTTTGCCTGCTATTGGGATCCCCGCCCGTTCCGCGCTGCGCGTGGCGCGGCTCCGCAGCCGGTCGATACCTATGAGGTTATCGAAACCCCGGGCGAGAGCAACTAAGCCCCTTTCGACCGACCTGTCTGATGATTTCCGGCCTCGCCACTTTGGCGGGGCCGCTTTGCGTGTGGCATCTGCCATTGACCGCAGCCAGCCCTACGCCTAGATCAGCCCTGCGCGGATGGCCGGATGACCGCGGGTTACTGGATGGGCTTGCCCGTCTCTGACGCGAGGAAAGTCCGGACTCCACAAGGCAACGGTGCCGGGTAACGCCCGGCGGGGGCAACCCCAGGGAAAGCGCCACAGAGAACAGACCGCCCAGCTTCGGCTGGGTAAGGGTGAAACGGTGGGGTAAGAGCCCACCGCGCCCCTGGCAACAGGGGCGGCATGGCAAGCCCCACCGGGAGCAATGCCGAATAGGGACTTCGCGGGGCGTGACCCCAGGGCTGTCTTGGCCCGGAAGTCCGGGTTGGCAGCTTGAGCGTGCTGGTAACAGCCCGCCTAGAGGAATGGTCATCGGCGGGGGCAACCCCGTTACAAAATCCGGCTTACAGGCCATCCGCGCATAATCGATCCTCCGCCCGAACGGGTAACGTCGCTCTTTCATCCCGCCAAAATACTCCGGGGGTGCGGGGGGAGAGCCCGCTGGCAGGAATCTTCCATCTTCCGCCTGCTTTCGGGTTGACTCGCCCGCCCGCCACGTTAAAAGGCGGGCTTCAAGGATTTACCCGGGGCCGTGGCCTCGATGAGGAGCTGAGACCATGGCGAAGCCGACAACTATCAAGATCCGCCTGAACTCCACCGCGGATACCGGCCACTTTTACGTGACCAAGAAAAACGCCCGCACCATGACCGAGAAGATGGTCGTGAAAAAATACGACCCGGTGGTGCGCAAGCATGTCGAATACAAAGAAGGCAAGATCAAGTAATCTTACCTCGATCTTTGAATTGGGCCGCGCTTTGCGCGGCCTTTTTTGTTTCAGGCTTTGGCTTGGGGCGGGGGGCTTGGTTGGCGCTTGTGCCCAGACATGACAACGGCCCCTCTGCGGGGCCGTAGGCGGGCTTGAGACGTTTCCAGCTCCGGGTGCGCCAGAAGGCGGCGAGGTCAGTCAGCGACCACACCATGGCCCGTACGTACCGCCATCAGGGCGCGGTATTTGCGAAACCGGCGGCGGGCGCGAAACCAGATGGCAACACCAGCAAACATCAAGGCAAAAGCCAGCAAAATGGCCGGACGTTCAATGAGCGTGCGAAAGATCTGTTGCAAGTCCGGTCTCCCATGCCTGTGGGCTGCAATATTGGCTGTCTGTAAGACAGAGAGCTAAACAGCGAATTGGGCTGGAATAGGGCAGCTATTGGGAGATCACTTGACCGGGCCGGCGATGGCACTGTGGTGAAACAAAAAGGGCCGGTCACAAGGACCGGCCCAAATGCTTGTTTATCTAACCTGTGATCAGTCGCGATTGCCGAGGAAACGCAGCAGGAACAGGAACAGGTTGATGAAGTCCAGATAGAGGTTCAGTGCCCCCATGATCGCCGACTTGCCCAGCCATTCGCTGTCCATCGCATGAGCATGCTGGATGTAATCCACTTTCAGCTTCTGCGTGTCATAGGCGGTGAGGCCCGCGAACAGCAGCACACCGATGGCGGAGACCGCGAAATCAATCGCCGGGCTGTGCAGGAAGATATTCACCAGCGAAGCGAGGATCAGACCAACCACGCCCATGATCAGGAACGAGCCCCAACCGGTGATGTCTTTCTTGGTGGTGTAGCCCCAGAGGCTGAGCGATGCGAAAGCAATCGAGGTGATCAGGAAGGTCTGAGCAATCGACATGCCCGTATAGACCAGAAAGATCGAGCTCAGCGACAGGCCCATCACCGTCGAGAAGACGTAGAAATAGGTCTGAGCCCCGGCGGCGCTGAGCCGGCCAAGGACCGCGCCAAAGCCAAACACCATCACAAGCGGGGCGAACATGATCAGATATTTCAGCGGCGAGGCGTAAAGCGCATAGCCCAGCCCGGTGAGGTATTCACCATCGCCGATCATGTATTGGGTCGGGGAGTCGGTCACCGACAGACCTGCAAGCGCCCAAGCGGCAAGCGCGGTCAGCAACAGGCCTACGGACATTGTGCCGTAGATCTTGTTCATATGGGCGCGCAGCCCTGCATCGATCTGTGTTTGTGCGCCTGACGTTGCGCCAACCGCGTTATAACCAGCCATTATCAGCCTCCTGATAGCCAAATACGTTGCGGCGCCGAATGGCGCCACTCACAGATGAATATCGGCAAAGCCAAGCGCTTTTTCAAGGTCCGAAGCGGCGGGAGGGCTGGGCTTTAGGAAAGATCCCAGAACGGACGATGGGCTTCTTCATGGGCCGACATGCGGTCGAGGCCAATATCAGCCAGCAGGTGGTCGTCAAGTTTGTCGAGCCGGGCGCGTTGATGATGGGTGGCGGTGGCCTGAATGATCCATTGCATCGGGTGGAAGCCGGACGAATGATGATGATGAAGGCTGATGGTTTGCATTGCTAACTCCTGACCACACTGTTCGAATTCGGATTTGGAATCCTTGCCTGTTGATTAGATAGCTCTTTTCGGAGCATAATAAAAATGAATGATTATTAGTTAAAGCATCAGGAATCGTGATATGTCGCGAAATCTCGATATCACCGCCCTGCGCGCCTTTGCGACGGTGGCCGAAGTTGGCGGTGTCACCCGCGCTGCCGGGTTGCTGCACCTTACCCAATCAGCGGTCTCCATGCAGGTGAAGCGGCTCGAGGAAACTCTGGGCAAATCCCTGTTTGAACGGCAGGGGCGGGGTGTGGTGCTGACCACCGATGGCGAACAGCTGCTAAGCTATGCGCGGCGGATGCTGGCCCTGAATGACGAGGTTTGGTCGCGTTTTACCGGGGCCGCCTATGAGGGCGAGCTGGTGCTCGGGGTGCCACATGACGTGGTCTACCCCTATTTGCCGCCGGTGTTGCAACGTTTTCACGCCGAATATCCGCGTATGAAGATCACTTTGGTCTCATCCAATACCAATCGGCTGAAAGAGATGTTCGATCACGGCAAATGCGATGTGATCCTGACCACCGAGGATGAGGTTGAGCCGGGGGGCGAGACGCTGGCAACCCTGCCGCTGGTCTGGGTGGGCGCGCGCCATGGCGAGGCCTGGCGTGAACGTCCGCTGCGTCTGGCCTTTGAGAATCGCAATATCTTTCGGACCGGGGTTGAAGCGGCTCTGGATGCGGCTGGAATTCCTTGGGAAATTGCCGCGTCCTCTGACATGAGCCGCACGATTGAAGCGACCGTATCTGCCGATCTGGCGGTTCATGCGCTGCTCGAGGGGACAGTTCCGGTGATGCTGGAACAGATCGAGCATGAGGGCGCCTTGCCGGAGCTGGACGAGAAGCATGTGAACTTATATGAAGCGGCAGCTCTGCGGGGGCCTGCCGAAAAGGCCTTGGTGACTTTGCTGCGGCAAAGCTATGGCAGCTGATCCGGGTGCATCCGGGGGAATCGCACGTAGCTGGGAGAATCGGTTAAGCTAACGTAACGTCAAGCGTATCCTGCAAACGTTTGCAAAACTGAATTGCGACCAGAAGTCTGATTTATCCAATGATTTGCGCCAAATCTCTGGAAATTGAGCCGTTCAGTGCTGTGCGCTATAGATTTGAAGCTCGAAATAATACAACCTATGCGGGCAAATCCAAAATTGCAGTTTGGGATTCGCAAAATGCAAAAAATGATGCAAAACACGCATGACGGGTATCCGAAAGGTATGTAATCCGTTAAGGAAGCATTTGTTATACTTCATAACTAATTACTTAAGTCATTGATATGTAGTAATAATCAATCTTGCGGAGAATCTGACCAAAAAGACAGGTTGAGGTTGAACCCCTCAACGTGATCTCTGGATACGTTGCTGCTGATTAGCGAGGAGAGCACTTAATGAAACACCCTGTGGATGTTCATGTGGGAAAACGCATTCGCCATCGCCGTTGGATGGTGGGTATGACTCAGCAGCAACTTGCTGAGAAAGTCGGGATCAAATTCCAGCAGATCCAGAAATACGAAACCGGTATGAACCGCGTCAGTGCCTCCCGTCTTTGGGACATTTCCGAAGCGCTTTCGGTATCGATTGAATTCTTCTTTGAAGGTCTCGAAGGTGGCATGGCTGCGATGGCTGAAGCCACGATGCCGGGCGATATCCTTGCCGACAAGGAAGCTCTGGAACTGGTGCGCTCCTATTACGCGATCCCCGAAAACCAGCGTCGCCGGTTGTTCGAACTGGCGCGGGTTCTGTCGGACGCGGCTTGACGCTCTGACATGCAGCAGGTACCGCCGGGGTATCAAACCCCGGTGGCCGCAATGCTCAAGATTGATGACAAAACCAAAACATCTTTGATCGAGACAGCATTGAAGCTGGCTGATGTGGCGCGGGAGGCAACCCTGCGCCATTTTCGCGTTTCGGGCCTCGCCGCAGATAACAAGGATTCAGAAGGGTTTGACCCGGTCACAGTAGCCGATCGCGAGGCCGAAGCGGCAATGCGCAAGGTTCTGGCCGAGATGCGCCCGGATGACGGGATCATCGGCGAAGAATTCGGCAGCACGTCTGGCACGAGCGGTCTGACCTGGGTGCTTGACCCGGTCGATGGCACACGCGGGTTTCTGTCCGGCACCCCCACCTGGGGCGTGCTGATCGCGGTGGGCGATGAAACCGGCCCCTGCCTTGGCGTGGTCGATCAGCCCTATATCGGCGAACGCTTCGTGGGCGGTTTGGGGCAGGCCTATATGACCGGCCCGCTTGGGCGACGGGATCTGCAAACGATGTCAGCCCGTCCGCTGTCGGAAGCGATTCTGTTCACCACCTTCCCCGAGGTTGGCAGTGCTGCCGAGGGCGCAGCCTTTCACGCCCTGTCCAAGCAGGTGCGGCTGACCCGTTACGGGATGGATTGCTATGCCTATGCGCTGGTGGCGAGCGGGCAGGTTGACCTTGTGGTCGAGGCGGGGCTGAACGCCTATGACATTCAGGGCCCATTGGCGGTGATCGAGGCCGCTGGCGGTGTCGTGACCGACTGGAAGGGCGGCCCGGCGCATCAGGGTGGCCGGGTGATTGCCGCCGCCAATGCCGAGATCCACGCCGCTGCGCTGGAAATCCTCTCGCAGGCGCAGGAAGACTGACCCGGCCCTAAACTGCGTTACCGCGCCTTCAACGGTATCACGACCGGATCAGACCAGCTTGCCCGCTACATATGTCGCCGCGATGGATCGGTCATCCCCCATCATGATGGTCGGAAACACCTCTTCCCACAGGCTTTCGGCCCGCCCGGCGCGCTGCGCAATTGCCGGGGTCGCGGCGAGGTCGATCACCGCAAGATCGGCCTCCATCCCTGCCGCCAGCGTGCCGATCTTGTCGTCCAGACGCAGCGCCCGCGCCGATCCTGCCGTGGCCAGCCACCAGAGCTGCGCCGGATGCAGCACCGTGCCCCGGAGCTGGGCGATCTCATAGGCCGCGGCCATGGTGCGCAGCATCGAAAAGGACGAGCCGCCGCCGGTATCACTGGCGAGACCAATGATCTGGCCCTCGCGCATCAGCCCGTCCATGTCGAAAAGCCCCGAACCGATGAAGGTGTTCGAGGTCGGGCAATGGATCAGGCTGGCCCCGGCCTCGCGCAGCCGGGCACGTTCGCGCGGGGTCTGATGGATCGCATGGCCCATCAGCGCCCCGGGGCCAAGCAGCCCGGCGCGCTCATAGACATCCAGATAATCGCGGGCTTCGGGAA
>JARRIY010000088.1:0-9414 GCA_037379985.1 Maritimibacter sp.
CGGGGTCATTCTGGCCGGCAGCGAATTTCGTCACGAGCTGGAAAGCGATATTCAGCCCTTCAAGGGCCTGCTGCTGGGGTTGTTTTTCATCACCGTCGGCGCCGGGATCGATCTGCAGGGATTTCTGGCAGAGCCATTGCGCCTGCTCGCCCTGACCCTGGCACTGATGACCGGCAAAGCCCTGATCCTTGCCTTGCTCAGCCGCGCTTTCGGGTTGCATCACCGCGATCACTGGCTGTTCACCCTCGGGCTTGCTCAGGCCGGTGAGTTCGGCTTTGTGCTGGTCACATTCGCGCTGCAACACAGCGTCTTCTCTGCCCCGGTCGCCAATGACCTGATCACCATCATCACCCTGTCGATGCTGCTGACCCCGCTGGCCTTCATCGCGCATGACTGGCTGGTCCGTCACCATGTTGCCCAAGGCGGCCCGCTGGAAAGCGACGAGATCGACGAACAGCACCGGGTGATCATCGTCGGCGCCGGGCGTTTCGGCCAGGTGATCAACCGGCTGCTGCGCTCAGCCGGATTTCACACCACGCTGATCGACCATGATTTCAAGCGCGTGCAATATATGCGCCGCCTCGGGGTGAAAACCTTTCTGGGCGATACCACCCGCCCGGATCTGCTCCGCACCGCTGGTCTGGCAACGGCCAAGGTTCTGGTGGTCGGCATCAACAAGCCGCACGCCGCCGAAGCCATTGTGCGCCATGCCCGCTGGGCCAATCCCGATCTGGTCATCGTCGCCCGCGCCCGCGACCGCGCAAACACCTATGCGCTGCTCAATGCCGGAGCCGATCATGTGGTGCGGGAATTGTTCGATGCGTCGCTCCGGGCCGGGCGCTATGTGCTGGAAAATATCGGCCTGACCGATCACGAAGCCGACCGCGCCGTGCAGATTTTCGACCAGCATGACCGGCTGACCATCAAAGAGCTGCGCAGGTTCTGGAAACCCGGCGTGCCAAGCGCCGAAAACCAGCCCTATATTGATCGGGCGATTGAGCTGGAACAGGACATTATCAGCGTTCTGCTTGCTCAGCTCATGTCCGATGAAGCGATCCAGCGCGATAAAACTGATGAAAAAGCTGCCAATGGCGACGGACCGTAGCGCTGTACAAAAAAATTGCATTTCATGTGCAAAAATTAGGCGATCCGTAAACCACTTTCGCTACACCAAATCCTGCGAACAAATACTGAGATAGACAGGAATCGGCTTTTGACACTTCAGCCATCACAGGAGGCCTTTCGCCCGGAAACAGGCGAAGCTCCTTTTGCACTCGACGAAGTCTTCTTTTCCCGAACGGATCCGCGCGGAGTTATCCAGGCAGGTAACGAAGTCTTTCGTCGTGTCGCGGCCTTTGACTGGGGCGAGATGCTCAATGCCCCGCATAAGATCATCCGGCACCCCGACATGCCGCGCGCCGTATTCTGGTTGCTCTGGGATCATATCCAGAACGGCAAACCGATTGCCGCCTATGTGAAAAACAAGGCCAAGGACGGGCTGTATTACTGGGTCTTTGCCACCATCGCCCCCTGCGAAGGCGGCTACATTTCTGCGCGGATCAAACCCACCAGCGAGATTTTTGCTCTCGTTCAGCAGGAATACGCGGCCCTGCGCAAGATCGAGCTGGAAGACAATATCAGCCCGGAAGACAGCGCCAATCTCCTGCTGGCGCGGCTGAGCAAGCTGGGCTTTGAGGATTATGACATGTTCGGCGCACAGGCGCTGAGCCAGGAATTGCTGGGCCGTGAAAAGGGGCTGGGTCGCCTGCAAACCCTGCGCCTTGACCGGTTCCACAGCATGCTGGATGCCGCTGAAGCGTTGCGCACCGAAACCGATGCCCTGATCGAGGTGTTTCGTGCCGTCCATACCGTACCGATGAATATGCAGGTGATCGCCTCGCGGTTGGAGCCCTCGGGCGGGCCGGTCTCGACCCTGTCAAAGAACTACACCGAGATTTCGCGCGAAATGGCGGGCTGGTTCGAAAGCAATATCGCGCAGGAAGGCAGCATTTTCGGCGCGATCCAAAGCACCGTTGCGCAGTCGATGCTGCTGGAAGGCATGGGCGAAATTCTGACTGAATGCGACGATGCATTGCAGCAGGAAACCCTGTCGACCGACCGCGTCGATATCGACAAAGAACGGCGCATTCTGGGCGCGCAGCTCAAGGCCTATTCAAGCCAGTCAAAGCAGGGTTTGGATCAGGTGCGCGAAGAGGCCACCCGCATCCAGATCGCCTGCAAAGCCATGCATCGCCACGTCACCGGCCTGTCATCCACCCGGGTGCTGACCAAGATCGAAGCCGGGCGCATTCAGAATGTCGGTGAAGGGCTGGGCGACATTATCGAACAGCTCGGCAATTTTCAGGATCGGATCTCAGAGCGCCTGAACATCATTGAGATGCAGAGCGAAATCATTCTGAGCCATGGCTAAATAAAACGGCGCGGAAGCCTGACTCCCGCGCCGTGAATTTTGCGATCAGCCAGCTCAGCCTTCCGACACGCCCGCTTCGGCAAAGGTCGCCATGCCGGAATGGCAGGCCACCGCGCCTTTCAGCACGCCAATCGCCAGCGCCGCGCCAGAGCCTTCGCCCAGCCGCATTCCCAGCGACAGCAGCGGCTCCTTGCCAAGCGCCTCCAGCAGCCGCCCATGTGCCGCTTCCGCCGACACATGGCCCGCCACGGTGTGATCCAGCGCACCCGGCACGGCTTTTTCCAGCGTGGCCGCAGCAGCGCAGCAGATGAAGCCATCAAGGATCACTGGGATATTGGCGGCACGCGCGGCGGCAATCGCCCCGGCCATGCCCGCCAGCTCGCGCCCGCCAAGGCAGCGCAGAGCTTCCAGCGCGTCCTCCGCCGCACCCGGATTGGCAGCAAGCCCTTCGCCCACCACCTGCGCCTTCAGGCTCAGCCCGGCATCGTCAACGCCGGTGCCACGGCCCACCCAGCTTTCCGGCGTATCGCCGAACAGCGCATGGGCAATCGCCGCCGCCGAGGTGGTATTGCCGATCCCCATCTCGCCCGTCACCAGCAGATCGGTGTTCGGATCAACCGCAGCCCAGCCCGCCGCCAGTGCCGCCACCAGTTCCGCTTCGCTCATCGCGGGCCCTTGGGTGAAATCGGCGGTCGGAGTATCAAGATCCAGCGCCACAACATCCATTTTCGCGCCGAAGGTTTTCGACAGTTGGTTCACCGCCGCGCCGCCCGCTTGGAAATTCGCCACCATCTGCACCGTCACTTCCGCCGGAAATGCCGACACGCCGCGCGCGGTCACGCCGTGATTGCCAGCAAAAATCACCACTTGCGGGGCGTTGATTTCGGGGCGCGCATCACCGCGCCAGCCTGCATACCAGATCGCCAGATCTTCCAGCCGCCCCAGCGCTGCCGGGGGTTTGGTCAGATTCATATTGCGGTCGGTCGCGCCTTCCACGGCTGTTGCGTCCGGCCCGGGCATCCCGACCAGAAGCGCACGGAACTCGGCAAGGCTACTGAACGGTACATCGGACATTGCAGGTCTCCTGTTGAATCATGTCGCCGACCTCTTTACCGGGGAGGCTCAAACGGCAATAGCCCTGAAAGGCCAGTCCTATGCCCAAAAACGACGCAGTCACATTTTCGCTCTCGGATATCGGCGAAGCCCTGGCGCTTCTGACCCGCCTGCCCGTGCATAGCGAATTTACCCGTGGCGCCCGTGCCGCCTGGGCCTGGCCGATTGCCGGGCTGGTGGTGGCCTGTCTCGCTGGCATCGTGGGCTGGGCCGGGATCAAGCTGGGCCTGCCCGCCCCCGCCGTAGCGGCGCTGGTGATTGGCGCCCAGATGATGATGACCGGCGCCCTGCATGAAGACGGGTTGGCTGATACGTTTGACGGGCTCTGGGGCGGTTTCGACCGGCATGAACGGCTGGAGATCATGAAAGACAGCCATATCGGCTCCTACGGGGTGCTGGCGCTGATCCTGGCCCTGATCCTGCGCTGGAGCGCCCTGACGGCCCTTGTCGGCGCTGGCAGCTTCGCCCCGTTTCTGGCCGCCGTCGCCATGTCGCGCGCGCCGATGGCGGTGCTGATGTCGGTCCTGCCCAATGCGCGCGGCAGCGGCTTGTCGAATAATTTCGGCCACCCGCCGCGCGATACCGCCTGGCTGGCGGTGGGTGCCGCGATGCTGATCGGGCTTTTCGCCATCGGCTGGAGCGTGGTTGTTCTGGCCTTCTGGGTCTCCCTTCCCGTTGCCGCCCTCGCCACGATTGCCCGCACCAAAATCGGCGGTCAGACCGGCGACATCCTTGGGGCCAGCCAGCAGATCGCGGAAATCACCGCGCTTCTGACACTGGCCGCCTGGCTGTAACGCGAGCCCTCCCCCATGCGCGCCAGCCTTCGAGACAAGATCATCGCCGTATGCGATCAGAAAATCGCCAGCAAGGGCGACGGCGTCGGCCTGTCCTTCTACGCCTTCTTCGCCAATAAGAATGACGATCCCGAATTGCTGATGGAAGCCGCCGAATGGTGGATCAGAACCCATCAGCTCGATCATTTCGAGAAAGCCGTGAAGATTCGCGACATGGTTCATAGCGGGCTCTAGCCAAAGGAAAACCGCCGCCCCGAAGGACGGCGGTTTGTTTTCCCTTGTCAGACTGGCCCAGCTTGAGCTGATCCTCTGTCAGACTGGCCCCGGCATTTCCGGTGACCTCAGCTTTCAGCCAAATCAGGCCGCGCGCGAGGTCAGAACGTCATCGACCTTTTTCTGCGCCGCAACTTCATCGCCGCCCGACACAGCCGCAACTTCGCGGGTCAGCCGTTCCAGCGCCGCTTCGTAAAGCTGACGTTCCGAATAGCTTTGCTCGCGCTGGTCATCGCTGCGATGCAGGTCGCGCACCACTTCGGCAATCGAGATCAGATCGCCCGAGTTGATCTTTTGTTCGTATTCCTGCGCCCGACGCGACCACATGGCGCGTTTGACCTTGGCTTTGCCTTTCAGCGTATCCATCGCCTTCGACACGATATCGGGGCTCGACAGCCCGCGCATGCCCACTTCGGTGGCCTTATGAGTAGGCACCCGCAGGGTCATCTTGTCTTTTTCGAAGGAGATCACGAACAGCTCCAGCGACAGCCCCGCGATTTCCTGCTCCTCGATTGACATGATCTGACCCACGCCATGGGCCGGATAGACCACATAATCATCCGGGCGGAACTCCGCTTTTTTGGCTTTGCTCATATGCTTATTTTCCTCATTCAATCCCGAACCGAAAACAAAACGCCGTGCCCGGATGCTTTGGCATCCGCAGCCCCAGTATTGCGTTTCATGCTCACATAAACATTGCGGCCCAGCTTTGAGGGCACAGCCTTCAGTCCATCACACTAAAGGAATATATCACAGAATCACGACATTTTAAAGCGCGGTTACATAACCGCCCTTAAAATCGGTTAACCGTACAGGCTGCAGCCAGGCTGCAACCGATCAGTTGCCTTCGCCCGGGGCTTCCGAGAAATACTTCTCAAGCTTGCCCTCTTCGCCGTCACGCTCTTCGTAATCCGGCAGCGGATCTTTTTTCTCGACGATCACCGGCCAAAGCTCAGCATATTTGCGGTTGAACTCAACCCACTTCGCCGCTTCCGGCTCGGTATCCGGGCGGATCGCGTCAGCCGGGCATTCCGGTTCGCAAACACCGCAATCGATGCATTCATCGGGGTGAATCACCAGCATGTTTTCGCCTTCGTAGAAGCAATCTACAGGGCAGACTTCCACGCAGTCGGTGTATTTGCAGGCGATGCATTTATCATTGACGATATAGGTCATGGAACACTCTGAATGCCATTGTTTCGGAACTTGCTACTAGGGTTGGACCGATCATTCAAGCTGCGTCGGATCATAAAGCTGCGCATTGCGGCGATCTTTGCGGCTTGGTCGGCCTTTCCCCTCATAGCGCGGGGCACGTGGCTCGGGCTCTACCTGCGGCGAAAGGTCCTCATAGAGCCCCTGCGCCTCCGGGGCCGGTCCGCGCCGCTCTGACAGCGCCAGCACCTTCACCACCCGCACCCGGCGGGCCTGCGGAAAGGTCAGCACATCGCCCACCCGGATCGCCTGGGCAGGTTTCGCCACCTTTTCCGAATTCAGCCGCAGATGCCCACCCGAGATCAGCTTGGTCGCCAATCCCCGGGTTTTGAAAAACCGCGCATGCCAGAGCCATTTATCGGCGCGCATGGAGCCTGTCGCCCCCTGCGCGCCTGCTCCGGCAGACGCAGTTTCAGAGCTCAAGATTTATCCTTCAGCCCCATCAGCGCTGCGGCGAAGGGGTTATCCGGATCAATGGCTTTTTCTTTCTTCGGCGGACGCGACGAGAAATTACGCGGCTTGTCATTGCCCTGGCCTTTGCCTTTCGGGCCACCGCGCGGCTTGCCGCCCTGTTTCCCGCCTTTGCCCTGACCGCCACGCGAGCGTTGCTGCCCCTCGCCATCATTGCCCCCCTGACGGTTGCCACGGCGATTGCCGCCAGCGCCCTGCCCCTGACGACGGCCAAAACCGCCCCAGGTGAAGGTGTAGAAGACTTCCGGCTCGTCCTCGGGCTTGGTTTGCGCCTCAGCTTCGCTGGCACCGGCGTCATCGGCCTTGGCCTCAGCCGGCTGATCGGCTTCGGGCTGTGCTTCAACACTGGCCGTGCCTTCGCCTTGCAGATGATCCACGGCCACCGGAGCTTCGCTGGCGGTGCCATCGGCTTCCGGCGTGGCTTCAGCTTCGCTCGCCCCAGCTTGCGCGCCAGCCTCGCCCGGCTGCGCTTCCGCTTCCGGTTTCTGCTTCACCCGCTCGCCGCGCTCGGCCTTATAGCCCAGCCCGCCCATCAGATCGGCAAACTGTTCCAGCGTGGTGCCGCTGATCGACAGCATATCGGGATTGGCTTCAAAGCCACCGCGACTATCCTGCGCCCGCAACAGATCGGCCAGACGTTCCAGCATATCGATGCGGATCGCCCGCGTTCCGGCGGCACGATAGCCCGACAGGGTATAGACCATCTGGTCGATCCCCTCGATCACCGGAATCGTCACCAGCCCCGGCGGCGGCGCTTCCGGGAAGCTTTGCTCGTCATTGGCAAGGCTCCACAGCAGCAGACGCAGCCGTGTCGGCGCCGGTTTCAGCAAGAGCGGCATAAAGATCGTGTATTGCCCGAAGCGTACGCCATGTTTGCGCAGCGCGCCACGTGCATCCTGATCCAGCTCTTTCACATCCTGCGCAACCTGATCGCGCGAGAGGATGCCGAGATTTTCGATCAGCCGGAAGCCAAAACCCCGCGCCAGACCGGTCAGCGTTTCGTCACGCTGGATGGTCAAGAGCGGCTCAAACAGCGCGGCAACCTTGCGGTCGATGAAATGCTGCAACCGGCGCGTAACCTTCTCGGCTACCTCGGTCCCGGCTTCGTCATCGACAAAAGCCGCAACACGCGGTTTCAGCGCATCATCGCCTTTCACCAGCTTGCCGACGGCATGTTCGCCCCACATCAGCCCGCCCTGCTCGGTATAATCGAGCTCGGTATCTGGTGCGTTGTAGAATCGATCTGCGCGCAGATGGAATTCCGGTGCCAGAGCAGCCTCTGCCGCTGAGCGCAGAGTCTTTGCTTCTTCCGGTGACGAGGCCTTGTCCATCTGGAACCGGAACCCCTCCAAACGGCCGACGAATTCGCCTTCGACCGTCACTTCACCCTTGTCATTCACCTCGGCCACAAGGCCCTCCTTCTGCTTCAACCGCCGGAGCAAAACTGATGTCCGCCGATCAACAAATCGTTGTGTCAGTGCTTCGTGTAACGCATCTGACAGGCGGTCTTCTACCGCACGAGTTTCGCCGCGCCAATGGCCTTCATCAGCCAACCAGCCCTTTCGCTGCGCAACATAGGTCCATGTGCGGATATATGCCAAGCGCTTTGACAGCGCATCAATATCGCCATGGGTGCGGTCAATCCGCTCAACCTGGGCTGCAAACCAGTCTTCACGCACTTTTCCATGCTCATGCAGGTCGGTAAAGATCTGCCCGAGCAGCCCCGCATGTTCGGCCTGCGAAATGCCACGAAAATCAGGAATGCGGCAGGTATCCCAGAGCAGACGCACCGAAGCGCCATCGCTGGCCCGGGCGCGAATCTCTGTCTCTTCGCTCAGCGCTTTCAACGCCAACACATCATCGGCATCGCGCGCCCGGCTCAGCCATGGGTCATCGGTCGGCGCTTCCAGCGACCGGATCAGCGCCCCGACCCGCCCGAATTCCAGCCGCGAATTGCGCCACATCAGCTTGCGGATCGGGGTAAACTGATGCTCGGTGATCGCTTCGACCACCTCCGGATCCATCTTCGCCACATCGCCCGTCACCCCGAACGTGCCATCGGTGCGATACCGCCCGGCGCGCCCGGCGATCTGCGCCAGCTCATTCGGCATCAATTGCCGCATCCGCCGCCCGTCAAACTTGCTCAGCGCGGAAAAGGCCACATGGTTCACATCGAGGTTCAGCCCCATGCCGATGGCATCGGTGGCGACCAGGTAATCCACATCACCGTTTTGATACATCTCGACCTGGGCATTGCGGGTGCGCGGGCTGAGCGCCCCCATCACCACCGCCACGCCGCCCTTTTGCCGCCGCATCAGCTCGGCCATGGCATAGAGATTATCGACCGAAAACCCGACAACCGCACTGCGCGCAGGCATCCGACTGGTTTTCTTCGAGCCCGCATAGCTAAGATCGCTGAAGCGCTCGCGCTTCATGAAATGCGCCCCGGGCACCAGCGCAGCGATTGCCCCGCGCATGGTTTCAGCCCCTAGAAACAGGGTTTCATGCCGCCCGCGAGCATTCAGCAGCCGGTCGGTGAACACATGCCCGCGCTCGGGATCAGCACAAAGCTGGATCTCATCCACGGCCACAAACTCGCTGCCCATCCCCTCGGGCATCGCCTCGACGGTACAGACCCAATATTGCACCCGATCCGGCACGATCCGCTCTTCGCCCGTCACCAGCGCCACAACTGAAGGCCCACGCAGAGCAACGATGCGATCATAGACCTCGCGCGCCAAAAGCCGCAGCGGCAGGCCGATCACCCCGCTCTTGTAGCCGAGCATCCGCTCAATGGCATAATGGGTCTTGCCCGTATTGGTCGGGCCAAGTACCGCGGTTATCCGCGACATGGGCTGCGCTCCTGCCTCGCTTCAGATCGTACTGCCCTGAAGCGCGGCTTCGAGGCGTTGGACGGCCTCTCTTAGATCGGGGCGCTGCGGATGTATAGCAAGCGCGGCCTCATAAGCGCCCTTTGCGTCTTTAAGGTTACCGCCCTCTTCCAGAACCGCCCCCAGCCCGGCAAGCGCGCCGAAATGCCGGGGTTCCAGCGCCAGCACATGCGCGATATCCGACACTGAGGGGCCATAAAGATCGGCCAAGAAATAGGCAGTGGCGCGG
>JARRIY010000089.1:0-10553 GCA_037379985.1 Maritimibacter sp.
CCGTTGATCTGGTCATCACCCGGCCCGGCATGGACATTGTCATCACCATCGCCCGCGTTGATTAGATCGTTACCACCACCGGTTTCAATCTCATCAGGACCACCCGTACCGTTAATGCTATCGCTTTCATCAGCGTCCGATGATGCGTCACCGGCACCGAACCCGGCAAGCGCCAAGCCAAGGCCCAAAAGCAGCGGTATAAAAATCAAGAATTCCATAATTACCCCCAAAGCAGATTGGGGCGATTTTATGGCGAAGAGATTGGAAGTAAACAGAATATCAACCAAAAAGTGCAATTGGCCGCGGGCAAAGCCGGTTGACGGGATCAATCGTCGCGCCTCCGGAAACAATCCCATCAATACGTAGATTTTTGTCGCCAGAATCGGCTGGTGTCGTTGCGGATTACCCGCGGTCCGTTACCACATGGGGCGACTCGCCCCCGGGGCGGCTTGTTTTGCCTTCAGCGCTTTTTTCAGATGCGAGCTGAGCGCCTGAACCTTGGCGGTGCGGTGCAGATCGACATGGGTGACAAGCCAGATATGCACCTGCCATTCCGGGCGGGGCTCGGCCAGTTGCACCAGTTTTTCCCCGACATTCACGCCCAGAAAGCCGATGCCGATCCCGGCCCGGATGGCTTCCAGCAGGGCGATATCATCGCTGACCCGCATTTTCACCCGCTCGGGGGGGATATTCTGCTCGGTCCAGCGCATCGCGGGTGCGCCGGTTTCCGGCTCATCGGGACCGATGAAATCATGGCCGGAAAAGCTTTCATCCGTCGGCATCCCCATCCGGTCGACATAGGATTGCGTGGCAAAGGGGGCGAATTCCACCGAGGCCATATGCTGGGCGACATTGTCGGGCTCGTTCGGTTGGCGGGCGGCGGCGCGGATCGCCACATGCGCTTCGCCATATTCCAGCCGGAACAGCCGCCGCCCGGTGCGATAGCGCAGCCGCACATCCGGATAGATCTGCATGAAATCAGAGAGGATCGGCATCAGCAGCGGCGAAAAGCCGGTCAGCGATGTCACCACCAGCTCGCCCGACACCGCATCGCCCTGCCCCGTAAGCCGCGCGGCAAGCTGGGTGAACTGATCATCGGTGGCTTGCGCGACCCGGGCAAGCTCCTGCCCGGCTTCGGTCGGGGTATAGCCCCGCGCATGGCGCTGAAACAGCTTCACCCCCAGCCGGGCCTCAAGCGCATCGACATGGCGGATCACCGTTGCATGATGCACGCCCAGCGCTGCGGCTGCGCCGCTGACCGTGCCGTGACGCGCCACTTCATAAGCGGTGCGCAGTTCATCCCAGTCACTCATAGCGGCTCCTGTGCATATATGAACACATACTGTTGAATCATCCAGATTGTGTTTGCAGGCGCAAGATACAACCTATGTCTAAACAAATTGGAGACGAAAATGACACAGAAAATCCTGCGCCTTGATGCATCCGCCCGTAGCGAAGGCTCGGCCTCGCGCGGCTTTACCGACGCGGTGCTGGCGAAACTGCCTGCTGCCGACGTGACCGTGCGCGACCTTGCCACCGGCATTCCGCAGATCACCGAAAATTACACCTCGGGCACCTTCAAAGCCCCCGCCGACCGCAGCGAAGCCGAAGTGGACGCGCTGTCCCTGTCGGACGTGCTGCTGGCGGAACTGCAATCCGCCGATACGCTGGTGATCTCGATGGCGACCTATAACTTCAACATCCCGGCCAGCCTGAAAGCCTGGATCGACCAGATCGCCCGCGCCGGGATCGCCTTTCATTACACCGAAAATGGGCCTGAAGGGCTGCTGACCGGCAAACGCGCGCTGGTGCTGCGGGCCTCGGCGGGCACGCCCACCGGCTCTGAGGTCGATTTCATCACACCCTATCTGACCTTCTTCCTGAGCTTTATCGGCATCACCGATGTGACCTTCCTTGATGCCCCTGCTGAAATTGACGACGCCTCTGTCGGCACCGCCGTGGCGGCGCTGAACGAAACCGCCGACGCCTGATACGACCTCGATGGGAAGGGCATCCTTCCCTGATCGCACGCCTCTGGATAGAGTGTCCTCACCAACCGGGGGCGTGCGATGAAAATTACCTCTGATACATCTGACCTGCTGATCGTCGATGATCGCCCGCTTTTCATCGGGATCATGCTGGGGCTGTTCATTCTGGTTTTCGTTGGGATCGGGATGGCGATTACCCTGTCGGGTGTCTGGGCCGGGCTGATCTTTGTGGTTTTCGGCGGCGGGCTGGGGCTGACAGCCTTTGCCCTGTTCGTGCGCCGGGTTCAGGTGGTGTTTCACCGCCCCGAAGCCTGGGTTGAGCTGCGCCGCCGCTCGCTGTTTGGCAGCCGGACGATACGCCACCCGCTGGAAGTCATTTCCCGCGCCGAGCTGGAAAGCACCCGCAATTCCGACGGTTCGACCCTGTATCGTGTGGCGCTGGTGATTGAGGAGGGGCAAAGCGCTGGCCGCCATCCGATCACCGAGGCCTATAGCAGCGGGTCACGTCACCAGCAGATCTGCGAAGCCATCAATCGCTGGCTTGAGACCGGCGCGCATGCGCAAGACGTAGCCAATTCGTAACCATAGCAAGCGTCCTTGCTTTTCAGCGCACCCCACTCAGCCTATAATGGTATGCGCAGAAAGACCGGACAATCGCGTGAATATTCTCAAAAACACACCTGACCTGCTGATTGTTCAGGATGCGCATTCCCGGCGGCTTCTCATCCATTCTCTGGTCTTTGTCCTCTTTACCATCATCCCCGCTGCCATCGCCCTTTCCGGACTGTATATCGCCTGGATTTTTGTGCTGGTGGGCGGTTTTTTGTTTGGCGCCAGCCTGCTGATCCTGATGCGGCGCGCGCGGGCGGAGTTTGACCGATGCGCCGGGAAGGTGCGGCTATCAACGCGCGGGCTGTTTGGCAGCAAACCGAGGGGGTGCCTGCCGCTGGCCTCGATCGCACGGGCCGAGGTGGAAACCGAACTGCGCGACGTGGACGACGCCGACAAGCCGGATCGCTGGATCTATCGCGAAGCGCTGGTGGTGATCTGCGGGAAATATGCGGGCGAGCATCCGCTGACCGAGGTTCTGACCGACTGCCCGACGCATCATGAACATGTGGTTGAGGTGATCAATCACTGGCTGGCGAAAGCGGTACCCGCCGGATCCGAGACCGTGGGATCGGCGACCGAGGCCACCAGCGCCTGCCCCAGTGCCAGCCCGCCATCATTCGCTGGCACGCTGTGATGCCAAAGCACCGGTAGCCCATCGAGATGGCGCAGCAGCGCCGCTTGCAGGCGGGCGTTCTGCATCACCCCACCCGATAGCGCCACGGCTTTGGCGCGGCCGGTTTCGACCAGTGCGTGGGCACGGGTGGCAAAGGCTTCGGCCAGACCTTCGTGAAACATCGCGGCGGCCTGCGAGAGCGGCGTGTTGCGCGCGCTGGCCCAGGCCCGAAACATCGGGGCCGGGTCGATCTCACCCTCAGGGCTGGTGCCGAAGGGCCAGCCTGCAACCGGATCCTTTGCGGCGATGGCTTCCAGACACATGCCCGCCTCGCCCTCGTAACTCATCTGTGCGGGCGCAACGCCAAGGGCAAAGGCGAAGGCATCGAACAGCCGCCCGGACGATGAAGACAGCGGCGCATTCACCCCGGCGGCAACTGCCTGACGCAGCAGCGCGCGGGGCTGGTCGGGCATCAGAGCGTCGGCCAGCCCAGAGAGCCCGGCCTGATCGAGCCGCATCATCAGATTGCGCCATGGCTCGCGGCTGGCGGCATCGCCGCCCGGCAGGGGGGCAGGTTTCAGCCAGCTTATCCGTTCAAAACCACGATAATCGCCCAGCAGCAGCTCGCCGCCCCAGATCGTGCCGTCACTGCCCAGTCCCAGCCCGTCGAGCACAATGCCCGCAACCTTGCCGCCCTCCAGCGGCCAGGCGTTTTCGCCCATCACCGAGGCCAGATGAGCGTGATGGTGCTGGACACGGACCAGCGGCAGGCCCATCGCCTCGCCCGCCTGGGTGGCGCGATAGCCCGGGTGCAGATCAACCGCCACGCGGGCGGGGTGATGATCAAAGAGGTCACGATAATCGCCCAGCGCCTGTTCAAAGGCTTCGAGGGTCAGGGCATTGTCCAGCTCGCCCAGATGATGCCCCAGCAGCGCCTGATGGTTTTTCGTCAAGCAGATTGCGGCTTTCATCTCGCCGCCCAGCGCCAGCACCTGCGGGGCGTCTTCAAAGCCTTCGGGCAAGGGCAGCGTGCCGGGCACCATGCCACGCGCCCGGCGCAGCACCATCGGCCCGGCAGCGGTAAAGCGTTCCACACTATCATCCAGCCGCCGCGCGATCTTGCGGTCATGCATCAAAAACCCATCAGCAAAGCTGCTGAGTTTCGCGCGCGCCTCATCATTGCCGATCACCTGCGGTTCGCCCGAGAGAGTGCCAGAGGTCATCACCAAGGGCCGCCCAACCGCATCCATCAGCAGATGATGCAGGGGCGTATAGGGCAGCATCCAACCGAGGCTTTCCTGCCCCGGGGCCAGTACTTCGGGCAGGACCGAGCCCTGTTTATCGAGCAGTACAATCGGGGCGGCGGCGCTGCGCAGGCGTGACAAGGATTTGCTGTCGGGATGAGCGTAGCTGACCAGGATCGGTTCCGAGGCCATCAGGGCAAGTGGTTTTGCCGGGCGGTGTTTGCGGCGGCGCAGCTCGGCCACCGCAACGCCATTGGTCGCATCGCAAGCAAGGTGAAACCCGCCCAGCCCTTTCAGCGCCACGATCTGCCCGGCCAGGAGCGCTTTCGCCGCCAGATCAATCGCATCGCCCGCCTGCTCCTGCCCGCGCTGCTCATACCACAGGCGCGGGCCGCAATCGGGGCAGGCCACTGGCTGAGCGTGAAAGCGGCGATCAGAGGGGGCTTCATATTCGGCGCGGCAAGCCGGGCACATCTCAAACGGGGCCATGGTGGTTTGCCCCCGGTCATAGGGCAACCCGGTGAGGATGGTAAAACGCGGGCCGCAATGGGTGCAGTTGGTGAAAGCATAGCGAAAGCGGTGCGCGGCAGGATCGCGGAACTCATCAAGGCAATCCGGGCAGGTGGCAGCATCCGGGGCAACCCGGGTTTCGGCCCCCTGCGGCCCACTGGCATGGATGGCAAAGCCATTTGGCAGCGGATCGGGGGCATCCCAATGCATCACTTCAATCGCGTCAATCCGGGCCAGCGGCGGCGCTTCGGCGCTGAGCGCGGCTTCAAACCGCTCCAAAGCTGCGAGCGGCCCGGCCACGGCCATCAGCACCCCTTCGGCATCGTTCAGCACATGGCCCACAAGATTTTCGCGCCGGGCGATGGTCCAGACAAAGGGGCGAAACCCCACGCCCTGCACCTGCCCGCGCACTCTGATCTGCCAGCTTTGCATGGCTGCCTCGTTTCTTACCCGTGTCTGTGCCGGATCCTGCCAGATCCTACCTTGCCATATTTCCCACTCTGCGCCATATAAATCCGGCTCGAGGGCAGAGGGAACGCGGTGAATAACCGCCCGACTCACTTGACGGCCCCGGTGATTCCGCCTAAACGCGCGGAACGGAATTCGGGGCGCTGCCGTCGCGGCGCCCATTTGTATTGACAGGCCAGGCCGGGAAACTCCCGGGACCAGCCCGGAAGATGAGGATGAAACCATGTCGCGCGTCTGCGAACTGACTGGCAAAGGCCCGGCCACGGGCAACAACGTCAGCCATGCCAAAAACCGGACCCGTCGCCGGTTCCTGCCCAACCTGAACGATGTCACGCTGCAATCCGAGACCCTCGGTCGCGGTGTCAAACTGCGGATCTCGGCTGCTGCTCTGCGCACCGTCGATCACCGCGGTGGGCTCGACGCCTTCCTCGCGAAAGCCAAAGACAGCGAGCTGTCGGCCAACGCGCTGAAGATCAAAAAAGACATCGCCAAAGCCCAGGCCGCCAACGCCTGATCGCTTTTGAGCGCTGACTGAAGGCCCCGCTCCGGCGGGGTTTTTCGTTTTGGTGGCGGGGAATGTAGCACCGCGCCTCTGCGCGCCACGCCACGTCGCTTGCGCCTACAAAATGAGGCAACCGAGGAGCAGCCTCGCTCGATATAGGCCAAAGCAGAGGGGCACGCGCCGGTCAGGCACATGCCCCTGAAGTAACGCAGCTGAACACCGATCAGGAGGCCGCGACGGCCATCGCCTGATCGTCCCAAGCCTTATCGGGATCCGATTGAGCCACTGATGTGTCCAAGCTGACCACCGACGCCCCCGAACCCTTGTGATCAACTTCAATATTGAACTCACGCACGATCTCGCGAAGGTTTTTGGCCTCCCCCTGCATCGCGTGGGTCGCGGCCGCTGTTTCTTCAAACATCGCCGCGTTTTGCTGGGTGGCTTCGTCGATCCGGTTGGCGGCAGAGTTGATCTCGACAATCGTGGTCCGCTGCTCTTCTGCAGACAGGGCGATCTCGCTGATCCGGCTTGCCACATCGGCCACACCGCCGGAAATCAGTTTCAACACATCCGCGGTTTGATCGACAAGGGAAACGCCCTGATCAATCTGATTACTGCTGTCCTGAATCAATTCGGCAATTTCCTTGGCTGCCCCTGTTGAGCGAGCGGCGAGATCGCGCACTTCCGACGCGACGACCGCAAAGCCTTTGCCTGCGTCACCGGCACGCGCAGCCTCAACGCCCGCGTTCAGGGCCAGAAGGTTGGTCTGGAAGGCGATATCGTCGATCAGGCGGATGATATTGCCGATTTTGCTCGATGAATCCTTGATCGTCCGCATCGCTTGCGTGGTCTGTTCCAGCACGTCATCGCTCTTATCAGCTTCGCGTTTGACCTCGCTCACCACGCGGCTGACATTGTCCGCCGCCTCAGCGGAAGACCCGACCGAACTGGCAAGTTCCTCAATCGCAGCGGCGGTTTGTTCCAGCGTTGCGGCATTTTGCTCTGTCCGGCTGGCCAGCTTCTGCGTTGCAATCGCAACCTCGTGCGACGACCCGTCAATCACCTCGCTGCCCGCGTCGATACGACCGACAATCTCTGACAGGCTTTCCGCTGTCCGGTTGACCGACTGGCGGATATCCTCAAACAGCCCCATGAATTCACCGTGCATCCGATGGCCAAGATCGCCATGCGACAGGGCAATCAGCGCCTCTTTCACCTCAAGCAAGCCGGTATTGGTTGTCACCGTAATCTGGTTCACGCCTTTGCATAGTTCAGCCAGACCGCCTTCTTTGTCGTCGGTCGAAAGCTGTTGGCTGAAATCGCCCCGGGCACAGGCAGCCACCACTTCGGAAATCTCAGCGGTGATTTCACGATCCCGGGCAAGCTGTTCCTGCTGCGCCTTTTGCTGCGCCAGCATCTCGGCTTCACGGCGCTCCTGTTTCTCGCGCTCTTCCGCCGCTTTGCGGCTGCGCTCGCGTTCTTCATGTTCGCGCATCTTCTGCTCGCGTTCGCGGTTTTCGAGAATGCTGGTGCGGAAGCTCGTGAAGGCAAGGCCAATGCGACTGATCTCTTCATAGGCCGAGTCCGGCGGTTCGACATCGAGATTACCCGCAGCCAGTTCTTCAATCGCCTCGGAAGTATGCTGCAGCGGACCCGAGACAGCCCGAACGGTCGACAGGATACGCCAGAGGAAAATAACCATTACCGCAGCGGTGACGACAAAAGCAGCGATCATCACGAGCCGACCCAGCTTTTCAACCTGTTGGGTTTGCGCTTCCATCGCGGTGTTCAGGTCGGTCTTGAAGGTTTCAAAGACTGGCTCGGCCAGGGAAAAGCTGGCAGAGACTTCGTGCCGCATATCCTGTTCCGCCAGGGTTTTCGTCGCAAATCCCTCAAAGGCAGTCTGATAGGTATCGAGCAGAGCAATCACCTCGTCAAATCGCTGTTGCGACGGATACATGCTCGCCGGAAACTCACGGAACTCGGCAATGCGGGCCTGCAATTTATCGACATATTTCTGATCGACCCGCATGATGAAATCTTTCTCATGCCGCCGCATCATCAGCATTTTCGCCTGCATCTCCGCCGGAGCAAATTCATCCAGCGCCCCTTCGATCCCATGCACAGCGTCGCGCAACTTGCCCTGTAGCCCGTCATTTTCGCTCAGCCCCAAGGCCAGGTTCAGATCTCTGAGCTGTCCGAAATGATCTTCATACTGCGCCAGAGCCGCGTAAAGCTGCTCGACATTGGGATTCTGCTCGCCGGTCAATGCCGTCGCGCCAGCTTCCAGATCGGCAATACCGGCGCGTAGTTCCGTAAGGATTTCGGCATGAAGCGCGAGGTATTTTTCGTCTTTGCGCAGAAGAAAATCCTTCTCTGCCCGGCGAGCCCGCAGGAACAGGGCTTCTACAGTTGAGGTTGTTTCAACCAGGCTATCATTGGTTTGGATCATCGCGATTTCACGACTATCCAATCGGGTTTTCAGCACAAACACCCCAAGAATGATACTGAGTGCCAATGCTGAAAGCAGAACGAGGCCCATCAATTCGCGCCGCACCGTGCGCGTTCCATGAAAACGAAACATCGTGCATTCTCGCTATAAATTCATATGAGTGAATTGGTACTTACCTACGTTTAACATGCCGTAAATGGTTTTCGTAATTATCCTGCAATTATAGTAACATAGGAGATGCATGTTTTCCGAGTCCCGGATATTTCACTATCTCTTTTCCATAACACCCAAGGAAAATCTGGCTACCGGAGTGGCAACTTCTGGTTGCCGGGTCGCATGAAAGATCGCCTTAAATTTTGATGCAAATGCAGTCTGGCGACGCTCTTCAGTTACAGTCAGACAAGGTTGGTTCCAGCAATCTGGCGATTCACCCGCGGCAAGACTTTGCATTGGGGCTTCTTCACAGGAGAAATGACAAACCGGACCTGTCGGCACCGTACGTCATGCAGGTTCGCGGCTTTACGCCGCGCATCGCCCCGCTTCCTTTTGCCGCTTGCCCGGCGCGGGATGAACCGCTACCACTCCTGCCATGCTGCGTGTGATTTCTGCATATCTCACCACCTTTGCCGTGGTCTTTGCCAGTCTTGTGCTGGCCGATGCGCGTGGCACCAATCCCGATCTGGGCACCGATATTGCGATTTGTTCGGGCACGACTGTGACCACGATCACCATCGGCCCCGATGGCCAGCCGGTGAAACAGGTTGAACCCTGCCCCGATGGCAATTCGGTTTTCGCGGCCAGCTTTGCCCTGCCCAGCTTTCACGCCCCTGAAACCCGGGTGATTGCCTGGCTCCTGCCCATCAGCGTCAATGCGCTGGACGAGCAGGAGGAAATGTCTCCTTCGGCCCGCGGGCCGCCTGATCTGGCCTGATTCCCAAGGGGCGCATGCCCCAGCTATTCAGATTCAGGACCAAGGAGACGCATATGTCCTTCAAACGTACTTTCATTGCGGCCACGATGGCTGCCAGCTTCGCCCTGCCCGCTTTTGCCGGGTCCGAGATCAGCATCGAAGACGCCTATGCGCGTTCGTCCGGCATGACGGCGATGGCCGGGGCGGCGTTCTTTGCCATCCACAATACCGGCGATGAAGATGACCGGCTGGTCGCGGCCAGCTCGGACGTTGCCAAAATGGTGCAGCTGCACACCCATATCATCGACGACGATGGCGTGGCGAAAATGCGCGAAGTGCCCGATGGGTTCCCGGTGCCTGCGGGCGGCGACCATATGCTGGCGCGCGGTGGCGACCATGTGATGTTCATGGGGCTGAAAGCGCCGATGAATGATGGCGACATCGTGCATGTGGTGCTGACCTTCGAAAAGGCCGGCGATATCGCGCTGGATATTCCGGTGGATCTGACCCGCGACGACGCGATGACGATGTCGATGGATAGCATGGCTGGCGGTATGAGCGGCGATATGGACGCTGACATGGACGCTGACATGGACGGCGACATGGAGAGCGACAGCTCTAACTAATAGGGCATGCCGGGCGTGCCCTTCGGGGTCGGCTCCCCGGATCGACCGCAGCCCCCTTGCTGCGGTCGCATCCCAGCCGAAGCTTAGGCAGGCTTGACCAAAGGCCCGTACCGGGCCCAAGCTGAAGCATGAGCCTGACACGCAGCCAAAACCCGATGCCAGATGAGATCGCCGCACGGCTGGAGGATGCCGGATTGCGCGCGGCCTATGACGCCCGCCCGGCCTATCAGCGCAACGATTATCTGGGCTGGATCGCCCGCGCCAAACGCCCCGAGACACGGGAAAAGCGCATCGCTCAGATGCTGGAAGAGCTGGAAGGCGGGCGGATTTACATGAAAATGGTCTGGCGCAAGGGGTAGCGCCCCCACTGCTGCCGGGCGAAGGTCTGCCCGGGGGGATGGCGCCCCCAAGCCTATGATCGACGCCATTTATACCTGCCAGAAACTGCCTGCGGTGCCGCGACGAGCGGAGTGTCCATAGCGCCAGCCCGTCCAGACCGGGCAGGCGCTCGCCCGGCGCGTGCCGCGCTTTTCGGGCGGGGGATGAACGCGATGCACCCTCTTCACCCTGCCGCCGAGCCACGATAATCTTCCCCCATGACACAGCGCATCATTTTCGTCTGCCTTGG